>CAZZXL010000010.1:0-56953 GCA_964658035.1 uncultured Acetobacteraceae bacterium
AATACCGCCAAGGGCGATACCAACGGAGTCACCAGCACTCCCTCTGACCCCTACAACATCGGCCTCGATTACGGCCGCACCCCTTACGACAACCACCACCGCGGCTTCCTCTTCGGAAACTTCACCGCCCCTTACGCCATCTCCATCTCGCCCTTCCTCGCCTTCAACTCGGGTGCGCCCTTCAACATCACCACCGGCGAAAACACCAGCGGCAACAACCAGTTCAATTTCCGCCCCACGTATTCACCGCTCAGCGAGACCGCCTGCAAAGCCGCCAACAACGTCGGCGTCACCTACACTCCCTATGGCTGTCTCGATCTCGGCACCGTCGCCGGTCACCGGCTCGTCCCCTTTGACTCTGGCAACGGTCCCAACAATGTCTCGCTCAACCTGCGTCTGGCCAAGGTCATCGGCATCGGCCCCAAACTAGCCAAAGGCAGTCAGGGCCCCGGCAGCGGCGGCCCACGCGGCGGCCCGGGCGGCCTCGGCGGTCGCGGCCTCAGCGGCAACTCCGGTGGCCCCGGCAGGATCGATCAGAGCGTCCCCCGCAAATACAACATCAACATCTCGGCCTTCGCCAGCAACCTGCTTAACCATGAAAACCTGGGAACGCCAAGCGGCGTCCTGCTGAATACACAAAGCTCGGTGCCCACCCTCAGCTCCCTTTTCAACAGGTCGCAGTCCCTGGCCGGCGGCTTCTTCGGCGCCTCCAGCGCCGGCAACCGCACCATCAACCTGCAACTCTCCTTCAACTTTTAATCGCTGGCTCTAAGAAAAACCGGGTGCCCCCGGGTCTCGCGTCTGAGACCTGGGATTGGGTGTGAGACCAGGTATCGCGGGTGCCCCAGGTCTCGCGTTTGAGACCTGGGATTGGGTGTTAGATCTGCTCTCGCCGGTGCCCCAGGTCTCGCGTGTGAGACCTGGGATTCCCACCTGTCTCTCAGCGCTAGCGCCCGCAAGCCGAAGTCTCTGAACCTTCGAATGTTCAGGAATGACAACGCCAGGTATGCACGCCATGAACGGCTGGCGTCAGGAGCTCCCGTCAGCTCAACCGTTCCACCGTCAACATCGTCCGATCATCATGCGGCAGCGCTCCCTCGCAGAAGTGATTCACCGCCGCAAAAATGCTCGTGATCGGTTCGGCAGCGAACAGGTACGGCATCAGCGCCTGCGCGCCAAACTCTTCTTCCGCCCCATTCTCCGCCTCGCTGATACCGTCGCTGATCAGCACGATGCGTTCCTGCACCTCCATCTGGAACTTGATCGCATGAAACGTCGCGTCAGCAATAAGTCCGGCCGGCACATCGCCGTCTGGAATTCTGCGCGTCGCTCCATGCGGCCCGCAAACAATCGGCAGCACGTGCCCCGCGTTCACGAACTCCACCGCCCCGCCATCGCCATACCGCAGCACGATCAGCGTCACATACTTTTCACCCGAAACCCGCGCACACAAAAACGCATTCACCGACTGCACCGTATCGACCAGCGAAGCGCCGCTCGTGATCTGCGCATACATCATTCCCTGGATAATCGATGCCAGCAGCGCCGACGACATGCCCTTACCCGACACATCCGCCACAATGGCCACAAAGCCATCCTTCACCGGGATCACATCGTAAAAGTCGCCGCCCACCTCGGTACACTGCACCGTCTTGGCCGCCAGCCGCGCGTAGGGAAACTGCGGCAGCTCCTGCGCGATAATCCGCTGCTGAATTGCCGACGCGATCTCCATCTCCTTGCGCATCAGCTGGGCCGCCTGCTCCGCCTGCAGCATACTCGCATTCTCGACAAGTGTTGCCGCCTCTGTTGCAATTGCATGCAGAATGTCACGGCTCACGCTGCTCAGGTTACAGGCCTGCAGCCTGCTGTCGAGATAGAGCAATCCCAGCAGCGTCTCGCTGTTCCGGCGACGCAGAGGGATGGCAATCACACTGCGCAGTTCGTGCGCAATAATGCTGTCCCGTCCCAGGTCTTTACCCTGCCCGGTCGCATCGCCAATAATAAATTCGGACCCCGACTGCGCTGCGTCGCGCACAATCGATCGCGATATCTTCGAGTGATCGTCAATCGCCATGCCATCCTTGGTGCGGCCGCATCCCAGTTCGAAGGTCGCGACGCTCTTGCCTAGAAAGACAAAGCCACGCTCCGCGCCGGTTAGTCGCAACGCATATTCGACCATCGTGCTCAGCACATCCTGCAACACCCTGGTGTTGTTAAAGCTCTGCGCCGCCTGCAGGAACAGTGATAGCTTTTCGAGGTCCGACCCGGCAGTACTTCCGGAGATGCGGCTCATCAGCAAGCGCGTTGAAGTATCGTCGCCGGCATCCAGAAACAGCATCGAAGCCGACGCTGTTCCAAGCTGTATCTCATCCCCTGAGTGCAGATGCGCGCGTTTGCTCCGTACCCCGTTTACCAGCATCCCATGCCGGCTCTGCAGATCTTCAATGTAGAGACCATCCGCATCGACGTTGATCATTGCGTGGCTGCGCGAAACCTGCGCATGGGGCAGCGAAAGATGACGGTCCTCGCTGCGGCCGATGGTGAACGGCAGCGGCTGGATCACGATCGTCTGCTGACCTTGCGCTCCGCGATAGACCAGCCGCGGTAACTTCTGCTGAGAACTCATAACACGGCACTTCGCACTTTCCGGAGAAGACGTCCTGGACGTATCGGTTTGCGAGCAGTCTAACACTCACCTTCCAATCGCCGCGCTTGCCTGCGAAGGCCCCGTGCCTGATCAGCAAAGACGCACGGCTGCCCCGGTTCTCGCTTTGAGAACTGGGTTCCGCAACTCATCGCGATTCTCCGTACTAGCGGCGGACAATAAATTCTAAGAGCTCAGATAGAACGGTTTCGAGATCTTTATCATCCCGCAGTGCCGGGCGAAAGTGGCTCTCGAGCACAGCAGCGCTCATGATAGAACTCACCAGCGATAGCCTGCGCTCCAATGAATGTTTCTCGTTCGGCTTTACCTTCCCACACAGCATATGGAAAAATTCCTCACCGGTCGTCGAATGCATCATGGACATCAGCCGGCGCATCCGCGCTTTCAACTTCGGCTGCCGCAGCGCAAACAACTTGAACTCAAGAATCAGCAGCGCCCATGAGCGGTCACAGGTAATCGCCAACAGGTGGGACCGGAATTTTGCCATGCGCTCATCCGGGGTTGAGGCCTCTTCGAGCAGCGTCCGCACCATGGCCAGCTTGCCATGCATCCGCTGTTCGAGCAGATCAAGAAACAGGTCTTCCTTGCTCTTGTAATGCGCGTAGATGGCCCCCCGCGTGTAACCGGCCTTCTCCGCAATCTGCTCCAGCTTGGCCGCGGCGAAGCCATCACGCGTAAAAATGGCCTCTGCCGCCCGCAGCAGTTTCGCCTGCGTCGCTTCCGTGCGGTCCTGATGTTTACTCCGAGGTTTCGATTCTTTTACTGGCATCCACTTTCCATCATAGGGGAAGAAACAGGCTGTGGTATAAAAATACATACACGTATGTTTTTAATTTTCAGAACCGCTTGGTTCAATCGCGATCCCGGCCGTCGCGCTGGACACTGCCTGCGCCTTCAGCCTGGTTTCCGGCAATGCCTGGCGAGCACCGCCTGCAGCGCCGCCCTTGTCATGCTGCCGGCGTCAGGGCTGGCGCAGATCCAGGGCTCAGCTTCCGGTTCGGGTGCTGCTCGCGCCACCCAGCTTCCGCTCTCAGGACGCCAGGCGGGCAGCACCGTTCAGGTACAGCAATCTGCAAATGACGGCAGCTCTGCCAACACCCTCAACACGCGCATCTCTGTCTCCGGCAATACCGCGGGCAGCGTGCTCGACCCCCAGGCGACATCTGCACCCATCACGCTTACGATTGAAGATGCTATCCGTCGTGGACTGTCGTTCAACCTGGGCCGGGTCTCCGCCGACACCGCCTCCCGCGCCGCTTCTGCACAGCGGGCACTCTCCCGCAGCAGCCTCCTGCCGCAGATCAATGCCAGCCTCTCGGAGAATGCTGCGAAAGTCGACCTCGCGGCAGAAGGCTTCAGTGCCAGCGCCTTTGGGGACTCGTTAGGATTCGCATTCCCCACGGCAGTCGGCCCCTTCCACTATTACGATCTCCACGGCAGCCTGCAGGAAGATTTTCTCGACCTTACCGCCGTCCACAACCTTCGCTCGTTTCACCAGGCAGAAGATGCTGCCCTGCTCAACGCCAGGGACGCACGCGAGCAGGTCGTCCTTGCCGTCGCCGGCAGTTACCTGCAACTCCTCGCAACAGAGGCATTGATCGAACAACAGCAGGTGGAAGTGCAGTATTCTGAAGCGTCCTACAAACAAGCGCAGGCGCAAGCCGACGCCGGCAGCACGGCACCGATTGATGCAACCCGCAGCCTCGTCGAATTTCAGATTGAAAAGCAGCGCCTCTCTTCCGAGCGCGGCGATTTCCTCAAACAGAAGAACTCTCTCGCCCGCCTCATCGGTCTCCCCCTCGGCGCAGAAATTTCGCTCGCGGAGAAGCTGCCGACCGGTACACCCGCCGCACCTGAACTCGACACCGCTATTCGCACCGCCTTCGCGCAGCGCCAGGATCTCCGCTCCGCCGAAGCCCAGCTTCGCGCCGCCGAAGAGACCCGTAAAGCCGCCGGCGCCGAGCGTCTTCCTACCGCAAACATCAACGGCACCTACGGCCTGCAAGGCACCAACCCGAACAGCGGCACCAGCGTCTTTCAGGCAGCAGCAACTCTCTCTGTGCCAATCTTTCAAGGCGGCCGCATCCACGCTGACACCGCACAGGCTGACGCTGTCGTCGCCCAGCGACGCGCCGAATTATCTGACCAGCGCGGCGCCGTCGAACTTGATGTCCGCAATGCCTATATTGATCTGCAGGTCGCCACCGAACAAGTCGCCACTGCCGAAAGCAACCGGCAGCTTGCCCTCCAGACCCTGCAGCAATCGCAGGATCGCTTCGCCGTGGGCGTAGCTGATTCCGTCGAAGTCGTCAGCTCCGAGCAATCCCTCGCCTCCGCTGACCATGACTATGTCAGCAGCCGATTCTCTCAGAGCGTTGCCCGCATCACCCTCGCGCGTGCCATCGGCGAAGCTGAAAAAGATCTGCCTGACCTGCTGAAAGGAAGCCTGTAATGAGCAACGAAAACGATGGCGGCACCGTCGCCACAGCCCCGGTACTGGCAGCCCCCGCTTCCGACGGAGCGCCCAATCCAAATAGCGCGACCGAAGCTTCTCCCGAAGCAAAAAAGCGCCGCTTCAATCCAATCATCCTGATCGGCGTCGTCGCCGTGCTCGCTGTTGCCGGTGTCCTCTACTACCTCTACACCCAAACCTACCAGGACACCGACGACGCCCAGGTCAATGGCCACCTTGACCCCGTCGCCTCCCGCGTCGACGGCACCATCACCGCCGTTCACGTCGACGACAACTACACCGTCAAAGCCGGCGATCCACTCGTTGACCTCGACCCCGCCGACAGTAAAGTCTCGCTTGCACAGGCCCAGGCGCAATACGATCAGGCCACGGCGCAGCTCGGCGCGTCGCATCCAAACGTACCGATCACCCGCACCAGCAACGTCGCCGACGTCACCTCGCAGCAGGCTGAAGTCGCCAATGCCGATGCCGCCTTGGCCGCCGCGCAGCATGATCTGGACTCTGATATCGCCAAGCTCAAGCAGGCCCAGGCCACCAGCGATCGCAACCAGGCTGACTTCGCCCGCTACCAGGTTCTCTACGACAAGAAAGAAGTCTCGAAAGCGAATTACGATCAGTACCGCGCTATTGCCGAAGCCCAGCAGGCTGCAGTTGCCGCGAGCGAAGCCCAGGTCGCTTCAGCCCGCAAAATCATCGACCAGCGTCGTGCCCAGCTGGTCTCAGAACAAGCCAAACTCCGCCAGACCCAGCAGAACGGGCCACTGCAGTTACAAATCCGCGAAGCAGACATCAAGACCTCCGCAGCCAACGCTGAAGCCAGCAGCGCCGCGCTCGACCAGGCCAAGCTCAACCTGTCGTACTCCCACATCACCGCCCCCATCGCCGGCGTCGTCACCCAGCGCAGCGCTGAACTCGGCGCTCGCGTCTCGACCGGCCAGCAACTGATGATGATCGTCCAGATTGACGACCTCTGGGTCACCGCCAACTTCAAGGAAACGCAGCTCGCCCGCATGCACCCCGGCCAGAAAGTCCGTATCCACGTCGACGCCCTCAACGATAATTTCGATGGCACCGTCGAATCCATGCCCGCCGCCACTGGCTCCGCCACCAGCGTCCTGCCACCGGAAAATGCCACCGGCAACTTCGTCAAAGTCGTGCAGCGCCTGCCTGTCCGCATCCGCTTCAATAGAGGCCAGCACGATTTGGAAAAACTCCGCCCCGGCATGTCCGTCGAACCAAAAGTAGAACTCAACTAAATGCTCCTCGAGCTCCGAAGCAGAAGTTTTGTCATCCCGACCGAAGCGAAGCGAAGTGGAAGGATCTGCATCTCCCTCTTAAATTCAGCAGGACACTAAATGGCGACCGCAACCCTCACCCACGACAGCATCCCCGCCGCCAGGCCGGCCATCAATCCGTGGATCATCGCCATCACCGTCACCCTGGCCACGTTCATGGAGGTGCTCGACTCCTCCATCGCCAACGTCGCGCTCCCGCACATCGCCGGCTCGCTCGGCGCATCGTCCGAAGAGTCCACCTGGGTCATCACCAGCTATCTCGTCTCCTCCGCCATCGTGCTCCCGCTCAGCGGCTGGCTCTCGACGGTCATTGGACGCAAGCGCTTCTACATGATGTGCGTGGCCATCTTCACCGCCTCCTCCGTCCTTTGCGGATTAGCCACCTCGCTCCCCATGCTCATCATCTTCCGTGTCCTGCAGGGCGCGGGTGGCGGTGGCTTGCAGCCGTCAGAACAAGCCATCTTGGCTGATACGTTTTCCGAAAAGCAGCGCGGCATGGCCTTCGCCATCTGGGGCATGGCCATCGTCGTCGCCCCCGCCATCGGTCCCACCCTCGGCGGCTGGATCACCGACAACTATTCCTGGCACTGGATTTTCTTCATCAATCTCCCCATCGGCCTGCTGTCGTTGTTCCTCACGCAGCGCCTCGTCTTCGATCCCGCCTACCTCAAAAAGCTCCGCAACGCCGGCCTGCGCGTGGACTACATCGGCATAGCCTTGGTCGTCATCGGCGTCGGCTTCCTCCAGTACTTCCTGGACAAAGGGCAGGAGCTCGACTGGTTCGGCAGCCACCTCATCACCATCTCCTTCATCATTTCGATCGTTGCGCTCGTCGCTCTCGTCATCCGCGAACTCACGCATGAAGATCCCATCATTGACCTGCGCCTCCTCGGCCTGCGCAACTTCGGCATCGCCGTCACCTTCAGCTTCATCCTCGGCATCGTCCTCAACGGATCAACCGTTCTGCTCCCGCAGTTTCTCCAGACAGACCTCGGCTACACCGCCGAGCGCGCCGGCTTCGCCATGTCTCCGGGCGGCATCGCGCTCGCCATCATGATGCCCGTCGCCGGCATCCTCGCCACCAAGTTCGATCCGCGCGTCATCATCGCCATTGGCTTCACCCTCACGTCCTACGGCCTCTTCCACGTCACCGGCATCTACGCCGGGATCGATTTCGATCACATGATCTGGTTCCGCGTCATCCAGGTCATCGGTCTGCCTCTGGTCTTCATCCCCATCAGCACGCTCAACTATGTGGGAGTACCGCAGAACAAGCGCAACCAGGTTGCCGGCATCAGCAACTTCCTCCGCAATATAGGAGGAGCCCTCGGCGTCTCCATGCTCAACAATTTTCTGTCCAACTCCGGCCAGGTGCACACGACGGCGCTCATGTCCCACGCGCAGAAGAGCAATCCCTTCTTCATGCGCCAGCTCAACGGGATGACGGCAAACTTCATCAGCCAGGGCTTCGACAAAGTCTCCGCCAGCCAGAAAGCGATGGCCCAGTTCTCCCAACAGGTCTCGCTGCAGGCCAACGTACTGAGCTTCGAGAACGCCTTCTGGATCATGGGCTGCCTGGTAGCAGTACTCATCCCACTCCCCTTCATCATGAAACGCCCCAACCCCAAAGACATGAAAGACACCGCCGGCCTGCATTAGGACCGGACGCGCCCGCTCCCTCCGCGGCCAGTTGGGCCTGATCTCAATCCTGGTGTCGCGGCCTCGATGCGGAACTACAGCAGTGACGGCTTGCACTAAAGGATTTACAGTGGTGCTCATCTCAATAAAGCCGAGCATAATGTCGACTCTGATCAAACCACCAATTTTCTGCCAGTACGCTGCCGGCCCATGTGATCAATCGTTTCAGGCCATAGCGCACACTGACGTCTACTTCTTCTACTCAAGTAAACCAGAAGTGATTGCGAGCACTATAGAAGAGGGCGCTCGGCTGTTGAAAAGTAGAAACACTAACCTATCTGTCAAATCTTGGCGAGACATGCCGATCAATGGTCAATTGATCTTTTGTCAAATTTGCAAAGCGCAAAGATTCACAAAGGTCGCGGTCATTGACGTCACGACGATGAACTTCAATCTCATGTTCGAGATTGGGTATGCCCTGGGGCTCGGCATCCCAGTCATACCAATACGTGACACCACCTGTACTCTTGACTCCCAGGAATTCGAATCGCTTGGCCTAATCGACACCTTAGGCTATCTCGATTTCCAAAACTCAGAAGAACTCGCTTTAGGGCTGCCGGCAGCTATCGAAAACGCCTCCGTTCCAATTACGTCAAGCTTCTCGCTCAACCAAGAACAGTCCTGCTACTTACTTAGAAGCCCAATTGTGACCGACGGACTGGTGAAGATGCTTTCCTCCATCAAAAAATCAGGCCTTCGGTTTCGCACCTACGATCCGAAGGAGCAATCACGACTCTCCCTCCAGGATGCATTCCGTCAAGTGAAGACTTCGATTGGCGTCAGCGTTTATCTTCTCTCCGCATTTCGCAAAGGATCCACTGTCCATAATGCTCGCGGAGCCTTTGTAGCGGGCCTAGCGTTAGCTTCAGGAGCTTACGTTTTCGTACTTCAAGAAGGTGGCGGAGAGCAGCAGCCCATCGATTATAGAGACGTAGTTCAGTACTACACTGATGGGGACCAGGTTACCCACTTAATTCAGCCATTCATTAGACAGATTTATAACGCACTGCAAAGCACGCGCTTTATTCCGATCACGCTCCCCCTGCGTGCTTTGGAGACCCTCGATTTCGGCGACGTAGCCGCAGAAAACGAAATCAATGCCCTACGGTCCTATTTCCTGCCTACCGCTCAATATAACGACGCCAAAAGAGGACACGCTCGACTAGTAGTCGGGCGAAAGGGTGCCGGAAAGACGGCAATTTTCTATGGCGTACGAAACGCGTTCTGGTCTAGCCGGAGCCACGTCGTTCTAGATCTTAAGCCAGAGGGCCACCAGTTCTTAACTTTGCGTGAACGACTACTAAGTTCTCTTAGTAAAGGATTGCAGGAGCACGTACTGACAGCATTTTGGAATTACATTCTCCTCGTTGAGCTTGCGTCGAAAATCATTGACACTGATGCAAGCTTGGCGAGCAAAAATCAGCAACGTTTTCAGTTATACGATAAGCTCGTCAAATTGATCGGAGCAGATCCGGAAGTAGAGCAGGGAGACTTTTCGGAGAGGCTTTTGACGCTCTAGCGCGGGTGCTTGAGAGAAAGGATGAACTTGAAACGCTAACTAGCCCCGGCGAGATCGCGAGACTGATCTACGAGAAAGACATTAGAGAACTGCAGGAGACACTGACCGCCTACATTTCATATAAGGATGGTATCTGGATACTCATCGACAATCTGGATAAGAGTTGGCCGGTGAATGGAGCGAGCAGGGAAGACATTTTGATCATTAGAAGCTTGATGGAAGCAACCCGCAAGCTGCAGCGGCAGTTGTCAAGAAACGAGATTGAATGCCGCGCAATTGTTTTCATTCGTAACGATATCTACGAACATCTTCTTGGCGAAACTCCCGACAAAGGAAAAGATACAGCGATCGTTTTAGATTGGAACGACGAGGAAGCGTTTAGGCTCCTAGTACATCGACGTATGATGGCAAGTACCAAAATGGAGCGGCCCTTCGATGAACTCTGGCACATCTTTTTTGACTCTTACATTCGAGGACAGCACTCCTTCTCCTACATCTTGGGAAGAACGATGATGCGTCCCCGAGACGTCATCAGTTTTCTCAGGCAATGTGTGAGCGTCGCTATAAACAGAGGCAATAGCAAGGTTTCAGAGGCGGATATTCTGCAGGCCGAAAAGCAGTATTCCGAAGATCAATTACAAGCGCTCTTCGACGAACTTAGAGATATCAATAGCGAATTCGCTGAGATTCCCTACGCCTTCATAGGTTCACCTTCAACCATGACGCGACAATCGCTTGAGGAAAAACTTCGAGAAATGAGAGTGCCAGAGAATAAAGCAGTCGAGGCGATTAACATTCTTCTTTGGTTCGGTTTCTTTGGCATCATCGACACAGCCGGCGAGGAAAAGTACGCCCATATGTATCAATACGGAGTCAAAAGAATGCTCAGGGAGGCTGCTGGGCTATCCCCATATGTCATACATCCCGCCTTTCGCTCAGTGCTCGACTGCCGCTGATGACGAGCCCGAGCACCGATCGGCAGGCACAAAGCCGAATTCTGAGGCATCAGCGTGATCTTGATCGGCCAAGATGAAGGTCCATCATTAGGCCAACAGCATCAACAGCTGCCGACTAATTCCCCAAAGGATCTATCCTTAGATTAAGGAGCACCAGAAACAGGACACCCGAACCCTGCAGCTATCGCGGACCAACGTACCTGCCATGCCCAGCCGCAGCGAGCTCCTGGTCTTTGAATGAGAAAGATTCTTGGGCGTCAGGTATGTTCGCGACCGTTCTAGACCTGACGTCTTGACGCTCCTTCCGTATCCAGTAGGCGCCGACACACGCCAGGATCAAAGCGCAAACAGAAAGTGCCGCCAATCCCATCCATCAACGAAGCTCCCTCTTACTCTCAATCACCATGCCCAACGCAAGAAATCCGATGGCAAGGGCTACCGTAATCGCCATCGCCAGAACCACAACCCAGGTCTTCCACTGGACTCCTCTATACGCTTCAAGGGGTACAACACCCCTCAGGACACCGGTCGCCCGGCGTCGCTTAGTGCAGCGTCTGGACGCGGAGATCGTAGGCCTTCATCTGTTTCGCCACAATGCGGGTCGTCTTGTCGAGAGCCTGTTGTGTGTTCGGGTCGAGGTTGGCCCAGGTCCGCTCCATCTGGTCGTTCCGGATCGTGCCGGGAAGGATCGACCCGTCATGGCCGACCATCGCGGCCATCAGCAGCGTTACCGTCTTCAGGTGCGCATCCACCCGCGCCTGCCGGATTCGGTAGCTGATGTCGAGCGAGCACGCATCCATGCTCGCGGCATCCGTATTGCCCCAGGCCGCCTGGTTCGCGCGGCAGGCCGCGGGCGTCCGATAATACGTCACCATGGTGATCACATACTGGTGCTCATCCATGAACCGCCGATAGTTCGCCTGCAGCCACGCCACATTCGTCACATCCGGGATATACAGATCCACTTCGTCGCTCTCCGCTACCGCGATGGGCACCGACCACTGGTTGGTCTCATCGAGGATGGACGAAGGGACACCGCCCGCCCCCCGCTGCACCACCTGCTGCGCGCAAACTACCCCTCCAAAAACAGCAAAAAAGAGACCGAAAACGACACAAAACGACATCGAAATGACAATTTTTGAGGTGTTTTTGCGCATGAGAATCCCTCCAGAACCAATCGCAGGAACAGATCGATCCAGAGTTCAATCTACACCGCCAAGGCCCACGAACGTCCGCGCTGAAAGGAGTCTCAACAGTAGTGCGCAGGGCTGTTCGCGGGTACGCGCAGTACCGCCGTACTAGTTGGAGGCTTTTTCAGTCGGAGGCGAGAGCAGTTCCTTGCGGCAGTCTTCTGCCTGTGCCCGCAGCTCCTGTTCGTGCACACGCTTCAACGCCAGCAGTGCACGCCGCTGGTAGCTTTGGACGAACTGCTGACTGGGCTGCGGAAACGGATACATGCAGGCATTCAAAAAGTGGTCATCGCCCCGCCCGCGCATCGTCAGCACGTTGCGCCGCACACGCAGAACGCCGGAAGGATTCTCAAGCAGCGCATAGGCCAGCGCGACTGCCAAGCCGTTATTGAAGCTGGGGTCCGTCGCATATGGCCCAATCTCTCCGGCAATCCTGAGCCAGGCCGTCTGCCCGGTCGCGACGTGGTTCAGGATGATGTCATAATTCGGTTCATCCCAGTTATGCGGATCGGTGTCGCGGGTCAGTCGCTGCGTAAACGCCTGCACGCCTTCTTGATCGATGCCGGCCTGGAATTGCGCCGCCGTCATCCGCCGCAGCTGCCCCGCACTTACGGCAGCGTCGCCAGGCAGCGCTGGGTCCTTTGCATCAGCGTGTTTTGCAGAAGAACCCTGAGAGCCCTGCCCCAGTGGTGGCGAGGAATATTGTGCCTGCACCGCAAGGCAGCCAGACAGCAGGATCGTCAACGAAAGCTGGGACCGCAAAGCATTGCGGAGGAAGCGCATGCCTCATTCTAGCGTCAGCCATGGCGTGCAAGGCCCATCATTCCCAACATCGCCACATTACGAACAGCAACCAAATCGATGACGCAAGATTCAAGCATTCCGTCAGTCGACTGGTCGGCCAGTCTCAGGCAACTGCTTCGCTGCGGTTTCCTCTTTGCCCGGAATATGGGACGATGCTGGAGCTCTTGCATCATCCCAGCGCCGATTTCTGACCGCTGTATTCGGGCTGATGCGTGCCTCCTGCCAGTGCTCCAGGCTGGTCTTTTCTGACGTAAGGTGGTCGACGTTGATCGAAAGCTGCCGGCCCAGTTCCGGGAAGAGCTGTCGCCAGTGCTCTCGCGCCGCTTTGCGGACATTGGCCGGCTTGCTGGAGAGGGCAAATACGGTCTCGCCCTGCAGATGCAGGTCATACCAGATGTTCTGCGCCTGCCACAGGTTCAGCCCGAACGGCAGTGCATGCAGGGTGCGGGCGAGCGATAAGGCGTAGTTGAGCGCTGCAGTGTCACCGGGATCCTGTTGCAACTCCACCATGGCGTGTTTCATTCGCAGATCGGCCAGAAAGCCAAGCTTGTCGGTTTCGAGCACCACCATGTCGGTGCGTGCTGTTTCCAGTAGCTCAAGGATGCGTTCAGCATCGATCGGTTCATGTTCGAGTGCGCGCCGCATGCCGGAGTTGATTGCCAGTTGCGCGGCAACAGCCAGCGGCTCCGGCTTCGGCATGCCGGCGCGGCTGAGGAAGTGCATCAGCGAGGCGTGACTGCGATGAATGTCAGTCATGGCAAATTCGACTTCATCGAGTGTCGGCCTTAGAATGCGGGTCAGAATACGTCGCTGTTCATCATTAAAGAGTGACGTCAGCGAATAGGCGCTTTCACCGAAATAGCCATCGATCAGCCGTACCACCTCCGGAAGGTCGGCGGCGGAGACGGCCCGGTCAATGGCCGTTTCGAGCCATGTCAGGGCGGGAGCGTCACTCTCGCTGTAGCGTTTCACCGCGGCTGTCAGGTTCTGGTCGCCGAAGTGGAGAACAGCGTAAGCAAAGGTATCGGCCGTTTCAGTCATCTGCGAACTGATGCGCGAGCGCCCCACCGTTATCTGGCCAGAGCCATACCGGTGCGTCCGCCGCTCCAGGTTCTCGATGCAGTAACAATAAAGTTTCTGGCTGGCTCCAGTCGTCTCCGGGGATGCACCGGAAAACACAGAACTGATGGCATAATGCGCAACCACCTGCTCCAGGCCTACCTGGAATGTTTTCACCAGCCGCGTATAGATGGCGGCGCCGTCTTCCAGGTCAGCCACATTGCTTTTTGCAAGCGACAGCCGCGCGATGAAGCCATCCTCCAGCGACACCTCCGAAAGGGAGAGCCCTCCGCCGTCATCGGCTGGCGGCTCCTTCGAAACAGACGGTCCAAACAGGAGGGTCGCCAGTTCAATCACCCGACACGCATAGGCAATGATCTGGATTGTCTCGATGCCTGAGACTTCGTCGAAGAACCATCCGCAGCTGGTGTACATCAACTGCGCATGCCGCTCCATTTCCATCAACTGCAGGGCATGTTCGCGCTCCCTTGGAGCCAATGGCCGTCGAGCATGGCTTTCAATAAATCCGTCAATCGATTCCTTGGAGCGATCGAGGAGTACGCTGATGTAGGCATTGCGCGCCTCGTCTGCGTCCTTCAACAGGGTGCGGCCCAGCTTTTTCGCGGCCGGGGCGACCGAATCACGCAGCCAGTCCAATGCCTCGCGCAGGGGGCCCCGCCACTGCTGATTCCAGCCTTCCTTGCCCCCGGAGCAGCCGCAGTTGGAGCGCCACCGCTCCACCCCGTGGAAACAACTCCACGAAGTATTGTCACTGACGATCGCCTCTGCCTGGGGAGGAAAGAGTGACAGGAACTCGCCGTAGTTGGTGAGTTGAAGATCGGGGTTTTCTTCGATCGACTTCAACGCGAAGGCCAGTGCCATCTCACCATGGCGATGATGATGACCATAACTTTCGCCATCTGTCGCAACATGGACAAGCTGCGGCCTGGTGACATCCGAGTGAAATGCCGAGGCAAGGCGGCTGGCGAAAACCTCGCCGCTGTTCAGGAGCTTTTCAAAAGCAATGGCGCGTGAGGTTGGGCCGTCGTAAAAGAAGACAGCGATAGTCCTGCCTTCTTTCAGGCGCACCAGGTACGGCTGGGTTGGATTGACGGAAGCGTCCGGCGTCTCGTGCCAGGGACCGCCCGGCTCTGTAAGTGAACGCACGCGACTGCACTGGTTAGGGGCAAGAATAGTAAACAAAATCCCGTTCTGCGCCAGCAGGTCCAGGGTCTCAAGATCTACCGCGGTCTCGGCCAGCCATACGCCTTCCGGCCGGCGGTCAAAACGGTGTTCAAAATCGGCGATGCCCCAACGAATTTGCGTGATGCGGTCGCGCGTGTTCGCGAGCGGCATAATGATGTGGTTGTAGACCTGCGCAATGGCTGAACCATGGCCGCCAAATCGTTTCTGGCTCAGCCTGTCTGCAGTGCGGATCATCGCATAAACGCGTGGAGCATTTTCTTCCAGCCAGGAGAGCAGAGTCGGCCCGAAATTGAAGCTCATGCCCGCATAGTTATTGAAGATGCGGATGATCCGGTTCTCACTGTCGACCATGCGCGCCGCACCGTTCGTCGCATAGCACTCTGCCGTGATGCGCTCGTTCCAATCGTGATAAGGCGCAGCCGAGTCCTGTGTTTCTACCGCTTCAAGCCAGGGATTTTCACGCGGAGGCTGGTAAAAGTGACCATGGATGGTGACGTAGCGGGTACTCTGCGGGGGAAGCATGCTTCCAGTGTAAAAGAGGGAGTGATGACCGCAATCACCCAAAGGCGTTTTGTCGAGAATCTGTCCTCATTTGGAAGGACAGCCCGGGATGACGCCATATTGACATGGACCATCGTCAACTCTTGGCGCATCCCATCGCATTGCTGTTAGAGATAGAGAAGAGATGAATGGCCAACAAGCAGGAATTCAATGCAGACCAGGTACAGTCGGTAGCCAGGGCCCTGGCAGATCCGCGCCGGTACGACATCCTGACCCGTCTAGGCCGCGAGGAAAAGGGGCTGCAATGCATCGCCATTAAAGACAGTATCGGCATCAGCGCGGCGACCCTGTCTCATCACATGAAGGAACTTGAAAGCGTCGGCCTGGTGAAGGTGGAGCGACGGGGGAAATTCGCCCATTATCAACTCCGCCGCGATGTGCTCCGAGCGTTCTTTGCCCGGTTGAGGAAAGACATGGCTTGAGTGGATCTTAGAGCAAATTACCTGATGCTATGGTGTTTCTGGCTGGATCCAGGTTGGTTTTTCCGTAACCAAAAGGCCCCTGTTCATCGGATCTTCGCTCGACACCTTCAGGTAATTTGCTTTAGTGTCATGGGTCGCTGCCGGCAGTCTCGATCAAGTAAAGGTGAGTAAAATTACGTCACTTTAAGAGCCATAAACCACTGTGAGTGAGCGAATTGCCTGCTGCGCGCCGGGTACAGCCGGCACAACCTTTGAATCCTTCTTCCTTTGCGCCCATCAATTCGATAGTTGTCGAAATGTGGTTTGGAGAGGTGGAGTGATGAGTAAGCTGACAGGTAAGGTCGCAGTCGTAACGGGAGCTTCCAAGGGAATTGGCGCAGGCATCGCAAAGAGTCTGGCGGCCGCGGGCGCTTCCGTCGTAGTGAATTACGCTTCTTCCAAGGAAGGCGCGGACAAGGTCGTCGCCGAGATTACGAGCAAGGGCGGCAAGGCCATCGCCATTCAGGGCGATGTTGCGAAAGCAGCCGACATTATCCACCTTTTCGCCGAGTCCAAGAAGGCCTTCGGTAAGTTGGATGTCTTGGTGAACAACGCCGGTATCTACGAAATGGCCCCGCTCGATGCTGTTACAGAAGACGCGTTTCATCGCCAGTTCAATACCAACGTTCTTGGCCTGATCCTGGCAACGCAGGAAGCCGTCAAGCATTTCGGCGATAGCGGCGGCAGCGTCATCAATATCGGCTCGGTGGCAAGTCGCATCACTCCTCCGGCGAGCACGGTCTACACTGCGACCAAGGGCGCAGTCGATGCCATCACTGGCGTCCTTTCCCGCGAACTCGGACCAAAGAATATCCGGGTGAACTCACTCAACCCGGGCTTCGTCCAGACCGAGGGTACGCACACCGCCGGCTTTGTCGGCAGTGAATTCGAGAAAGAGATCGTCAAGACCACGCCTCTTGGGCGCAGCGGCCAGCCTGGCGATATCGCATCTATCGCTGTTTTCCTTGCCTCGGATGATTCGGGATGGCTTACCGGCGAACATCTTCTCGCAGGCGGCGGCGTTCGCTGATAAGCCATACCGTCTCCGTTACAAGCTCGCCTCTATAACAAGAACAGGCCGGCAACAAGAACAGGCCGGCCTTTCTTTGCGAGCAAATTACCTGATGCTATGGTGTTTCTGGCAGGATACAGGTTGGCCTGTTCCTGGCGAAAAGGCCAGTGTTCATCGTATCTTCGCTCTATACCTTCAGCTAATTTGCTCGAGGAACGCGGCCTGTTCCTGACTGCAGGCCAGTCGCTTTGCTCATGCGGCTTTTAACCAAGCTCAATGGATGGCTTCGATCCATCGGCATGCTGAAGCGTCACATGCGCTGCTTCAATTCTCTTCCTGAAACTCTCGGCAGTGGTGGCCCAATCCACGATGTCGACTTTGTAGGGCAGGTCGGACTCAGCGAATTCCTCCGTCAATGCGGCCCGCGTGGAGAAAGTCAGCGGTTCTTCCCCGATAACGGCAAGATCAAGGTCCGAAAATCTCTTGATCGGCCCCTTGACGCGCGATCCGAAAGCCCAGACTTCACGCCGGGGTAAATGACGGGTAAGCGCCGCGTACACCATTTCCAGTTCTGCGGGCGTCGCGATCAGCCTGGGCTCGGTTGTTGCACGCAAAGTCATTCGATGTTCCGGCTCTGCAACTGCTTCAGAAGGTACTCAGCTTCCAGCAGGAACTCCGGAATACCTGTAACGACTTCGACTGCTGTGCGCTCATCGTAGGTATGGCTCGTCTTACCGCGCATCTCGCGATATCGCTTCCAGTGCGACCAGTCGCCGCGCAGAAGTCCTTGTTCATTTCCTGAACGGACGATATCGGCAAAAGGCATCGCATCGTACTCCCCTGGTGTTGCAGAGACTGACTCCAGATAGCGCTTCAGCATCCTCTGGCTGATCTCATAGGTAAATTCAAAGCGCTGAACCAGGCCATCTCGAATCTGGGCATCTGTTGTGTCCACCTGGTAGCGCGCCAGGCCTTCGGCAAGCCGCTGCCGGGCATTGATCAACGGAGTCAAATCGAGGCCATCGCTCACTTAGCACTCTCCAGTTGCACAAATTTTAACGGGCCACATGGTTTTTCTAAAAAACCCGGTCCATAGCTACTCGGGGGCAGGTGAGGGTTTACCGGCCAGGTCACAGGCCCGCCACAGGTACCAGCTGGCCACGGAGCGATACGGCTGCCACTTCCTGGCCCGTCGAAGCATGGCATCCGCCTTTGGCAGCATCGCGGGCGTCACCGGCTTCCCCTGCCGTACTTCTTTTGGCACTGGCCCAAATGTCAGCAGGTAGCCTTTCCGTACCCCGTAGTCTGTCACTGGCAGTACATCGGGCCGTCCCAACCGAAAAATCAGCAGCATCTCGACCGTCCATGGCCCAATGCCACGGACGGCCGTAAGCCGCTCGATGATTTCCTCATCCGTCATCCGGCGGATGCGTGCCAGCGTCGGTACGGTGCCGTCGATGGTTTTTGCTGCCAGGTCGCGCAGCGCGAGGGCCTTCGCTCCGGATAGGCCGGCGCCGCGCAGAATGTGGTCCGGCACCGTGAGCAGCTGCCCCGGTTGCGGATGCAGGTCGCCGAAAGCCTCAATCAGCCGGCGAAGAATGGCCGCCGCGGCCTTTCCATGCAACTGCTGATAGATGATGGCCTCAAGCAGGGCCTCAAACGGGGAATGCTGGCTTTTGAGCTTAAGCGTGAACGGACCAACGGCAGCTATCAGTCGGCCCAGCTTGACATCCGCAGTGGAGAGATGTTCCAGCGCAGCCTTGACGTCATAGCGGGGAGCGCCCCGAGCCAGGCTTCGTTCAGGGCTTGGTTCAGGACTTCGATCAAGGCTTGGTTCAGGGCTTCGATCAGGTCTGGATGCCTCCGCCATTCCCAGATTGTACTTGCCCCGCGAGTACCGGTAGACCCTTATACTCCCGCCGGTCGTCCCCATTACCGGCAGGGCAGGATGAGTGGCGGACACCTAGCGCATCTGAGAGGGCATCAGCACAAGCCAGATGGTCTTCACTTTGGGCGTCCCGGTACGGTTCCTGACCTTACCGTGCGTCCCCGGCGGACAATTGTGATCTCTGCTGAACGAGATTGTTGATAGGAAGCACTGCATTGCCAACTCAGGTTCCATAAGGGAACCAAAAAATGAGTCATCTGCCGTGAGTGTTGGGTGCAAGTGGTTTGTTTGCTGTTATATTTCTCGGTGCAGGACACCTAGACTTTTAAATTTGCGACTGATTCAGTCGTCTTTAGTTCATCCTCAATCTCCCGCGGTTAAGCGGAAGAGGAACGTATTCATGGCGCAGATTTTCGACCGCAGCTCCAATGCGCTGGCCCGCATGAGCATCATTCTCACCGGCTTGATTGTCATTGCCCTGGGAGTCACGCTCGACCAGTTGCAGCGTTCGCCCTGGGTGACGCGGCAAGGGCAGCGCGCGGACCAGCCGGTCCCATTCAGTCATAAGCATCATGTGCAGGGCCTTGGTGTGCAATGCCAGTACTGCCACATCTCTGTAGAGAAATCGAGTTACGCGGGCATTCCGCCAACCAAGACCTGCATGAACTGTCATTCGCAGATCTGGACCAACGCGCAACTGCTTTCGCCGGTGCGTCAGAGCTGGGCAACGGGCGAATCCATTCGCTGGATCCGCGTGCATGACCTGCCGGACTACGTTTATTTCAATCACTCCATCCACGTGAATAAGGGCATAGGCTGCTCTTCGTGTCATGGTCACGTCGATGAAATGCCCATCATGTATCAACAAAATTCGCTGCAGATGGAGTGGTGTCTGAACTGCCATCGCAACCCGGGCAAGAACCTGCGGCCCACCAGCCAGATTTACAACATGGGCTGGAAAGAGCCGTCAATCGACAAGCCCGTCTGGTGCGGGAATGCGGGCAACAAGAGTGGAACGCCCACTGCGCAGACCGTAAGCTGTACCGTGATTGATCCATCAAAGATAGGCGCAAGGCAGGCAGCGCTGAATATGCTGCCGGCGGGTAGCTATGGCGGAGCGCCGGGTGTGGTGGATGTTGCGTTCCGTTCCAGCGCAGACAGCGGTTCAACAGTGCAGTACGCCAAGTTCACCAGCCAGGACGCGTTGGGTAAGTTCCTGGTGGCCCAGTACCACATTCGAACGCCGACGGAGTTAAGCAGCTGCGAGACGTGCCATCGATGATCAAGAAGCGAGAGAAAACTTTGGAAACGGGCGCGAAGGCAACTGCGGAGCAGGCTTTGATGATGAACGACAGCAAGGCGCAAGGTGTAGGAACGGGTGAGGGTACGAGCGAAATGACGCTCGACCAGGCCCGTGCCGAACTGTCAGGCAAGCAGGGTCGTGAGTACTGGTCTGACCTGGGCAAGGTGGCTTCGCGGCCGGGTTTCGATCGCATGGTGGAGCGAGAGTTCCCGCAGCATGCTTCTGAATTTATTGACCCTGTTTCCCGTCGCGGCTTTCTGAAGGTAATGGGCGCCTCCCTGGCACTGGCCGGTCTGTCAGGCTGCACTAAGCAGCCGGACGAGCCGATCTATCCCTACGTCAAACAGCCGGAAGACCTGGTCCTCGGCAAGCCGCTTTACTTTGCTACAGCTTTTCCGTTCCCGACCGGTGCTCTGCCGCTGCTGGTGAAGAGTGACGCCTACCGGCCGATCAAGGTTGATGGCAACCCAGATCACCCGATGAGCAAGGGCGGTTCGGATCCGATCAGCCAGGGTTCGTTGCTTGGCTTATATGATCCCGATCGTTCGCCCCGCGTACTTCATCGTGGCGAACAGAGTCAGTTCGCTATCTTCCAGGCTGAATTTGTCACTGCCATGCAGAACAAGCGGGTGGCCGGCGGCCAGGGCCTCTATATCCTGAGCGGCACCGTCACTTCACCCACGCTCGCAGCGCAGTGGAAGAAGGCGCAGGCGGTCTACCCGCAGGCCAGGTGGATTCAGTACGACCCGATCAACCGCGACTCGGCACGCATTGCTTCGAAAGCAGTTTTCGGCGACTTCTACGACACCCAGTACAAGCTGACGGACGCTGATGTGATCGTTTCGCTCGATGCGGATTTCCTGTCCGGCATCCACCAGCCGGGCTTTGTGAAGCTGGCGAGCGACTGGGCGGCCCGCCGCCGCATGCTTGAGCCCGGAAGTGAATCCGGCAAGCAGATGAACCGGCTCTATGTCGTCGAAAGTTCATCGACGACGACTGGTTTCAAGGCTGACCATCGCCTGGCGATGAAGGCCAGCGATATCCCGACCTTCGCCGCAGCACTCGCCGGAGCGGTGGGCGCGGGTGGAAGTTCGGCCCAGTTCTCGCCTGCTCAGCAAAAGTTCCTGGATGCGGTCACAAAGGACTTAAAGGCCAGCGGGGGGCGTTGCGTTGTCATTCCAGGGGAGCAGGCCCACGCTTCCGTCCACGCAGCCGCCATAGCGGCCAACCAGGCACTTGGAAGTGTCGGCAAGACTGTCGTCTACACCGAGACTATCAACCCGTTGCCGACCATCCAGGGCGATGACATCAAGTCGCTCGTTGCCGACATGAATGCCGGCAAGGTGGACTGGCTGATCATTCTCGACAGCAACCCCGTCTACACGGCGCCGGCCGATCTGAAGTTCGCCGATGCATTGAACAAGGTCGGCAAACTGGTCCACCTGGGTTCGCATGTGGATGAATCCTCAAAGACAGCCGACTGGCACATCAACAGTGCTCATTATCTGGAAGCGTGGTCGGATGCGCGGGCTTATGACGGCAGCGTGACGATTATTCAGCCGATGATTGATCCGCTGTATGGCGGCAAGACAGCGCACGACATTATTCAGAGCATGCTGGATGATCCGGCGGCTTCGACGTTCGACGTGGTTCGCGGCAACTGGTTCAATGGCGGCGCTTCGAGCCCCGGCCTGGATTCTCCGGCATCGACACCGGACAGTGTGGCCATGGCAGGTGCTCTGGAAGGCGCGGGCGATGAGAATTTCCGTAAAGCACTCCATCAGGGTGTCATTCCGAACTCCGCCTTTGAGCCTAAGTCGATTTCGGCAAAGGCTGGTACGACGTCGTTAGCAGCTCCGCAAAGCCAGCCGGGTTCCATGGAAGTGGTCTTCCGGCCTGATCCATCCTTGTATGACGGCCGTTTTGCAAATATTGGCTGGCTGCAGGAGCTCCCCAAGCGGGTTACTAATATCGCATGGGACAACGCCGCGTTGATGAGCCATGCGACCGCGACGAAGCAAAGTCTCGAAGAAGGCGATGTCATTCTGATCGAAGCAAATGGCTTGAAGATCAAGATGCCGGTCTTCATCGTTCCCGGCCACGCGGATGACTCCATTACCCTCTATCTTGGCCACGGCCGCACCGATGCGGGCCGCGTGGGGCTGGGGATCGGGGTCGACGCCTACCGCCTCCGCACTTCTGATGCACCGCTTTACATTCCGGCGGTCAAGATCACGAAGACCGGCGAAACCTATGACGTCTGCTCGACCAAGAGCCACTACACCGAAACCCGGGGTACAAACGCAACCCACGGCCTGGCCATGGCCGATCCGGGCGTAGGCCACAACTCACTTGAAGGCAACGAAGCGCTGACCCGCGGGATCGTCCGCTACGCGACGCTCGAAGAGTTCCAGAAGAACCCCGGCTTTGCGCATGAAGGGGTGTGGCCGGAAGATCCTGATCCGCAGACGACCATGTTCGCGAACTGGCGCTATGACAAGAACGCCTGGGGATTGGTCGTCGATCAGAACTCCTGTGTCGGCTGCAATGCCTGCGTTGTCAGCTGCTATGCAGAGAACAATATTGCCGTGGTCGGCCGGCACCAGGTAAAGACGGGCCGCGATATGCAGTGGCTGCGTATCGATACCTACTTTGAAGGCGACCTTGAAGCGCCGCGCGCACACTTCCAGCCGATGATGTGCCAGCACTGCGAGAACGCGCCTTGTGAACAGGTCTGCCCGGTTGCCGCGACAGTGCATACGCCGGAAGGCCTGAACACCATGGTCTACAACCGGTGCGTGGGTACGCGCTACTGCTCGAACAACTGCCCCTACAAGGTGCGCCGTTTCAACTTTCTGCTCTTCTCGGATTACGAGACGGAGAGCCTCAAGCTGATGCGCAATCCCGATGTGACGGTCCGCAGCCGCGGCGTGATGGAAAAATGCAGCTACTGTGTGCAGCGCATCATGGCGGCGAAGATCGAAGCGGACAAGGAAAATCGCGAGATCCGGGATGGGGAAGTGATTACCGCATGCCAGCAGGCCTGCCCGACCAGTGCGATTACGTTCGGCAACATCAATGACCCGAACAGCAAGGTCCGCAAGATCAAGGACCAGGAGCGGAATTACGGCGTGATTGCGGACCTGAATACCCGTCCACGTACGACGTATATCGCGGAAGTTCTCAATCCAAACAGCGAGCTGGCGGAAGCATGAGCGAGCAGATGAAGTTGCACACGTTAAGCGGCAGCATGGCCGACAGCCTGGAGCGAGCATGGCGTTAAAAAACGTATCGGTCAATGATCCGATGCTGGATCCGGTGACAGGAGAATACCGGGTCGTCGGCCCGGGGCACTCATTCAAGTCCATAACCGAGAAGATCTCGCGGATCGTGCTGACTAACCACACGCCTGTGGGCTGGTTCCTCGGCCTGCTGGTGGCGGGCGGCGGCATCACCATCCTGATGACTGCTGTGACCTGGCTGGTCCTGCGTGGGGTGGGCATCTGGGGTCTGGATATCCCGGTCGGCTGGGGCTTCGCCATCATCAACTTCGTCTGGTGGATCGGTATCGGCCATGCCGGCACGCTGATCTCGGCAATCCTTCTGCTCTTCAAACAGGAGTGGCGCAACTCGATCAACCGTTTCGCCGAAGCGATGACCATCTTTGCCGTGGTCTGCGCGGGCATGTTCCCGCTGATCCACGTCGGCCGGCCGTGGCTTGGCTACTGGCTCTTCCCGTATCCGAATTCGATGGCGATCTGGCCGCAATTTCGTTCGCCGCTGCTGTGGGACGTTTTCGCCGTATCGACTTACGCGACCATCTCCGTAGTGTTCTGGTATATCGGCATGATCCCTGATCTGGCGACCATGCGTGACCGTGCCCAGGGCAAGTTTGCCCAGTTTGCGTTCGGGCTCTTCTCCATCGGCTGGCGTGGTTCGGTACGTCACTGGATGCGCTATGAAACAGCGTCACTCCTGCTGGCTGGACTAGCGACACCCCTAGTGCTCTCTGTCCATACCGTCATCAGCTTCGACTTTGCTGTAGCGACGCTGCCGGGCTGGCATACCACCATCTTCCCGCCCTACTTCGTTGCCGGCGCCGTGTATTCAGGCTTTGCCATGGTCATCACCCTTGCGGTGCCGATCCGCAAGTTCTACCACCTGGAAGACATGATCACGACCCGCCATCTGGACAACATGGCGAAGGTGATGCTGACAACCGGGTTGATTGTGGCCTACGGCTACGCGATGGAGTTGTTCATGGCCTGGTTCTCGGCCAGCCATTGGGAGTATTTCGCTTTCTGGAACAGGCTTTTTGGACCCATGGGCTGGTCGTACTGGGTGCTCATCACCTGTAACATCGCCCTGCCGCAGTTGATGTGGCTGCGTTCTGTCCGGGTAAGTCCTACGCAGATGTTCATCATGTCGTTTATTGTGAACATCGGTATGTGGTTCGAGCGCTTCGTTATTGTCGTCACCAGTCTCTACCGCGATTACCTCCCGTCTTCCTGGGGTACGTACCGCGCGACCCGCTGGGACTACGGAACGTTCATCGGCACGCTCGGCCTGTTTACTTTCCTCTTCTTCCTGTTTGTCCGGTTCATCCCGATGATCCCGATGTCTGAGGTGCGTATGCTGCTGCCCCAGGCCAAGGTGAAGCCGGCGGTCGAGCCTTTGCATGAGGCTGGTGATTAATGCCTATTCCTGAAGGAACCTACGGCCTGCTGGCCGAATTCGATACCGCGGGCGACCTGGTACGGGCTGCGCAATCCAGCTATGATGCCGGATGGCGACGGCTTGACTGCTATACGCCCTACCCGTGTGAAGAGGCCGCGGAGGCGATCGGTTTTCACCGCAACTATGTCCCGGCCGTTACCCTGATCGGCGGCTTGATGGGACTCACCGCAATGTTTCTGCTCGAGACCTGGATTAACCTTCTGGCCTATCCGCTCAACATCGGCGGCCGCGAGCTTTTCTCCTGGGTAGCATTCATGATCCCGGCCTACGAGTGGACCATCCTGTTCGCTGGTCTTTCGGCGGCTTTCGGCATGCTGGCCATGTGCGGACTACCGGCCCCATACCATCCACTTTTCAACGCGCCCAACTTCCGCACGGCTTCAACGGACAAGTTTTTCCTTTGCCTGGAAGCGCGCGATCCAAAATTCGAAGCAGCCGAGTCGAGGACCTTTCTTGAAGCATTCAAGCCTGTCTCGATCGTGGAGGTGGAGTATTAACGTGCAAACGCAACTCCGCCGCCTGGGCGTACTCTCTACCATCGGCACCATTGCTCTCATTGCCGGTTGCCGGCAGGATATGCATAACCAGCCGAAAGAATATCCGCAGCGCGGCACTGAATTCTTTGCCGATGGACGGTCGGTTCGCCCGCAGGTATTGCATACGGTTTCGCGCAACCAGGTGAATGAAGCGTCGTACTTCCAGACTGGGCTGCAAGGGGGCAAAGAGCAGGATTATCTCCCCTTCCCAATTACCGCGGCGGTCATGGCGCGCGGCCAGGAGCAGTACAACGTCTATTGCACGCCGTGTCATTCCCGCGTCGGCAATGGCGCCGGCATGATCGTGCAGCGGGGCTACAAGCCGGCCGGCAACTTCCACGACAATCGCGTCCTGAATGAGCCCCTGAGCCACTACTACTACGTGATCGCCTACGGTTTTGGCGCGATGCCGGACTACTCGTCACAAATTACTACGGAAGACCGCTGGGCCATCGCCGCGTACATGCGGGCTTTGCAATTGACGCAGGATGCCAAGCAGAGCGATGTGCCTGCCGGCGCCAAGGTCGAAGATTTATCCCAGGTCGCGGAAGAGCAGGGTCTGCCCGCAAGTTTTGCGCAACCCTGGCAGATGCCGGGCACCGCGGTTTATGCGCAGCCTCAAACGACTTATCCGGGCATGGCGCCTTCGTCTGAGAGCGGTAATCCATGGCCGAAAAATCGGCCCATCCTTGCGTTGCCGAATGGCGACTCGCTGCAGCAATCGGATGTCAACAAGGGCATTCTGCCAAATGTATATCCCGTGGATGCAGGTATAGGTCAGCCGACTAACCAGCCCAACTACGCTGCTCGTCCCAGCGAAACGCCCGACACTACCAGCAAGCCGAAGGTTGCCGCGAAGGCGCAGCCCAGGTCGAATCCACCCGCCTCGAAGAAGGCCCAGTAAGAGAGGTCAGGGAAAAGCTCATATGGCACACGGATCAGACGAACACGCGCACCACACCCATGGCTCTCATGCGAAGACGCTGCCCGCGGAGCTGGGCGCGCCGATGTTTGTGAGCAGCTGGCACAAGCGGGCACTGACGGTCGGCGTCGTTTTCTCCCTCCTGGGCGCAGTACTGGCAGTGCTTGCGGCCACGGCCAATCACGATGGGATTAATCACCTGCTTCGCTCCTGGTTGATGGGCTTTATGCTCTGCCTCGGCCTCACCCTGGGTGGCATGGCACTTTTGATGGTGCAATACCTTTCCGGCGGCAAGTGGGGATTGCTGCTCCGCCGTCCGCTCGAAGCCATGTCGCGCACCCTTCCGCTGGCTTTCCTGTTTTTTCTGCCTATCGGTTTCTTCATGAAGAAGCTGTATCTCTGGGCAGCCGTATCGAACGTCGCCAATGCCCTGCGGTCCGGCTTCATCAACCGCGAACAGGCCCATGCCATTGCGTGGAAGCGGCCCATGCTGAGCATCCCAAGCGTCTGGATCCAGGTACTGGTCTGCTTCGCTGTCTGGTTCGGCTTCGTCTACATCCTGAACAAGTGGGGATTGCAGCGGGATGCTGATCCCGAACATCGATACTCCTACTGGCAAAAGCGTTTTGAGAATCTGAGCGGCGTCGGCGTGGTGCTGTATGCACTGACGCTGACGGTGGTATCGATTGACCTGGTGATGTCATTGAATGTCACCTGGTTTTCGACCATGTATGGACTGCTCTTCCTCGTGGGCCAGGGCTACTCGGTACTGGCGCTGGCGGTCATTACAGTCGTCCGGCTGTCTGACGGCGAGCCCTACAAGACGATCCTGCGCAAAACTGAGCAGCATGACCTCGGCAAGCTCTGCTTCGCCTTCACCATGTTGAACATTTATCTGGCTTTTGCCCAGTTCCTGATCATCTGGTCAGGTAACCAGCCGGAAGAAATTCCCTGGTACCTTGACCGTATCCGGGGCGGCTGGGGCGAGATTGCTACTCTCGACTTTATCTTCCACTGGGTCATCCCCTTCTCGCTGTTGCTTTCGCGTGATCTGAAGCGGGACAAGAACCGACTGGTGCTGGTCTGCAAGTGGATGCTGTTCGCCCGCTGCTGGGATATGTGGTGGCTGATCGAACCAAACTTCCCCGATGCCGCCCGCCATCTCCGCTGGTCCTTCGGTCAATTTGAATACTTCACCATTCCCGTGGCGATGATTGCATTCTGGATGGCGTTTTATTTCACCCAGCTGAAAAGACGGCCACTGGTACCCACCAACGATCCGCACCTTGCGGAGATACTGGAACCGGAGCATGCCCATGCGTGAACCTCAAAATAAGCCGCTCAACGCGCCCCATCACGGGAAAGTGACAGATTCACAGGCGCACCCGGCTCTCGGCTACGAGGCAAGTGACGTCCGTGCATCTGGCATCGCCATTTTTCTAGCATCGTTAGCTGCGTTCATCCTGGTATTTTTTGTCTTTTGCTTCGCCATGGGGAAGGTCATCAATAACGCACTGGTGAAGCATGACGGTCCGCCAAACAAGTGGCACCAGATCGGCGCACAGCCGCACCAGCGCGGCGCAAGTATGGCTTCCACCACCGAGATGGAACAGCAGCAACTGCGGACCATGACGCAGCGCTTCCCAACCCCTCGGCTGCAGATGGATGATGGTAACCAGGACCTGGCAGATATGCACCAGAAAGAAGACCTGCTGCTGGACCATTACACCTGGGTCGATAAAAGCCAGGGGAAGGTTCGCATTCCGATCGAGCGCGCAATGGAGTTGATTGTGCAGCGAGGGTTGCCGGTCGCGCCTTCGGCTGCACCGGCTGAGGGTGATAACACAGCCGGCACCATGGACGAAGCTCATACCATTACGGCGCCGCTCACCAACGGTTTCGCGCGAACGACCTATGAACAGGACGAAGCTACCGAGCAGGGCGTCGAGTCAAAGCGCCAGCCTGGGAATGAAGTCTCGAAGGTTAGAGAGCACGAAGGAAAGTCTACCGGCACCACCCAATCAGGCGGAATTCAGTAGTCAGCCAGTATTACAAGGACCATGATGCAGATGCAGCAGACAAACAGGACGCAGACCTTAGCCCGCACCCGCAGGCGGCTGACTCTTGCCTTGGCACTTGGTCTGCTGAGCAGCTTTTCAGCAGTTCGCGCGCAGGTGGCGGGCCCGGGCGAGAAGACCATGGGCGAGCCTGCCGATGAGCATCTCCCCAACATCCTGAACAAGGTAACGATCGCCCAGCGACTGAACGAGCCACTCCCGCTGAGTGCGCAATTTGTAGACGAAACCGGCAAAACAGTCGCGCTCGCTGACTATTTCGGGAAGCGACCAGCCATTCTTGCGCTGGTGTACTACAACTGTCCCATCCTCTGTTCGGAAGAACTCAAAGGGCTGGCTGGCGCACTCGAGATGGTGAACTTTACGCCGGGCAAGGACTTCGACGTGATCGTTATCAGTATCGATCCGACAGAAGGGCCCAAGCTGGCGGCATCCCAGAAAGCACGCTACCTGAAGTACTACGGCCGCCCTGAGACAGCGAGTGGGTGGCACTTCCTGACCGGCCAGAAGCCCGCTATCGACGCAGTGAGCGATGCTGCCGGTTTTGGCTATGTAAAGATGCCCGGGCCGGATGGCAAGATGAACCAGTTCGCCCATGCCAGCTCGATCGAGATCGTGACCCCGGAGGGGAAGCTGGCACAGTACTACCTCGGGGTTGAGTATTCACCCAAAGATATCCGACTGGGCCTGGTGGAAGCGTCGAACCATAAGATCGGATCGCCGGTGGATCAAATTCTGACCTACTGCTACCACTATGATCCGCAGCTGAACCGGCACAGCCTGGTGGTTGCGCGAGTGGTGCAGTTGGGCGGCGTAATCACCGTTCTGGGACTAGGTGGTTTTATGGGCGCCATGTTCAACGGCGATCGTAAGAAGGCGAAAGATCAAAAGCCTCCGCAGTGGGACGCCGAGAACAAAGGTTAGTTGCAGGGAATGACTTTAAAAGTAATTCTGGCAGGGACCGTTGGATAGCTCAGAAACAAGATACGGAACCAGCTTCATGATCAGGCACGGGATAAGGGAACGATGCACTTTATAAGTCCGGTACTTTGGCAGTTTCTCGTCAAATGGCTCAACTACTTCGCCGTCTTTCCCCGGGAGGCGTCGACGGTCGCGCCATATACTGACGGCCTTTATGCCTACTTGATGCTCATGTCGATCTTCGGCCTGCTCCTGGTGGCCGCGATGATCACTGTCTTCTCCGTTCGTTACCGCCGGGCGCGGAGCCCGGAGGCCACGCAGATTGAAGGCTCCACGCTGCTTGAGGCGACATGGACCATCATTCCTCTCGGCCTGTTCATGGTTTCGTTTGTCTGGGGCGCATTACTGTACTTCCGTATCTTTACGCCTCCACCAAACGCGATGCCGGTCTACATCATCGGCAAGCAGTGGATGTGGAAAGCCGAGCATCCCGGCGGCCAGCATGAGATCAACGCTCTGCACGTACCGGTGAACCGTCCCGTGCAGTTGACAATGATCTCGCAGGATGTCTTCCACAGTTTTTCCCTGCCAGAGTTTCGGGTAAAACGCGAAGTCATCCCCGGACGCTATTCAACGGTCTGGTTCCAGGCAACGAAGACAGGCACATACCACCTATTTTGCAGCCAGTATTGCGGTACGTTGCACTCGGCGATGATTGGCACTATCACGGTGATGACCCCGGATGACTACGAAGCCTGGACGAATGGCTCGACCAGCGGCATGTCCCTCGCTCAGAACGGGGAACGGCTGTTTGCGTCGCTCGGCTGCAACTCCTGCCACACCGCTGGAGGCGGCGGCCGGGGTCCGAACCTTTATAGTCTGTATGGCGGCAAGGAGCTACTGGCAAACGGAACTTCGGTTACAGTAGACGATGCTTTCCTGCGCGGCTGCATTCTCAATCCCTCGACGCACGCGGTGCAGGGCTATGTTCCGATCATGCCCACTTACCAGGGGCAGATCAGTGAAGAAGGACTGATTGACCTGGTCGAGTACATCAAGACACTGAAAAGCGGCGACCGCATTCAGCAGACCTTGCACACTACAACATTTTCGCCGGAACAGGGTGGCGCTACCAAGTCTGCGCCGGACTACCGGAATGAGTTGACGACAGGGCAAACGGATAACGGCCGCGCCGAGCCCGACACATCCACCTCGAAAGGGGAGGGGGTTTCACCACAATGAGCAGCGCTACGACCATTATTAATCTTCCGGAGCAGAGTACTGCTTCCCTGCCAAAGAGGAGCTACCTGACGGGCGAGTACGGCCTGAAGAGTTGGCTATTGACGCAGGACCACAAACGGATCGGCCTGCTCTACCTGATTTCGATCACGTTCTTCTTTTTCATTGGCGGTGCATTTGCCGGCCTCATTCGGCTGGAACTGCTCACACCGTTGCCGGATCTGGTCGCGTCAGATACCTACAACAAGCTGTTCACGATGCACGGAATCGTGATGATCTTCCTTTTCCTGGTACCCTCCGTGCCGGCGGTCCTGGGAAATTTCCTGCTGCCTCTCATGCTCGGGGCAAGAGACCTGGCCTTTCCCAAGATCAACCTGCTCAGTTGGTACATGTACATGGGAGGCGGCATCTTTACGCTGGCCACCCTCGTTCTTGGCGGTGTTGATACAGGGTGGACTTTCACCACGCCGCTGAGCACCCACTACGTGAATACGCATGTCATCACGGCAGGCGTCGGTATCTTCATCGCCGGCTTCAGTTCCATTTTTACCGGTCTGAACTTTATCGTTACCATCCACCGGATGCGCTGCCCGGGGATGACCTGGTTCCGCATGCCCCTGTTCCTCTGGTCGAATTACGCCGCATCCATCCTAATGGTGCTCGGCACGCCCGTTTTGGCCATTACCATCGTCCTGGTCGCGCTTGAGCGCACTATTGGAATCGGCGTCTTTGATCCCAGTAAAGGCGGCGATCCGCTCCTTTTCCAGCATCTCTTCTGGTTCTATTCGCACCCCGCCGTTTACATCATGATCCTCCCCGGCATGGGCGTAATTTCAGAGACCATCAGCACTTTCTCACGCAAGCGTATCTTTGGCTACACAGCTGTTGCCTTCTCGTCGGTTGCAATCGCCGTCTTCGGCTTCTTCGTCTGGGAACACCACATGTTCATCATGGGTGTCTCCACGTATTCTGCACTGGTCTTCTCCCTGCTGACCATGCTGGTAGCTGTGCCCTCGGCGATCAAGATTTTCAACTGGGCCGCTACGCTCTACAAGGGCTCGATCACCTTCGAAACGCCGATGCTTTATTCTTTCGGCTTCATTGGATTGTTCACGATAGGCGGGCTGACCGGGGTCTTCCTCGGTTCGCTCGGTATGGACGTGCACCTGACCGAGACCTACTTCATTGTCGCCCACTTTCACTTTGTGATGGTCGGCGGCATGCTGATGGCGTACCTGGCCGGCATCCACTTCTGGTGGCCTAAGATCACTGGCCGCATGTATCCGGAGCAGGTGTCAAAGCTCGCTGCTGTTACCACTTTCATCGGATTCATCCTGACTTTTTTCCCGCAGTTCCTGCTGGGCTACCTCGGTATGCCACGCCGGTATCATGCTTATCCGCCGGAATTTCAGGTGCTCAATGTACTCTCAACCGCGGGCGCCACGGTGCTCGGCTTTGGCTATCTTCTACCGATGATTTATCTAACCTGGTCGCTGAAGTATGGTGCGATTGCCGGTGACAATCCTTGGCAGGCTACCGGTCTTGAGTGGCAGATTCAGTCTCCTCCGTTGAAGGAGAACTTCACCGAGATCCCGATCATGGATCATGAAGCTTATGATTACGACTGGCTCGCGCACAAGCATTTGCCCGAGGTGACGACCGTTGGATAGCCACAGCACAACGATATCCGCATCGCACTCGTCGGTCGACGCTATCGAAGCGCAGATCGAACACGCCCACCATGAACATCCTGCGTACCTGCTTCACCATTTCGAGACGGTAGAGCAGCAGAAAGCCGCATCCAGCTTCGGCATGTGGCTCTTCCTCATGCAGGAGCTGATGTTCTTCGGCGGCATGTTCATGGCGTACCTGGTGTATCGAGCCTGGTACTATCCAGCCTTTGCCGCTGCCAGTAATACCCTTGACTGGAAGATTGGCACGCTCAACACCATCATCCTGCTGACATCCAGCTTTACCATGACGCTCGCGGTGCATTATGCAGAAGCGCGCCGCATCAAGGCCCTGGCCAACTCCATTCTGGTCACGATCATTCTTGGCATTGTCTTTCTCGGGCTGAAAAGCACGGAATACTACGCCAAGTTTGTCGAGCATCATGTGCCCGGCGCCAACTTCAGTATTGAAGACTTCGTCACCGGCCACAACACCGGCATGCCGCCCATCGCTGCAGACATGGCGCAACATACCCAGCTCTTCTTTTCACTTTATTTCGCCATGACGGGCATGCACGCTCTGCACATGATTATCGGGATCGGTATTCTTGCGGTCATGTATGTGAAGGCTCGCGGCGGCGCCTACACTGAAGGCCACACGGCTCCTATCGACTATGCCAGTCTGTACTGGCATTTTGTCGATGTAGTGTGGATTTTTCTCTTTCCGCTGCTCTATCTCATCAACCGTCATCCCATCCATTGAGCCAACGTTTTACCCGGAACTAGATCCATATGCTTCACCGGATAATCACATGAAAGAAAAAGACTCACAGCCGACGCTGTACAACCAGCACATTAATATCCAGCCAATCACGTATGTCTTCGTGCTCGCTGCACTCGTGGTCCTGACCCTGCTGAACGTCGGCCTGGCCTTTCTCTTGCCGCCTGGTCTGATCCACGGCGTCTGCGCCGTTGGTATCGCCGTGGCGGAAGCGCTGATCGTTATTCTTTTCTTCATGCATATCTACTGGAGCTCTCGCCTGATGATGCTCACCGTCGGTGCCGGCTTCTTCACGTTCCTGGTACTCGTCGTCATGACGATGACCGATTACACCAGCCGGGCATGGGGGCTGTGGTAAGACTCTGTCAGCCCAGTGCGGCCGGGCGGGAATTCTTCAGCCTGACACGTCAGCCTAGCGACTCTCCTCTTCCTGTAATCCCATCCCAGCATTCTGGGTGGCAGTAGGTGGTGCTGCTCAGTACCGGAAATCCTGATCAAAAGAAGGTCGACGATTCATCGGACGCCACCTTAAGGAGACCTGGTACTACATGAAAGATGGTCATCGCTGGGTGGTCCGCTTGGAAAACGGTATCGCCTCAAACATCCAGACCTACTAAGCACGACAAGCGTTCGGGGTTGTTCGCTTTGTCGAAGTATAGGCGGACTATCCGCGGCAAGCGCCTTAATATTGGATCATGCCTGTAAAGAGAACCCCGATACATTCGGTGGCAGCAGCCAATCGGCTCGTCCCGAAGATATTGAAAACTATAGTCGCGCCTGCGCAGGAGCCAGTTGCATTACCGGATGCCCTGCAGAAGATTGCAGATGACCCGCGCATCTGCGTGCGCCGCAAAGGAGCGCCCAGCAAAGACGGTAAATGCATTGTCTACTGGATGCAGCGTGCGGAGCGCGGCATCGACAATCCAGCGCTCGATACCGCGATTCGGGTAGCAAATGAGCTCGACCTGCCAGTAGTTGCCTTCTTCTCGGCTATTTCAAACTTCCCCCACGCCAACCTTCGCCACTACGTCTTCCTGAACCAGGGATTGGCGGATATTGAGGAAGCACTCGCTGAGCGCGGCGTCGGCTTTGTGGTCCGCCGTCCGCCGGATAACGCCTTGGAGCGTTTCCTCGAAGAAGTGCAAGCTGCCATGGTCATCGGCGATGAGAACCCCTGCCGCGAGCCCGAGCGCTGGAGGTCTGTGCTGGCCGAGCGGCTGCGCATGCCCTACTGGACAGTCGATGCCGATGTACTCATCCCTTCCAACAGCTACGGCAAAAAAATGTACGCGCTGCGCATCTTTCGCCCGCACTTCCAGGCAGGCATCGCCAGGTATCTTGTTCAGCCCGAGACGGTCACGCCGAAGCACCACTGGAAACATCCGAAGGAATTGTTTTCTTACCCCGTGCGCGAGGACATTACAAAGGGTTGGAAAAGTCTGGATCGCTCCGTGGGACCGGTCGACACCTTTACCGGCGGTACCAAGGCCGCGCTGAAACTCCTCCACGCCTTTGTTGATCACAAACTGGCCAAATACGAGGTCCAGCGTAATCATCCGGAGATAGATGGCACCAGCCAGATGTCCCCTTACCTGCATTACGGCCACATCTCTCCGCTAACCATTTGCCTCGCTGTCAAACAAGCAGCAGACAGTGGCAAAGTTCCTCAATCTGCTGCGACTTCCTATATAAATGAGCTGATTGGCTGGCGCGAACTCTCGATTAACTTTGTCAAGTACACAGCTAACTACGATAGTTACGAATGTGCGGAGGCCTGGGCGCAGACGACTCTCCGCGAGCACGCGCGCGACAAGCGCAATCCGGTTTATACCTACGAGCAGATGGACAAAGCCGAGACCTATGATGAACTCTGGAATGCGGCACAGCTGCAGATGACACGTTATGGGTGGATGCACAATTACATGCGCATGTACTGGGCCAAGAAAATTCTCGAATGGTCACCCACGCCCCAGAAAGCATTTGAGAATTGCCTCGCGATGAACGATCGCTACTTTCTGGATGGCCGCGATCCGAATGGCTATGCCGGTGTCGCCTGGTCCATCACCGGAAAGTTCGATCGAGCTTGGGGGGAGCGGCCGATCTTCGGCAAGATCCGCTTCATGTCCGGCGCATCTACCGGGAAGAAGTTCGATTCGAAAAAGTACATCCGACAGATTGGCAGTGGCAGCGCAAAGACAGAATTGTTTTCCGCATGAGTCCCGCGCAAGAATTTTGATAAAGGTCGTACATTCATTGAAGAAACAAGTCGTGGCGTTTGTGGCTGCCCTGTTTTTCCTGGCAACTGTTGTTCCCGCATTTTCACTCGAACGAGAACCCGCTGCGGATTATCACGCCCGTCGTATCGCCCTGGCAACCGCGCTTAAAGGCGGAGTCGCCATTCTTTATGCGGCGGACGAGCCATCAGCCGAGTACCTCAGCTACCGGCAGGATGAAGACTTCTACTACCTGACCGGATGGAACGAACCGGGCGCGGCTTTGGTGGTCATCGGCGCCAGCGAGCCACTCTCAAAGGCGGCCGCGCCGTTAGCCGGCGTTTCGACGCAGACCCACGCCTACCGCGAGATATTATTCCTGCCGACGCGCAACAAGCGTCTCGAACTCTACACCGGCGTGAAGCTCGATGCATCCGCACCCGACGCTATTGCGAAAGCGGGTGTCGCCGAAGTGAAGGACATGACCCAACTGCCGGTTGTGCTCAATGCACTGGCCACCGAAAATCGCAGCGTACTGCGGAATCTGTGGATACAGCAGGATCTGCCGCAAGGGCGTGACGTTGTCGCCTTTACTGCGAGCACGTTGGGGATTGCAGCCGACTCCGCTCCTAAAGCGGAAGACGTGCGCTCACTTACCCAGGCACTGCGTGCGGTCAAGCAGCCGGGCGAAGTGGAACTGATCCGCAAGGCGACGAATGCGTCCATGGTGGCGCAACGTGCAGCTATCCAGGCCATGGCCCCGGAGGTGCATGAAAATGCGATTGCCGGCATCCTCATTGGCACCCTACTGACACAGGGATGTGAGCGCTATTCCTATCCGCCGATTGTCGGCAGCGGTGTCAATTCGACAGTGCTGCACTACTCGGACGACAACCAGGTGATGCATGCCGGCGATCTCGTCGTAATGGATGCGGCTGGCGAATACTCCATGTACGCCTCTGACATTACGCGCACTATGCCGGCGAGTGGACGCTTTACCAAGCGGCAGCGAGAGGTCTACGACATTGTCCTTGGCGCGCAGCGCGCGGCCGAGGCAGCGTTCGTGGCAGGCAAATCGCACATCAACGATCCGTCACACAAGTATGCTGATTCACTCGACGTGGTTGCCTTCAACTACATGAATGACCACGGCAAAGACCTTCATGGCCAGCCCCTTGGCAAGTACTTTATTCATGGGCTGGGGCACATGGTTGGCATCGACGTCCACGATCCGTATGACTACTCAAAGCCTCTGCCGGCCGGCGCTGTCTTCACCATTGAGCCAGGTATCTATATTCCGGAAGAACATCTCGGCGTGCGCATCGAAGATGTCTTCTATGCTTCTCCCGACGGGAAACTCATCGACCTGGTCGCCGACTTGCCGCATACCGCCGCGGACATCGAAGGCATGATGACTAAGCGTCTACCCGAGAAGTAATTGCTGCGCGCGGAATATCAAGGAGTTTTTGTTGCGGTTTGTTTTGGGCGCAGATCATGGGCCCAAAAAACATTTCGTTTTTTCAGTCAATAAAAAAGGCGAACCGTATGGCCCGCCTTTTTATTGAAGAACAACTACCAGCGGTATCCAAATGTTACTGGCAGAATCTGTGTGGAGTTGCCGGGACTGTCCAGCCACTCATAGCGTACATCCGCAAAGATCGCGCCATGCTGATCGGGATTGGGCTTCCAGGTAACGCCGCCGCCTACGTTCAAGCCGCCCTGGTTGCTGGAGTAATGGTCAATCAATGCATTGCCGTAGGCTTCGTAGCAGCCTTCATAATAGCTGCACTCGGTTCCCAGATCGACAGGTGTATTGAACGAAGTGAGCAGGCGATAGAAACCTCCGCCGCCCGTGACGTAGCCGCCGAAGTGGCCGCGGGTCTTGATGTTGTACACCGGATCAACCGTGAACGACCAGGCGTGCGTATTGCCGGTGACGCCGTAGGGGCAGTTAGTGGTGCCGCACTCGGTGGCGAGTGTGTTCAACACAGAATTCTGGATGCCCAGGTTGTCGAAACGGTACTCGATCATGGCCGCCAGGTGCTTGTTGAAATTCCACCCGCCGCCCACCAGGAAGCCGTAGCCTGTGCTGTTCTGGTCGGTGGTGTTCCCCAGTGGTGAAGAGAAGCCGACGCCGCCTTCTACGGCGATGTGGCTGAACGTTGAATCGCCGCCCTTGTACTGGTGATAGCCGCCGCCACCACTCGGATACTGGTTCTGGTACTGCGTGCGAAAGTCTACACCGGACGGCGTGCTCACGCCTGGTGTGACCTGTGCATCATAGTCCGCGCTGGAACTGGACTGCGCCGGCAGTGCCGGCGTCAGGGCCAAGACAGCGCCGGTAAAAAGGGCAGCGCAGGCAAGAGTGCGCTTGCGAATGTTAGACGATGTGGATGACATTACGGTCCTCGGCATGATCATAGGTTGTGGGGCAGGTACGAATCCCCTTAACGAGTTGAACCCGGAAAATGAGGATTCCACTCGCTCCTTAATGACGGTTCAGATGGGAATTTGGCGGCAAAGGATTGTTTACGACACGGAACACGATAAACGCTGATCGTAGATTCGGATTCTCGACAAGGGTAAGTCCCGCGGTCTGTCTTTGCCTGCATGAAACCATCCAGCATGGAACAATCTCGCTTGTGGCGGAAAGCGCCTGCACCACTTGCAGCCGGCATTCTGACATAGTCAGCTCATTCCTGTGGTAATTCCACAGGAGATGTGCCATACTTCTGTTGCATTGCCACAGGAGACGCCGACCGCATGGAATCCAAACTCGACCTTTTGCAGGGAACACTCGACTTCATGGTGCTGCAGACGCTGGCAGCCATGGGTTCGCTCCACGGGTACGGCATCGCCCGGCGCATTGAGCAGGTCAGCGGCGAAGAGATCCTGCTGAACCAGGGGACGATTTACGCTTCGCTGGTTCGGCTGCAGCAGCGGGAGTGGATCTCGGCCGAGTGGGGCATCTCCGACAACAACCGTAAGGCGAAGTACTACGCAATCACGCGCAGCGGCCGCAAACAGCTTGCCCGCGAAGAGGCATACTGGCATCGCCTGGCCGGGGTCATGGGCAGGATGCTGGCCATGTCTCCCGATAAAGCTGCAAAAGAAGGCGGAGCCTGATGCCCACACTTAAAGAATTGCAAAACCGCACACGCGCCTTCGTGCATCGAGCGGATCATGATGCTGACCTGGATGCTGAACTGGCGACGCACCTGGAGTTTGCCATCGAAGAAAATCTGCGGCGCGGCATGACGGCAGAAGAAGCCCGGCGGCAGGCGCTGATCCGTTTTGGCGGCGTGGCGCAGGCCAAGGAGCAGCAGCGCACAGCTCGTGGCCTGGTGTGGCTCGATGTGCTGCTGCAGGACCTTAGCTTTACGCTTCGCACTCTTCGCCGGGACCGTGCATTCACCATCATCGCGGTACTGATCCTTGCGTTGGGCATCGGCGCCAACATAGCTGTCTTCAGCGTAGTGAATACAATCCTGCTGCGGCCGCTTCCGTTCCCCAATCCTCAGCAACTGGTGCGTATTCCCGGTATGGGGGAAGGGGGCGAATCTTCCAACACGTTCACCACCAATGCGACGCAACAGTTCCGTGCAGAGAACCGCTCGTTTGCGAAGGTCAGCGGCTATTTCGCGTTCACCGCTCCTGATAATTACAAGCTCACAGGTCACGGAGTGCCGCTCCCTGTCACCGGCATTATGGTCGCAGACGATTTCTTCGAAACCCTCGGTGTCGCACCATCCCTTGGCCGTCTCTTTGGACCGGAGGAGTACGTGCAGCACGGTCGCCCTGCCGTCCTGTTGAGTCACGCCTTCTGGCAACGACAGTTTGGCAGCAACCTGAAAATTATTGGCCAGACCATCGACCTCGATGGCAAACCCGTCACCGTGACCGGCGTACTGCCGGAGACGTTCGACTTCGGGGCTGTCTTTTCACCCGGCGCGAAAGTAGACGTCTTCACGCCCTTTGTCATGGCTGATTTTGTCGACGACGGGAATGTCCTGGCACTGGTGGCGCGTCTCAAGCCTGGCGTGAACTCAGCACAGGCCCAGGCGGAAGTGAACATCCTTTTCCCGACGCTCCAGGCCAGCCTGAAGCACCCGGAGTGGCACGCAAACTATCATGCCCGCGTGATTGAACTGAAAGATTATGTAAGCGGCAAGCTGCGGCGTTCGCTCATCGTCTTATGGTGTGCCGTCGGCATGATCCTGCTCATTGTCTGTGTCAATCTTTCAAACCTGCTGCTGGCGCGGGCGGCTGCACGCGGTAAAGAATTCGCGATGCGCATCGCGCTTGGCGCGGGCCGCGGCAGGCTCATCCGTCAGCTGCTTACGGAAAGCCTCGTCCTCTGCACCGGCGGCGCCGTCCTTGGGCTGGGTATAGCTCTTGCCATCGTCGAATATCTGGCCCACCAGGGCTCAATTGCCCTGCCATTGCTTGGCAGCATCCGCATCGATGCTGCTGCACTCGGCTGGACACTGCTCATTGCCGTAGTCTCCGCCGTCATCTTCGGCGTTGCACCCAGCCTCCGCATGTCAGGAAATAATCTTCAAGATGCGCTGAAGGACACAGGCCACGGCAGCGGCACAAGCCGCCGGCATAACCGCATCCGCTCCGCGCTGGTCATCGCAGAGATTGCTATCGCCTGCGTGCTCCTGGTGGGAGCAGGTCTCCTTTTACGCAGCTTCTTGCGCGTACTTGACACGGACCTCGGCTTCGAACCCAGTCATGCAGCTTCCATCAGCATGGATTACGACGATGGCGACAATGCAGAGAAGCGCAGCGCTATCTGGCAGGAGGCGCTACGTCGCGTGAAGGCTATTCCCGGGGTCGAAACAGCGGGCATTACGGACAACCTTCCCCTCAGCCGTAATCGGGGCTGGGGTATCCAGGCGAAAGGTGAGGCGAACCAGAGCGGGCGTGCCAGCGGTGCCTTCGTCTATGTGATCTCACCCGGTTATCTGCAATCCATCGGCATGCGCCTGCTCGAGGGTCGAGATATTGCGTGGGACGACACTTCGAAAACGCAATCGGTGGTCATCATCAACCAGGCAGTCGCTCGGGCCCTATGGCCCGGCAAGGATGCGCTTGGCCGTTTCGCCAATGTTGGCGATGCCGATGCGCGCGTGATCGGCATCGTGGCTGATGTGCGCGAGAGCAGCGTTGAAACCGCGGGCAGTCCCCAGATGTATGTATCCGGCGTCGCGCCGCAATATGGCCCGGATGGTGCACAGCTGGTAGTCCGCACCAAGCTGCCGACAAACGCTCTGGCAGCCACGGTGTTGCAGACTCTGCGGCAGATCAATCCTAACCAGCCAGCAACAGAGTTCAAGCCGATCCAGATGCTGGTCGACCACGCCGTTTCGCCGCGACGATTCTTCGTGCTGATGGTCATCGCCTTCGCTGCCTTTGGCGTGATCCTGGCTGCGCTCGGCATTTACGGCGTCATCTCCTATGCCGTCACCCGGCAGACGAAAGAAATCGGCATTCGGATGGCTCTCGGCGCCACAGTCGGCCGCGTGCAGGCAGACGTGTTATTAGAGACGTTGTGGATGACCCTTGGTGGTGTTGCCCTAGGGATTGCAGCCTCGCTGATCGCAGCGAAGGGCATTGAAGCACTACTCTACGGCACTTCCGCGAATGATCCGGAAACCTTTGGCAGTGTCATCCTGTTGCTCGCTGTCGTGGCGCTTCTCGCGGGGTATCTGCCAGCACGGCGGGCCTCGCGTATCGATCCCATGATCGCCCTGCGTAACGCTTAATTTGCCAGGTTTCTAACCTGCCGCTTTCCCGCAAACAAGCATCCCATGCAGCGAGACGCTAGCTTTAGCGAGCGAAATGGGGAGAATGCTGTGTGGCCAAGTTTGCGAAGGCGTACAGGGAAATACTTAAGCACCATTCTGATGCCGGTTGTTCTATTGACTAGCCGTGCGGCGCAGGCTGAGCCTGTCCGTGCCCGCTATACCGAAGGGACCCAGCACGGCTATCTTGCCCTTACCACCAAAGATGGCAGACGCATCGCTACCGGAGAACTGGTGCAGGTAGTTGAAGGTGATCGCGTCCACGTGCGTCTGGTCTATCGATTTGTCGACGGCTCGGTCGATGATGAGCATTCGGTCTTTACCCAGCGCGGGGCTTTTCACCTGGTCCGTGACCACCACGTGCAGAAAGGGCCGTCGTTTCCCCATCCATGTGACGTCTCGATCGACACAGGCACGGGCAAGGTGATTACCCGAGACGTGACTGGCGGCAAAGGCGCTCCAGCAGAGACGAGTACGATGGAGTTGCCCGACGACCTGGCCAACGGATCCATCATCACCATTCTGAAGAACCTGGATCCCAAGGCGCCAGCCACCAAGGTCAGCTATCTAGCCGCTATGCCCAAACCGCGTGTCGTAAAGCTCGAGATCACTCCTGATGGTGACGATACGTTTCGTGTTGGATCTTTGCGCCACAAGGCCCGATGTTTCGTCATCAAAGTGGATCTCGGTGGCGTAGTCGGCTTCATCGCCCCTATCATCGGCAAGCAGCCTGCCGACGTGCGGGTCTGGATAGAGGAGGGCGAAGCGCCAGCCTTCATTCGTGAAGAAGGCGCTTTCTATGTAGGCGGCCCGCGATGGATTGGCCAGATGGCCCAACCTGCATGGGATAGCGGCCACAGCGATGAACGCACCTCCGGTGCGAAGGAGTAGCGGCCGCTATCCCTTCGAGGCTGGCCCATCAATCGGTTTTTGGGATGATGGCCCTTTGAGAAGACGATGTTACTGGTAAGTACGAGCGAGACGAGGTAACCATCTGATGCCCGGTAAAGCTGCCCATGCGCATCTTCTGACTGAAGTGCTAAGTCGATGGTAAAGATAGACTTAACGCCTTTCGACACCGCAAGTGTGCATCCAGCAGAGGCTTGGATAGTTCCTGTTGCGCAGGCGGACGGTGGCAGCGGGTAACCATCAGTAACAATTGATATCCCCTGAGAGTTGCAGTTTCCATAGGAGTTTTGGGGTATGCGTGGAAATATCTCTCTAACGCAGAAGTCGTACAGGAGAGTCTCCCCATGAAGACCACCACCACCAGCTTGATTGTTTCCTTCGCCTTGATCCTCTCAGCTGCCGGCGCGTCGTCACAGTGCCGCGCCAACCACCTGACCATCAGCAACGAACTTCGCATTCCCGGAGAGACGATCGTAGCCACCGTCGAGGATGCGCAAAGCACACCAGACTCTTCTTTCCACATGGACGGCGTCAACTATGTAGTAAGGGTAGATCGAGTGCTGCACGGCAAATTGATTCACACAGATACAGCGAAGATCTTCAGCGAAAACAGCCCGGAGAAATTCCCCATGCAAATTGGCAAGCAGTATCTGCTGTTCGTGCACTTGAATTACAACCGGTATGAAGTCGACAATTGCGGCAACTCAGGTTTGCTTGAGGCCTCGCTGATTGAAAATGCTCACCAGTTGAAGTCGTACGCGAAGAACAACCAGTAAGCCGGATCCGCGAACACAATCTAGAGTTCGACCGTACGGCCGAGACGAGAAGCATGCTGCGCTTCTCAAAGAAAAAGGCATCACAGGTACGATGCCTTTTTCCTTGGTCTTTCCAACGCTCTCATTGTCAGCTTTTCAATACTGTCCGCAGGTGTAGTTCTTTCAATTGCTTTTCGGAAGCGGGCGTCGGCGCATTCACCATCAGGTCGATAGCCTTGGCCGTCTTCGGAAACGCGATCACTTCGCGCAGACTGCTCGCACCGGACAAAATCATCGCGATACGGTCAAGGCCAAGGGCAATGCCGCCATGCGGTGGCGTGCCATAAGTAAGCGCATCCAGGAAGAATCCGAAGCGTTCGCGGGCTTCTTCATCCGACATGCCAAGCGCCCGGAAAATTTCTTGTTGTACATCCTGGCGGTGGATCCGAATTGAGCCTGAGCCAAGTTCGGTGCCGTTCAACACGATGTCATACGCCAGAGCGCGCACGGCCCCGGGGTCAGACGTGAGACGCCCCGCCTTCATGTCGTCATCGTGCGGCGAGGTAAAGGGATGATGCGCCGCCGCCCACGACTTGTTGTCGTCATCCCATTCGAAAAATGGAAAATCTGTGACCCAGAGGAACTTGTAGTCAGCCGCCGTACCCGTCTTGGTAAAGAGCTTGTGCCTGGCCTCAAATTTCTGAGCAAGCGCCAGTCGCACCAGCCCGGCAGATTCATAAATCTCTCGCTCCCGGCTCGAAAGGCGACCTGGGATCACAACGCCAAGACTCGCGTCGTCAGGATTCTCTTCATCGGCGACAACTAAAACCAGCAGGTCATCGACGGCAGACCCAAGGGAGGAATTGACCTTCTCGCGTACCGTGGCAATGGCGTCGGGGAATGACTTTTCAAGTCGCTTGAAATCATCCAGCACCTTAGCTTTTGATTGCGTGAGCTTCGACGGATAGAGCAGCCGAAGGTCATCGCGTTCCTTGCGGGAGAGTTCGCCAATTCCGGGAATGCGGATGGCGACGATGGGCAGTTTGGCAGTCGTTTTAAGCGTAGCCAGCTGCTCTTGTGTGAACGCTTCACGCACATCGACCATGGCGGGCAGACGCATGTCCGGCTTGTCGATGCCATAGAGGCGCACCGCTTCGTCATACGTCATGCGCAGGAAGGGCGGCTCGAGGTCAGTGCCGGCTTCCTTGAATGCAGCTTTCAAAAAACCTTCGACGATTTTGAAGACTGTTTCCTGCTGCGGGAAAGTTAATTCCAAATCGATCTGCGTAAATTCGGGTTGGCGATCAGCCCGCAAGTCTTCATCCCGGAAGCAGCGGACGATCTGGAAATAGCGGTCGAACCCAGAGATCATCAGAATCTGTTTGAACAGTTGCGGGGATTGCGGCAGCGCGTAAAATTCACCAGGATGGACGCGGCTAGGCACAAGGTAATCGCGCGCACCTTCCGGGGTTGAACGCGTCATGAACGGCGTTTCGATCTCGTAGAAGCCTTCCCCTGAAAGATAAAGTCGCACCGCCAGCGCGACCTTGTGACGCATCTTGAAATTGGCCTGCATCTCCGGCCGGCGCAGGTCGAGATAGCGATACTTCAGCCGCACTTCCTCATTGGCAATGGCTTCTTCCGCGGGCGAGAAGGGCGGCACCTTGGAGTCATTCAGTACCAGCAACTCCCTGACTGCGAGCTCCACTTCGCCGGTGTCCATTTTTGGATTGACCGCTTCCTTGTCTCGCAGGCGCAGCGTGCCGATAGCAGCGACCACATACTCTGGCCGCACATGCTCCGCCTTGGCATGGCCGCCGGGGGTGACGTCTTTATCCAGCACCACCTGGGTGATGCCGGTACGATCGCGCAAGTCAAGAAAGATGAGGTTGCCATGGTCGCGGCGGCGATTGACCCAGCCCATCACGACGACTTCCGAGCCTGCATGTGCCGCGCGCAATTCACCAAGTGTATGGGTGCGCTGGAGTGTTCCGAGAAAATCGAGCAAAGCTGATCCTGTCTTTTAGGGCGATTCCACAATGAACGCACTGGAAACCCGCTATTTCGCGGGCTTCCGCTGCCACATGCAGTCAAAAGGCTTTTCATCATCATATCGAATGCGGCTAAACGTTACGCTACACAGGCCGGGAATGAATCAAGGAGCGATAATCCTCTTATCACGCTTGTTCTAGAACGAGCCAACGAGAATGTGTGCGAAAGGTTCAAAACCAGCACGCTGGAGAGTCCGAATTGAAGCCGCGTTTTCAGGATTGCAGCGCGCCGCAGGGACGGCGCCCATCTTGTAGCATTCGCCCTTCAGCTCCTGCACGAGGTATGCCCCTAGGCCGCGCCGCCGGTACTTCTCGTCTATTTCCATATAGAGATCGGCGTATGGCCGGTTGTAATGAAAGAGGAGTCCGCCCTTGCCAATCGCAACCCCGTCCAGTTCAAGAGTCCACTCGCTGCCACCAGAGCGTTGTTCCATGCACTGCCAGGCTTCGGTCTCTGCAGTAGTTCGAAGAAGGATAGCGCCCTGGCTTGGATGACATGTGATCTGGCCGTCCCGAAACACAATCCTCTCACTTGCGATGTCACGACCGTAGGTGTGCGCCATGATGAAAGAAAGAACTTCGTTGCTCTGAACCTCTAAATACTGAGGTTTGGCGGTAGCAAGCATGATCTCAAAAAGCCTGAATGCCTGTCCTCGATGTTCGGGAACAACGTAAAACTCCAGGAGCGTAGGTCGATCTCGCCAGGGGCCTGCGATCGCTACACAGGCGAAGCCAACGCTGCGGTGATTCGCCTCCAGGCAATACGTTAGAGTCCAGCCGGGACGGAGATGAATCGAATCGTGGACGATCTGGCAATTCATCTCTTCACGATGGCGAGTACGCATCGGGAGTACGTGTTCATTTGAGGCGAGTTGGCAAGCTAAACTAGTCGCAAGATGTGACGCTGACTCTGCCTGCAAGGGCTTTCCCTTCTCTTTCATCATTGGCCTTGCAGTTTACAACGGATGAAAGGAGCACGAGCGGATCCTCGTCCTTGTAACTTCTGACTTAGGTAGTTTGTCACCCCACACTATCCGTAGGGCAGGGAAGCATTATTGACCGTGGTCACCCAGCTCTTTCAAGTGGTCAACGACATCAGCCCGCGGCACTTTGTGCTGGTCGCCGGTTGAGAAATCTTTCACCGTCAGGATACCCGAGGCGGCTTCGTCTTCTCCGAAAAGAACGATGGCACGTGCCAGCTTGTTACCGGCTTCGAAGGACTTCTTCAGCTTGAAACTTCCATCGCCGAGCTCGACACGGAAGCCGCCGCGGCGCAGTTCACGTGCCAGGGCGAGCGCTGGAGCGTTCAAGGCTTCTCCAAGCGGAGCGATGTAGACATCGGCTAGCCGCGCGGCTGTGCCGGCTTCGCTCTGCGCCAGCAGGGTCAGCACCAGGCGGTCTTCGCCAATGGCGAAGCCAATCCCAGGGGCCTTCGGGCCGCCGAGCATCTCCGACAGGCCGTCGTAACGGCCGCCGCCGAGCAGAGCATTCTGCGCGCCAAGGCCACCATGCTGAAATTCGAAGGTCGTACGGGTGTAGTAATCGAGTCCGCGCACCAACCGGTGGTTGTGTTCGTAGGGTACGCCGCAGGCATCAAGCGCGGCGCATACCTGCTCGAAGTGCGCACGCGAGTCGGCTTCGAGTGAATCCCAGATCTTCGGCAATGTCTCGATGGCCGGCTGGTCTTCCGGCACCTTGCAGTCGAGTACGCGCAACGGGTTGGTGATGGCCCGGCGCTGACAATCGACGCACATCTGGTTCACAATCGGCTTCAATGCTGCTGAAAGCGTTTCGATGTAGCGAGGCCGATCCTGCTTCGAACCGACAGAATTGATCAGCAACTTCCAGCCCTGAATGCTGAGAGCATCAAGCAGAGATGCCAGCATCTCGAGCACTTCGGCATCGCGCAGCGGTGATTCTGAACCGGAACTTGGTTGCCCGATGACTTCCGCACCGATCTGAAAGAACTGCCGATAGCGGCCTTTTTGTGGACGCTCGCGGCGGAACTGCGGACCGATGTAGAACAGCTTCTGCAACTGGCCAGCATCGCCCAGTTTGTGCTCAATGTAGGCACGGACGACGCCAGCCGTGTTCTCCGGCCGGAGCGTCAGGGACTGCGCTTTTTCCGATTGTGCCCGGGCCCGATCTTCCCAGGTGTACATCTCCTTAGAGACAATGTCGGTCTCTTCGCCGACGCCACGCGCGAACAGTTGCGTGTCTTCAAAGATAGGTGTGCGGATCTCGCCAAAGTGATACCGGGCAAAGATGGTTCGCGCCGTTGATTCAATGTGGGACCAGAGTTCCGTTTCGGGCGGCAACAGATCACGGGTGCCACGCACGGCTTTCAATGTACTCATGAAGTCTGTATATCTTTCTTCAGTCGCTTGTAGCGCGATGTTAGTGAATGGAGCGGGTACTTCTTAAGTGTATCGAAAGACGAAGCAGTCGGCGGTGAAGGCAGGATGGCTCAGGACATGCAAGGGCGTCTCCGCTGTCCTAGTTGCGGGGCTAATGCTTTCGCGCGCCACGGACGCGATGACCGTCAGGCTGGGCGACATGGATGCCTCTTCGATGGTCGTCATCCATGTGGGCGACCGCATCAGGCTCGAACTGCATACGGCGCCGGCTGCAGGTTTCGTCTGGAGGGCAAAGAAGCTGGACGCGTCGCATCTGGAAGAGCTTGGCAAAGGCGTCAGGCCGGACAGCGGACGACTCGATGCTGCCGGTACGCAGGTCTTTGTATGGAAGGCGATCTCTCCCGGCGATGCATCGGTAGGCCTTGAATACAGTCGTCCAAATGATGAGAAGACGCTTCCGCCGGCAAAGCGGGTTGAGTTGAAGGTCCAGGTGGTGGCAGGCGAATTGACGCCTGCACCACCGGGTAACAGCGAGTCACTTGCCCCAGTGCTGCAGCCGTTCGGCAGGTACGAGGGGATGCTTGCCTGCGACGATTGCCTCGGTATCCAGGAGCAGTTAATCCTTTTCGCGCAGAATGCCAAAGAGGTGACTGCCGGGGTCTTCGTCGATGTGCGACGGCACCTGGGTGCGGCGGACGGAGAGAAGACGATCGCTGAGACGGGTAAGTTTGCCGTCGTCCACGGCACTTATGCCGATCCGTCGATGACCCTCTATGTGCTTGGCGCGCCAACCGGCGGAATAGAAAACTACAGACTTGAACCGGACCGGCTGGTTCCGCTTGATCCCCAGGGGCTGCCGGTACCCCATACGGCCGGGCATGAAGCGGCCCTGTATCGCGTCGAGATGGATGACGATTATTGATGCATCGGGCTCGAAATACTGCTCATCTTATCGAGCATGGAATATAGACAGCTTGGTGGCTCAGGATTAAAAGTGCCCGTGCTTTGCTTCGGCACAGGCACCTTCGGCGGCAGCAACGATTTCTTTAGGGCATGGGGCGAGACGGACGTTGCGGAAGCAACGAAGCTGGTGGACATCTGTCTGGAGGCAGGTGTGAACCTCTTCGACACAGCCGACGTTTATTCGGACGGTGTGTCGGAAGAGATCCTAGGAAAGGCGATAGGCAAGCGACGTGGCGAGGTACTTATTTCCACAAAAACCACCTTCCGCTTTGGCAAAGGTCCAAACGACCTGGGCTCGTCGCGGCACCATATTCTTGAACAGGTTGAGGGCAGCCTGAAGCGGCTTGGTACGGACTACATCGACATATACCACCTGCACGGTTACGACGCGCTGACGTCGCAGGAAGAGACTCTGAGCACGCTGGATGGGCTGGTGAAGTCGGGCAAGGTGCGCTACCTGGCATGCTCCAACTTTTCCGGATGGCACCTGATGAAAGCGCTCGGCATCTCCGACAATCATGGCTGGGAGCGGTATACGTCGTATCAGGGCTATTACTCATTGTTGAACCGCGAATATGAGTGGGAACTGATGCCGCTGCTGCTGGATCAGAAAGTTGGCACGACCGTCTGGAGCCCGCTCGGCTGGGGACGCCTTACGGGCAAGATCCGCCGAGGCCAGCCGATTCCCGAGAAAAGCCGCCTGCACGACACGGCCGCTTACGGTCCGCAAGTGACAGAGGAGCACCTGTACAGAGTTGTCGACGCACTGGATTTAGTTGCGCAGGAGACAGGCAGGAGCGTCCCTCAGATTGCACTTAACTGGTTGCTGCATCGCCCGACCGTCAACAGCGTCATCATCGGAGCCCGGAATGAGGAACAATTGCGGCAGAATCTTGTCGCAGCTGATTTCAGCCTGACAGCGGAGCAGATCGCTAACCTCGATAAGGCAAGCGACGTAAAGCCGATCTATCCCTACTGGCACCAGCGGCAATTTGTGGAACGCAATCCTGCCCCGGTGCCATTCGAGAAGTAAATCAATCAATTTGTTTCGTGCTACATGTGTGATGGCCGGGACTTCTTCAGAGCACCTGGAAGGGAGTACAGGAGCAGATATTACCAGTGCAGAACGGGGAGCAGGCTGGAATAATCGTCGGTCCATATACGAGCGCCCGGCTTTTGCTCAGTCCTATTTAACCTGAGAATGACGTTCCGATTCATCAGGAAGTTGTCATCATTTGTAACCAGAACCCACTCCGCAACAAATTCTCCATGACTCTCGTCGGCGGCGCTGATGATGGTGCGCGCCTGCAAGCTGGATTCCTGCGCAAGCAGGCTTATTTGCGGCTCCAGGTCAACATACTGGTTGGAAACATGAAAGGCGATGATGCCTCCCGGCGCCAGGTGCTTCAAGTAGAGGTGCATCGCTTCTTTCGTTAGAAGATGCAGAGGGATCGAGTCGCCGGAGAATGCATCGACGGCGAGGACATCGAAGTTTTCCGGAGATTCTTTACTGAGAGAGGCGCGCGCGTCGCCCTCAACAATACTTACCGCAGCGGGCGTGTCGCGGAGGTAGCTGAACAAGTGTTGCGCGATCGGCGGCACCGCCGGATTGATTTCGTAGAAGCGGATGGTATCGCCAGGCAGGCCATAGGCAGCGATTGTGCCAACGCCCAATCCAACGACGCCAATGCGTTTTGTACGATGATCACAGCAGTAGCGGAGAGCTATGCCGATGCCGGAGTCTTCCGCGTAATAGGTGGTCGGGACCCGGCTCATGCCGGGCGAAAAGATCTGCGTACCGTGGCGGATTGTTCCATTGGTAAGCAGGCGCACAATACCTAACGGGCCCATGTTCTTCTGCTCCACGCGAAGCGACCCGTAAAAGTTTCGTATGCTGACAAGGCGGTTGTGCTGGAAAGCATGATTAAGCAGAATCAGCAGGTAGAGCAGCAGCATGCTGCCCACAGACCAGAGCAGGCGCTGCTGCCAGCCTGCGTTCCAGGTAGCCGCAAGGATCAGCAGCGCGGTCACCAGGAATGACAGGGCCAGGTCATAGTTTGCGGAAAAAAGCAGTGGCGCGGCAATGCCGATGAGGAATGAGCCGAGCGCTCCTCCTGACGCAAACAGCAGGTAGAAGCCGGTGAGAGCGGAAGCCGCGCGCGGGCGCAGTTCATAGGCCGCACTATGCAGGAAAAGGCAGGCGATGAAGAGTTCGCCCAGGTAAATGGGGATGCTGATCTTGATCGGCAGGGTCGCATCAACCTTGGTCAGCATATAACCGAGGCTGGCCAGCAAGAGAGCCGCAAACCGGACCGTCAATGCCTGCGGTACCAGGCGAGGGTATTCAAACGCAATGATCAGGGTGAGCAGGTAGACGGCCAGCGGCATGATCCACAAGAGAGGGATGGCAGCGATGTTCTCTGTCAGGTGGCTGGTGACAGCACTCAGCTGCATGCCCGCGCCCAGCGGCAGCAGGAGCCACAGAAGTCTTGTACTGCCGGCAGTTCCTGGTGCGAGCTGAGCAGGTGTAGGCCGGACGCTCGGGGATGGGACTGACACCGCGGGCAGATCGTCGCTGGTCGGAACGAGTTGTCCGAACGAAGAAGAGGTCCGAAGTAACAGGACAAACGAAAGTACGCCAAAGATGACGAAGCCCGCACACCAAAGCATCCGCTGATGATGAAGCGTCAGGTATGGCTCGATGAGTGTTGGATAAGCGCCGAGCGCTAGCAGGGAAGCCAGGTTTGACAAGGCAAATAGCCGGTAGGGGAAGGCGCCTGGGGTAGTGCGTACAAGCCAAAGTTGGAGCAGGGGACTGGTTGAAGAGAGCAGCAGGAACGGCAGCCCGATCGACAACGCCAAGGTCTGGAAGATGCTCGCCACCGGATGGATGGAGGCGTGACCGGAGCCGAGTCGTCCCGTTGACCAGGCCAAGGAGCATACGGCCGCGATCAGTAGCAGACTGCGATGCAGGTGCCCGCTCCATGGAGGTCTCCTGGTGTATGGATGCGCGGGCAGCTGTATAACCCGGCCAAACCAGTGGGCGTAGAGATAGCCGCCGAGAAGCACTATCTGGAAGAAGACAAGGCAGGTGAGCCACACTGCCGCTGAACCTCCGAAAAGTGGGACCAGTTGCCTGGCTGCCATGGGTTCGACGAGGAACAACAGGAAGGATGCGAGCAGGACGGTGGCCCCGATCAGCAGTCGGGTGGGACGGGCGCGATCAGGGGATTCTGAAACTTGCTCGGGAATGACGCGGTCCTCAGGTGCTAATAAAGGGGTACAGCTTCGTGTACCACCTTGGTGTCTGCCTATTCAACGGCAGAGAGCAGTTTTTTTGGCTTGTAGCGATGGAAGGTTTAGTTCATCCCAGAAACTTTCTGGAACTTCGCCTCATTCCTTATTGACAAACTGTTAGTAAACCTACTGGCGTTGTATGCTCTCCAGGCGATCGCAGTAGCCTGCGCCCCAAATGAGCTCAGTCAAAATCAGGTTAAGCAACTGGCGAGGCAAGGTATTCCTCTGACAGTCACGTCAAAGTCACTGAGAGTACCTCAGTTGAGCCCGCACTTATGCCCGCAGCCACTGCTAAACACGTGTTTGGGTATGAAGCTGCAAAGAACTATCTCATTATTGAATTGGTCGTCTCAAATCACAATCCAAAGAATGCTGGAGTTACTTCCAGCCCTCACGTTCCTTAAGGTAAGTCGCGGTGTAGTCCAGGTAGTTACCGGCGTACATCAGGATCGACTTACGATCCTCCTCGCCTAACGTGCGCCTCTGCTTCGCGGGTATGCCGGCCCAGAGGGTGCGCGGAGGGACGACTGTGCCCTCCGGTACAAGGGCGCCGGCGGCGATGATCGAACCCTCACCAATGCGGGCGTTGTTGAGGATCATGGCGCCGATGCCGATCAGGCATGCATCCTCAACAATGCAGCCATGTACCGTGGCATTATGGCCAATTGTCACAGAGTCGCCAACGATTACAGGGTATTTGTAGCGCATACCGTGCAGGATCGCGCAATCCTGCACGTTGGAGCCATTGCCGATGCGGATCGAATGGACATCGCCGCGCAGGACTGCATTCATCCAGACGCTTGAGTGTTCACCCAGCGTGACATCACCAATTACCTGGGCCGACATGTCGATGTAGCAGGAAGAGGGCACGACAGGTGTGTGGCCCTGGTAAGTACGAATCATGACAGAAGCTTTCTCCTGGCTTTTAGTGTATCGGCACTGCAGGAGTGCTAGAGCAAATTACCTGATGCGATGGTGTGTCTGGCTGGATACAAATGGGCCTTTTCCTGGTGAAAAGGCCCGTGTGCATCGTATCTTCGCTCTACACCTCCAGGTAATCAGTTCTCCTGCTGACCAGTGAGGACATGATTCGCAACCATACGCGGAGCAAAACGTGCACGTGACATGGTCCTGGGGCGAAATGCTGTACCTGCTTAACATAAGTAATTGCATAAAGGTGCAGAAAGGGAAGATACGCCCAAAATAATTTGAGGAATGAGACGAAGAGCAGCTTTTTACTTGACGCGTTCGGGAGAACTTACCGTAAGCTAAGAGAGACCCCTCTCGGGAAGTTTGGAGGTGTAATACCCATTGGCAGAGGTTCGCATACAAGAAGGTGAACCGCTTGAAAATGCATTGCGTCGGTTTAAACGGAAGGTACAGCAGGAAGACATCATCAAAGAGGTGAAGCGTCATTCCTTTTACCTGAAGCCGGGCGAGCGGAAACGTGTCAAGGAAGCACTGGCGCGCAAGCGGAATCGTAAAAAGGCTCGTAAAGAGCAAGACTAGTTGGTTGAAGGCACTAAAGTCAGTAGGAGATGCCTGGTGTCACACGTCGCACCAGGCATCCTCGCTCTCGCTGTAAGAATGTATGGTTCACGTGCCGGATGAACGCTTCTGGACTGCTTCCCCCATGCAGGCCATTGAAGCTGATAAGTTACACGCCGTTTTTGCAGTTGCGGCGAGGCCCCGACCCGTTTGAAGCTTTGTGTTTGCACACTTCGCTCAGCAACTCATTCCTGCAAACAGGTCAAGTACCACCCAAATTTTGCACCTATGGGAAGGACTGCGCAGGCTTCTGGCGTCTGCGTCATTGGTGGAAGGCCATGGACTTTATCGACAAAATTCTCAACTGCAGCGACTGCGGCAGTGATTTTGTATTTACCGCCGGGGAACAACTCTTCTTTCATGATAAACAGTTCAAGAACGACCCGAAACGCTGCAAGCTCTGCAAGACCAAGCGTGCGGCAGGGAGTTCTGCTGTGCGGGCCGAAACGCGGACCAATTGCTCCGCCTGCGGCACGGAAACTACAGTGCCGTTCAAGCCAACGCAAGGTCGCCCGGTATTATGCCGGCAATGTTTCCAGCAGCGCAGGGTGCCGGCCATCGCGGTTTCAGCCTAGGCATACCGCTACCTTGATCTGCCGGCACTTGTCCTGCCGGCACGGAAGACGCTGGCGTGCCGACAAGGGTCCGGAACTGTCACCCTAGTGAGCTCTATTTACTGTGGGACGAAACAGTCTTTTTGGGAGCGGAACTTCTCTTGGTCTCACCGGCGGCAACAAGGGATGGCTTGCCGTTTGTTCTACCGTCCGCAGCCTGCAGAGACTTTGTCGCCGCCTTCTGTTTTTTCTCCTCATGGCTCACAAGCAGCGATTCGAGTTGCAGCAGCAGGTCACTGGTGTTCATGGGCTTGACCAGCATCTGGTCCATTCCCTGATCGCGCCACTCTGATCCTCGAATCGGGTAAGCCGTCAACATGGCGACAGCGGGGTTATAGGCCGCTTTTTTCGCCGCCTGGACGACTTCAAGCCCCGCAGTCTCGTTTTCCATCCGCATGTCCGTAATGACCATGTGGTACACATTGGCTTTTAATTTCGACTTGGCTTCACGTGCGGATGCAGCTGTCTCCACATCAAATCCGTGGATTTCAAGGACCGCTTTCAGGGTGAGAAGGATTGCCAGTTCGTCATCGACCAGCAAAATACGCTGTTTCATAAACTATTTGTACTCCCAAAATGTTTGCTGCCTGGCCCGGTTGCCTGCTGAAGGAGAACGATCGGGGATTACGAGCGGTCGGTGCTCGGAGTCTCTCGTCCGCGAAGCACTCTCAGATACGCTACGGCGGTGAGCAAAGTTAGACTATCAATGTGGCAGAATATCACGTTGAAAATTTCGGCTGCCGGGCAAGCCAGGCAGATGGCGCTGCTATTTCCATTGCACTCGAGAAGCACGGGCTGTTACCGGCTTCGACAGTGGCGTCGGCTGACGTCCTGATCCTTAACACTTGTAGCGTGACCGAGGAGGCCGACCGGCAGGCCCGTGCGTTCCTACGCAAAGCCCGCCGCGCCCATCCAGGCATCCGGGTTCTGGTAACAGGCTGCTACGCGCAACGGGCTCCGGACGAAGTTGCAGCGCTACCTGGTGTCGACCGCGTGGTGGGAAACAGCCACAAGGCGCTGGTGGCGGATACTGCCGCGCTCATGGCTGGGGTTTCAGTTGTCGGCGGGCAGGTCGAGTCTGGCACCGGAACCTTATCGATCATTCCACTGCACACGCTTCTTAAGAACGGTTTGCCGCTGGTGGATGATAGTTTTGCTCACGCAGAGATGGCGTTGCTGAGCCCGGCCGCTACCCAGTCAAACCCGTGGCAGCTTACGCGGCCGAATCTGAAGGTGCAGGATGGCTGCGGCAACCGCTGCTCCTTCTGTATCATTCCCCAGACGCGCGGCGACAGCCGTTCCGTCACACCCGAAAAGATTCTGGGCGGCGTGCGCGCATTCGTCGAAGCCGGGGGGCAGGAAATGGTGCTTTCCGGCATCAATCTCGGTCGCTGGGGACGTGATCTGAAGATCGGCGCCGCAATGCCGCGGCGGCTGGAAGAACTGGTTGACACCATTCTGCGCGGAACGGCCCTGCCCCGGCTGCGCATCAGCTCCGTTGAGCCGATGGATTGGTCGCAACAACTGCTCGAGCTTTTTCGGAGATTTTCTTCCGGAATCCATCCACGGCTGGCTCGCCATGCTCACTTGCCGCTTCAATCTGGTTCCGATGCAATTCTGCGCGCGATGTACCGCCGCTACCGGCCGTGGCACTACGAAGAGAAAGTACTGGCAATCCGTGAAGCGCTGCCTGAGGCGGCGATCGGCGCTGATGTCATGGTCGGCTTTCCTGGAGAGACCGAAAGCCACTTCAAGCAGACCTTTGACTTCATCGAAAAGCTTCCATTTACGTATCTCCATTTGTTTCCGTTCTCAGCACGACCGGGGACGCCGGCCTGGAGTCTGCACCGTGAAAAGCCGGTACATGGACAAGCGGTGATCGAGCGGATGGCCGCCCTGCGGGCAATGAGCCATGCCAAGCATCGTAGCTTCCGTGAGCAGTTTGTGGGGAAAGCAGTTTCCGCCATTTCGCTCAAGAGCGGCGAGGTCAGGCCCGGGGAAACACGGGCGATCACTGACAATTTCATGACGGTAGAGATTGATGAACAATTGCCCGCCAATCGAATGCTGGAGGTGACCATCGGCGCACTGACGCTGAACGGCCTTCGGGCACAGATTGCCTCCAGGCAAGCCTAGCGCAAACTATCCGATGCTATGGTGTTTCTGGCTGGCTAGAGGTTGGCCTTTTCCTGGCGAAAAGGCCCGTGTTCATCGTATTCTTCTCTCTACCCCTTCAGGCAATTTGCCCTAACCGTGGCGTCGCGCCAGGATTGCCGCCGGAGCAGGCATGGCAGCGTACATCAAAGGCGCTCAGGCCGCATCCTACAGTGATATACTGATTGGGCAAAGCCCATCCTCGCTGTTCATGGAGGACACCCCCGGAGGAGCATCATCGATAAGCGTTCAGCCAAGTCATTCATCCGTATCAACGATAAAATCCGAGCGCGTGAAGTCCGCGTCATTGACGACGAAGGGAATCAGCTCGGTATTCTCCAGCCATTCGAGGCATTGAAGATCGCCCGTGAGCGTGGTCTCGACCTGGTGGAAGTTTCACCGAACGCCGTACCACCTGTCTGCCGCATCCAGGACTATGGAAAGTTCCTGTACGAGAAGGACAAGAGCGATCGCGCGGCACGCAAGAAACAAAAAGTGATCGTCGTGAAGGAAGTTAAATTTTCTGTCACCGTGGATGAACACGATTACCAGACCAAGAAAAACCAGGCTGTGCGTTTCCTTGGTGAAGGCGACAAGGTGAAAGCGTCGCTGCGTTTCAAGGGCCGGCAGATGGCACATCGCGACCTTGGCTATAACATCATCAACCGGTTGATCCAGGACATGGGCGATATCGGCATTGTTGAATTTATGCCGCGGATGGAAGGAACCACGTTGCATGCGATCCTCGCCCCCGGCAAGAAAGCTGTTGCTGTAGAAGCACAGAAGAAAGCAGCTGCGCCCGCCACACCTAAGCCGGCGCAACCACAGGCTGCTCCTGCGCCCGTTGCGCCATCTACCCATGCTCAGTCTTAGCAGGTAGGTACATGCAGCCTACGGTCAGGTCACAACTGTAAAGCGTCCCGCATGTTCTTGGTTGCCAAGGTTGTGCCCCTGACCCTTCGCTGGCTTTACTGGATCGTGCCCCTCGTCTACAACTTGATCGGGCCGTCTATCCGTGAGACTACTTGACGACGGCGATCAGCATGCAATTCGTGACAATGTCTTATCACGAGGCCACTGACACAGCAAGGCTCATACAGGAAAGCTCCATCCTTCTTTGTTGAACCTGTGGGCGAGGCACGATCCAGACTGCATGTGCCTCCATTGCAAAGTCGGATAACAATGATGTTCATACGCTCAAACATCTGACGGCTTACTACCACTAGTGCGGATAGCTCGTTCCGTTTTGGATCGGAAAAGTGGAGAGTGAGCAAAAGTGATCTTGATTCATTTTGAGCCAGAGTAAGCTCA
>CAZZXL010000011.1:0-56695 GCA_964658035.1 uncultured Acetobacteraceae bacterium
ACCTGCCAACAAGATCGTCCATCCTCAGAGGAAGATCAAGCGGCGGACCATCTCACAAACTTGTAGTGTAGACGGAGGTTTCCCGAGCGTTGCCTGCTCCTGGGCGTCAAGCCGGTTGGGTTTCCAGGGTTTGACCGATGAGAGCGAGGGCTTAGGCGAGCGCACTGGCGCCGATGCCGAACGCGCGTTCTACGATGCGCGCCTCGCTGCGGATGTCCTGCGTGAGGTTGAAGACCGCCGCCTGGCCCTTGCGACGTGCACGCATTACCTCAAACCCCATGATGGTTGGATAGGCCGCAGGAACCAAAGATCCAGACGAACAGCGACAATGGCGGATACAAGAAGCGGCCGCGCAACGTCTACGGACCAGATTACAAAACGGAAAACGCGCCGGCTCCCGCGGGGAAATGACCGCCTGATGGGCTAGCCACCCTGTCATTTCTAATGAGCTACAACAGGATCGCGGGGTTGGTTCGCGGACGCAGCTTACTCACGGAGCATCTTCAACGGGACGACCCTGAAAGCCTTACACTTCTGGGCTGAAGTACCTGCGTCTCATCCAGGCCGCAACGTTGCCAATCCACTCAGTGCCGGAACTTCGATGAGCGGACCGACCACTCCGACGAAAGCCTCGCCCGCTTTCAGTCGAAAGACGGTCACGGCGACAGCAATCACGAGTTCGAAGTTGTTGCCTGCTTCGGTGAAAGGGAGCGTAGCCGATTGCGCGTAGTCGGCACCCAGCTTCTTGCCCCTCGAGAAGCTCACCAGGAACTATTGGGGTTGCTATCGCACACTTCGTACCGTCGCCTGCCGGGTTCGTCAACCGCTTTCAGACGGGCACGAGCAGGCCCCTTTGGTAACTGATGGATTGTAGGCCTCGTGGGATGTACGTGTGCAACTGAGTCGCGCCTTGAAGGGCTAGCCCCGTGAAACGGTTAACGATCATTTCTTACAGCAAAGCAACTCCCTGGCCTGAGAGGACCTGGCCTATTTCGTGCCGTTCCGGTCAGCCTCGCCGCAAGTCCTTAGCGCCCAGCTCAGGTTGATGGTTCAACGAATTCCTGTTGTATCTCTCAGCTTCAGCTCCATCCCCCACCCAAAGTGCTGCGTGTTGCCCGGCAGATTATCGTCGAGCGCAATCGCGATCTCATTTTTCCCCTTCTTCAGAGGTAAGGAGAACGTTCCGTTTTCCAAGGAGATCCGCTCGTCAGCGGCTTTCGCCGCCGGAAGACCTTCGATGTTTCTGCCTGTAAATACGAGGACGCCGTTCACATAAACCCAGATTTCGCGTACCCAGCCGATCCGCACCGTTTTCAATTGCGCCTTGTCGGAGACGAGGGTCGTTCTTGCCCACGCCAAAGAGATTACCGCTCCATTTTTTGCCGAACCGACGTCGCGCGAGAAGTTGACCAAGCCTTTAGTCTCCGCCGTTGTGGTTTTCCAGGCTTCACCATCAAGGGGCATGGACGCATAAGGAGGCTGGACTCCCATGGGCGCATCTATCTTCGTGTCGAGAACGGAGGGGAGCACGGACGGCGTTGAAATCTGCCAATGTCGCAGGAATCCATCTCTTCGCTCTGTAAGCGTTCGCGCTGCGGACGAGGATACCTTTGCGGGAGTGACCACGAGATTCGCATACTTTGCCGGACCACCGAAGGTGAGCCCACCGGACAGCGCACCGCCCTCCATGTGTTCGACGCTGAGTGTTGGCTGGCTGGAGCGGTTGACGTAGACACGCATTGTCCGACCCAGCACTATAACGCGGAAGTGGTTCCAACTGGAGATGCGAATAGGCGCTGCCGCCTGATACTCGGGGAATAGATCCCATTCGAACGCTCCATGCTCCAGGGGCATGTACTGTAAGCAATCAGACGAAGTGTCACAAGCCTTTTGTGGGCGGAAGTAGAGAGCTTCAGCGTTCTCTCGATTTTGTGTGCGGAGCCTCATGCCGAGTATTCCGTGATCCGGCATGTACATATCGAACTCTATCGTGCCGTCAGCAAAAAGCAGATCTCTCACATCGACTGACCCTTTACTGATTTCAAGCACCCCATCGGAGGCGTGATCGTCAGCCGTGAACCTGGCATTACCGTTCGCAAGCCAGCGATCAGCTTTCATGGGAACCAGGATGCTTGTCTGAGCAAAGCTGTCAGGTAAAGTAAAGAAAACCAGGACCAGCAGCAATGAGGAATGGAGGAAGCAAAGGGCACTAGAGATAGGGACCCCCCGAAAACGCGGCATGTAAGAACTCCGTTCGTAAGAATAGTTTTTTAGTGAACTCTGGTTGAAGACCTGTACGACGCATGCTCATGATGTGTGGGGATTTGACGAGGAGGTTACTGCGGCAATCCGTCCCACCTGACCTAAAGCATCGAAGCGAAGACGAACTTCCTACGATTGAGACAGAAAACCCTCTCAGGGAAGATGAAGACAATCGGATCTCCGGGCATGAAAAGCTCGTCGCCAAGCTCGTATCCTGCCCGACCCCGCATTCGCCGATCATCTGTCCGACTACGCGTGCTTTGAAGTCGTACAGACCTGCCGTTGTGAAGAGAGATCAGGTTTCCCCTCGGAGGTAAGCAGCTCAGGGCTCCGCTTCAAAAACAGCTATTCGCGGACCAACAAACAGTCCAGCATACCCCACGTAGACACGATCAGTGAGGGGATCTACCGCTAGCGTATGCGCGCCCAGGTGAGTGCGGACTGTATCCGCAAGGCGAAACGTTCCATCTGACTTGCCCTGCAGCACAGTCAATTGACCAAATGCACCGGCCGAGTAGGCTCTTTCGAGCCTCCTGTCGTACGCAATCGTATCGGGATGCTTTCCGACTTGGTAAGAGGCACTGACCATATGCTTGCTAATATCGAAAATCACCGCTACTGAATTCCCGCCGCAAGCGACGATCAAACGGTGCCTCACTCCATCAAGAGCCAGTCCCGATGGTCCCTCACATCCGGCAAGCGGCCACCGACCGACGACCGCTCGTGTACCCAGGTTCAGCGCCACAATCTCGTTTGTGTCCTCCAGATTTTGGAAGAGCAGCCCCGACGACGAATCGAAGACTGGAAACTCCGCTTTACCGCCCAAAGCAATTGTTCCCATGACCATCTGCTTTACCGGATCGATGAGGGTCGCTGTCTTGGCGTCGCCATGTGCGACGTAGATCATGGCGGGAATGGAATCGAAAGAAGGCACATAGATGATGGCGTCTGGATCGTCGGCCACAGGAATCGAGCGCACGGTGCTCATCTGTGCCGGATCGAAGACCTCGACGGCATTGACTCCGCTGCGAGACACAAAGGCCAAACCTGTGGCCGCATCGATGGCTACGCCGTGTGCGGAAGGTGTGCCGTGGAGGACGGCCATAGCTGTTCTTGTGCTGTCCGCGTGAGTCGAGATGCGCGTTACATCGCCACTGCTTATGCCTGCGACAAAGGTCTCGTCTCCCTGGACCGTAAGGTAGTCGAGCACGTTCAGTAAACCTGTGCGTTGAAGCGGGATGTACCCGACAAACCGTAGGGTGCGCGCGTGCGACGGAGTACCCGGAAACGCAAGCCATGCCAATAGCCCAAGCAGAACAACAAGCAAAAGTGATCCTAGAACTCTTGATTTCGCCAGACGCATCGTTACCTCTTCCGCGATCCTAGACTCTCTTGTTCAACCGATGTTGCTGCCACACAGTGGTCTAGGTGACAGCCGTCCCATGAAGCCAGGCGAGCCCACAAGAAGTCATTCGCCAATCCTGCAACTCTACACTTCAGATTTACATCCCATAAGTGTAATTTATGTTACGCTTTAGGTAAAGAGACGAAGAGACGTTCCAACTCGGAGTGTTGCGTCGATCAATCACGTGGGCAGGTATTTACATGGAACACTTTCGCATCACGGCTTCCGCACGGTCACGTCCCGCTCAAAGCTGTATCTTGCCCTCGATGTTGGCAATGGGACATGGCTGTTGTCATGGGCAAATCTCACTGCAAACGTCGTGCCTGACACGGAGGCTGTCACGTTGGAAGGTGCGAACGTGAGGTTGCCAGCCTTGTTCCGCATGGATTCTTCGGTCGTGGTAGCCGGCTTCTCGCAGCGATCCTCCGGCGCAACTCGTGAATGGAGTAAACGTCTCTTTGAAGCTGAAAAGAGCAAAGGTCGTTCTGACGTGTACGGGCTCCTCATGCTTGCCAGGGTTCCCCGTTTGGCAAGACGATTCGTAACGGATGCAGTTCGCAGGGATATCTCGCCTGCTGTAGTCTTCGCTCACGCCACAGGACATCCACGACCGTTACCGTGTTCTGAATGGTGCCATCTACGGCATATCGAGTCACGGGACCTGGACGGGAGCGTTCAAGCCGGAAAATCGCATCCGGGAGATACCCGGGATGTACCTTGCCGGGGGAGCCGCCCATCCGGGGCCGGGTATGCCGATGGTCTTGATGTCAGGTTGGATCGCAGCGGACACCCTGGACCAGGACGCAAACAGATCACCCATCGAGCGTTGACCGTCAGTTTTATGCTCCCTCACAGAGCTTTTACACCGAAATACAACAAGAAACAGAGTTTGAAAGGTACACGATGAAGTTGTTGCCCATGTCTCGCCGATTGTTCACCCTTCGAATAGCGGGTTCCACAGCAGCCATTCTTCTTAGACCATACCTCTCGGCTCAATCGCCGACATCGCGCTTGGTCGTGAAGGTGAGTGGACTGAGAAACGGGAACGGCAAAGTCCAGGTCAGACTCTGGAATGCAAAGGAAGGCTTCCTGAAGGATGAGTCAAAGGCGATTCGACGAGGCACTGTCGATATCGCGAGCGGCGCTGCCAGTGCAACCTTCACCGACCTTCCTCAAGGGGAATACGCTGTCTCCGCCTACCACGATGAGAACAGCAACGGAAAGATGGACACCCGTTTTCCCGGGATCCCGGTCGAGGGCGTCGGTGTGTCGAACGATCCACATAAGAGATTCGGCCCTCCTCCATACGAAGCGTGTCGCTTTGCCTTGCGCGAACCCGAGCAGACGGTTTCGATCGTCATCGAGTACTGACCCCCGTAGAGAGTGCACTGATGAAAACCACACAGATTACGCAATTCGCTTACAAGCTCACTCGCTTCCACTTCTTCAATTGCTATCTGGTGCAGGAGAGCGATGGACTCACCCTGATCGACACTGGCTTTCCCGGCGCCGGACAGGACATCAGCGCGGCTGCCCATGTGTTTGGAAAGCCAATCACACGGATTGCGCTGACGCACGCTCATGGTGACCACATCGGATCGGTCGACGAGCTTGCTGCATTGCTGAACTCGGAATCACGGTCGGTGCTAAAAGTGGCGGCCAGTGGCAGAAGTGTTCCACTCCTGCGGCGGCCGCCCGATGCTCTGCACCCCCCGGGGGAGGCCGGAGGAAAGATCAAGGGTTCTTTGCCGGGGATGAAAACCCGTCTGACCACTGAGTTGAACGAGGGCGACACGTTCGGCTCGCTCCGCGTAATCGAGACGCCTGGACACATACCCGGCCATCTCTCTTACCTCGATGAACGGGACGGCACGTTGTTCGCTGGTGACGCGGTTGCCGGCGTCGGCGGCTTGTGCATCGCAGGGTACTCGCCGTGGTATTTCCCGATGCCGAATATCTTTACCTGGAACAAGGCTATTGCGCTTGAGAGTGCGAGCAAGTTGCTCAAGTACCGTATCGAACGGTTCGCGACAGGCCACGGCGTGGTTCGTCCCGGCGGACTGGGCATCCTGAAGCAAGCGCTCGCACGAGCTTCAACTTAGCCACCGAGAACAGTATTTCCGTAGCGCCGGCATCGCGGGCTCGCGAGCACTGAACCCAATATGACCATCAGGACGGATCAGCATGACCGCAAAGCCGTTCTTGATTCCATAGGCATCGGAAGCGTACCGCTCCACATCGAGGTAAGAACAAGCCTGAGTGCCGCCGAGTGCTGTCGGGGATATGTGCATGCACTGCAGGGCACTGAAGCTCCCCGCAAGTTCAGAACATTCCTCCCGAACCTTGCGGATCTCCAGGCTCTCACTATCGAAGAAAGACAATAGGCTCCACCCGCCGGCATACAAGACGCTGAAGAGCGAAACTGTTTGAAGGTCGCCCTGGCGCACAACAAACGCATCAGGAGCTCGGTCTCCGGCCCCCAAGCCTGAATGCTTGTTGTAGCGAAGACTCAAAGCGCTGTCGGGGTAGGCAATCTTAAGCTGTGCGGATCGATCACGAAAATGCTTTCCCGCTCCCCGCGCCAAAGCAATCGGGGCGACGAGTGGAAGAACCATCTTCTGGAGGGCAGTCGGAAATGCCGCACGCTGCAGGATGGTACCTTGTTCCTTGTCGAGCGCCGAACGCACTGTGTGTCTTTCCTGGCTGTACGATTCAAGGAGCCCCTTGACTGGAACGGTGAGTGATGCGCGCAACTTCCAAGCCAAATTGAAGGCGTCCTGCATTCCTGTATTCATACCCTGGCCGTAGATCGGAATGGTCATGTGGCCAGCGTCTCCGGCGAGAAAAACTCTTCCGGCCTGAAAGCTTCTGGCTACGCCGTGATTCAAACGGCCACGCGTCAACCAGATTGGATCGTAGAGTTCAACGCTTGGGTCTCCGGTCACGCGTCGAACAGCTTCCTGCATCTCTTCAAGCGTTGGAGCACGATCAGGGATTCCATCGTCAGGTGTTACAACAAAGAACCGATCATGTCCTCCGGGCAGAGGAAGATACCCCAGGTATTGGTTGTCACCGAGAAAGAAGTCTGCAATCCCTATCTGGACAGGCCTGCTCCACCGAACCCGTGCATCGATCTGTCGAAGAATGCGTCCCTGTAGTTGTTCGGGCTCGAAGCTAAGACCCACCTGTTGGCGCGTGAAGCCAGAGGGTCCGTCGCAACCCACAACATATTTGGAGCAGATGGACGACCTTCTTCCGCCGTGCTCCACGTCCACTGTGACACTGTCGGCTTCGTTGTAAAGCACCAGAGCTTTAGTCTTTCGCTCGATTTCTACTCCTGCCTTGAGCAGGTAGGCACTCAGCTGTGTTTCGATGACATTCTGCCCCACAAAAAGAGGCACGGGGTAGGGGCTTCGGTTGTCATCCATGCGGACATGGCCGAGCGCTTTGCCGTAGGCATGGAGAGACACCGCATGAAGAGGCGAAGCGCGTCCAACGAGCGTGTCCAGAATGCCGAGGGACGCGAACACTTCCTGCGTGCGGGGCCAGAGATTGGCGGCCTTCGAGTGCTCCTCCGGAGCTGCTTTGAGGTCGATGATTCTGAAGCGAACTTGCTGCTTCAGGAGCGTAACCGCGAGCGTTAGCCCGACCGGCCCGGCTCCTATGATGAGGATGTCCGTGTCTAAATTCGTGTTGCTGTTCTTCATAGGAATTCCTTTAGGCGCAGCAATGAGTCGGGCTCACTTGCCCGTGGGACTTTTACTGCGGATCGCTCCTATTTGCCGTCGCCGGCGCGGTGAGTCGTCAACCGTGGCAGAATAAGCTCTCGGGCGAGACTGCCAGCCGCGCGACCTGCCACTCCAATCGCAGTGTTCATGAAGACGAGACCTGCACCACGATCAGCGTGTGGATAGTACAGATTGGAGAGTGCCCCAGCGCTCAGGTCGCCAAGGATGTAGGAGTAGTTCGGCACGGTACGACCGGAGTCACTGCGGATCACAACTGAAAAGCTGACTGCGTGGATAAAGCGCGACTTGATGGTGCCTGAGCCCTGGTAGAAGTACCGTGGATCTTGATGGAAGATTACTGGAAAGACCGCATGACTGAGCACATCGCTGAAGAGACCATCCCCGTAAAGCGCCGCATATCGCTTTCCATAGCCCGCCGCTCCTAGACCGTAACCTTTGAAGTTGTTATTGGCTTGTTCGATGCCCGCCCCGATTCCTGTCCCGACGAATCGAACAGGATCAAACGTCTCACGCAGAGCAAACTTATACTTCTGCTTCGGGGTCAGCGGTACAGCGTCGTACACGAAACTGGTGTAGAAGTTGGGGACGAAGCCCAAGATCCGCTGCTTCTCAGCCGCCTTGATCTGCTCGTTCGCTATTTGTTCTGTATCCCCGCGCACTTCTACCTGCGTATCGCTAGCCGCTACAAGGAGCGAAACCGTAGGTACTGCGATGTTTTCATTGTCTCTTAGCGCAATGGCTGCAGAAGACACCGAAGCAAATCCAGTCGCTTCGACCATGAAATGAAACGTCCCCGCAGGAAGATTGCTGAAAGCGAAAGACCCATCATCGCCAGTCCGGACCATCATCGATGCGCCGCCCGGCTCCATCAAGGTCACTCGTGCGCCTCGAACGCTTGCGCCGGTCTGATCGACAATCATCCCGCTGAGAGTTGCGGAGCCCTTCGTGGGCTGCTGCTGAGGCCCTGAGGTTGTCAGGGTAGGAGCGTCGGGTAAACCGTCCGGCGACGAACTTGAGAGAGCCTCTTGCTGGGCTATCCCAGACCGTGTCTGTCCTAGCACGAAGAAAGCAGTGGCAATCAGCAGATAGCCCCTGACGGTCTTCCCGGCTGTAGGACAGCGTGGTATCGAATGCATAAGTCTGTGCCTCCTCGGCATTGCGTTGTTTGGTGAAGCCTCACAGGTCGAGGAGATTGCCTCACTCACCCAGCAAGTTAAGCGTAACACCAATTACGGTTGTTCGGTCTGGTTTATCCTTTATCCGTGGCTACACTCCGAAAGATCGCGAAGAGGACCGCCCGGCGGGGCCGACCGCCTGCTCACGAGAGTGCGAGTCGCAATGAAAAGCTCCTAGATATTGCGACGGAAGTCTTCCTCGAGTCTGGATACACCGGAGCGAAGATGACTCTCATCGCCAAACGAGCAGGGGCGTCCATGGAGACGCTATACCTTCGCTATCCCACAAAGGCGCAGCTCTTCGCAGCGCTGATAGAACGCAAGTCTTCGGGAATGCTCGACCTGATCGGCCCGATGAGTCCCGACAGAGATCCCCAAGAAGCACTTGTGAACTACGCGATTGAGCTCGTTGGGATGATGTCCAAGCCGGATACCCAGCAGTTGCACCGGCTAGTGATCGCCGGCAGCATCGAATCGCCAGAGCTCGGCAAGACGTTCTGGGAAGCAGGCCCAGGCCGGGGATTCAGGATCCTTCGTACCTACCTTCACGAGCAGCAGCTTCAGGGCACGCTGACAGTTCGCGATCCCGATCAAGCTGCAGGCTTGTTCATGGCCATGACGGTCGGAGGAATCGCACTTCGATCAACCTTGGGGATGCCAAACATGATTCGTACGGCACAGGAACAGCGCGGTTGGGCAAGCCATGTTGTAAAGGTGTTCCTGCACTCCCTTTTATAGTCGCAAGTTGAGCGAACAGTCGCTTCCCTCCCGTTGAGCTTCGCATGATTCCCTGCGGCTCTCAAAGCGTATGTTCTGAAAGTGGTCTCTCACGATTACCATCAGCTCTTCCGGCTCACACGCAGAACTGATGGCTAGGAAACCTACGGGCAACGATGGATGTTCCGAATCGTCCAGCCATCAGTCACACAGTAGGTGCTCCCGAGACGAGGATACCGGCGCTAATGCCGTTCTCTTAAGCTGGCCCTTTTATCGTCCGCGTTCTGACAGGTATCTGTGAACAAGAAGACGTCTTTGGCTTTCGGAGCAGCCACAGTGAAGTTCAGCACACTTTGCTCACTCGCGGCCAAAGGACGACTATCATGCGTGAAAAGAGAGTAGAAGATGTACGCCGTAAAGCACCACCGGGGAATGATAACTGACAACACGGCACATCACTCCACACGTATACCAACGACTTCTGTCTTTGTCGCACTCGCACCGACATTGTTTGTGCGAAACAAAATTTCAAAAGGTCTGAGATTGCCGTGTGGTTCTGTAATCTGAGGCAAGAGCGATGCCATATCCTTTTCGCTCATGAGATATTCAGCAGCACCTTGCAAGCCTGCAGCCGCGACTCCTTCGATGATCAGCACGGAACCGGTACCTGCAAGATTTGGCCGAAGTGCGATCAATCCATAGGAAACCTGGGACCAGTTTGCCGGACCATAAACGAAAGATGACGGCTCTCCTGAACGTGGAGAGCGGTTTTTGATAATAAAGTTTCGTTCTTCCGGGACGAACTCCAAAGCAAAGTTTAGTTTTTGGTCGAAGAGCTGTACCCAAGGATCAGCGTTCACACCCCCAATGAGAATGGCGTTTCCCTCCTTAAGATCATCTGATCGGAGATCTCTTGCGTAACGAATACCAGTTCGGTCATCCTCAAGCTCCGGCCTGTGGGTCAGTGCATTTACAAGTCGGAGGTCCATTAGATCGGTATAACGATGCACGTTGGTGTTTGCCCAACCCTCTGGGAGAGATTGCTGATCATCCGCTGGAAGAATGTACTTGCCGGTCACGTAGTCGGGAATGCTTATCTGCCGCTTCGTCAGCCCTAGCACAACCGTGAGCCCTGTATCGCTTGGGACGATAAGGGTCTTGCGACTGCCAGTAAAGGCGCTCCAAAAAGCATGCTCTGCTGGGAGATTGTTTGCCGCTCCCACTTTACGGCCCATCCTAAAAGCAATAATCGCGGCGATGCACATGCAGAAAACCAGGATCGCAAGCCACTTGATGCTGCTCATCAAACCCGAACGCAGCTGTTCCCCTTTCCGCACTGGTACATCTGGTTTTGCTATTCCCAAGCCGATCTCTTCAGGAATCTTGCGCTTGCCTTCTTGAACATCCGTACGGCTCAGACTGGTTTTCTCCCGCACGATGAAGAGAGGCACGTACTTGCCCCTGGGGACCTGAAGGATTACGGGCTCCAGGTGACCCTCGCTGACAAAATATTCCTCCAGCCGCTTCCTTAAAGTCCGGGCATAGGACCTGACGCTATTGTCATCTCCGGGATTGTACGTAGCCGACTTGTCGAAGACGTGGACGCCAATCTGTTGCTCCGTAATCTCATCAAGCCGATTCTGGAAGTAGCAGTCTGTGATGTATGACAGAAAGCGCTGTAGACGTGGAGCGCGGACGAATTGTTCGCTGACGAGAATACGCTCCACTACGCTCTTGCGTATCTTAGAGGCGGCACTTTCCTCAAGCTCACTCAACTCGACCATATCGGGCTACAGAACCCCTGACGCATGGGAAATTTCATTCCTGCATGAATCTCAGATTACAAGTTTTGTGCGAACGGGTGATAAATGGGATTAGGGCAAGTGGGTGTTGACGTGGTTCCACCGAGCTCACACTGTGAATACCCCTGTGATCCCCCCTGACGCATAAACGCCCAGACCCTCACTGTTATCGAGGGCGCAACAAGGAGTTGTGGACGCTCCGTGAATGCATTCCCTTGAGGCGATCATGAACCCCCTATACCGATTTCAAAATAATTTCCTCCAGCCTTTTGTTTCCGTCGATCAGCCGGACGGCATTTGTTCTGGAGCGGATCCTCGTACTTTGCGTTTTCAGAAGAAAACGCTGGCTATCCTCACGCTTCTCTTCGCGCTCGTCTGCTCAGGACGGCTCTTTGCTCAGGCTGGAGCGGCAAACGGTGCGGTGAATGGCACTGTAAGCGATTCATCCAACCTCTCCATTCCGGGAGCCGAGGTTACGGCGGTCAATCTCGCAACCGGTTATACGCGTACAGTGACTAGCAATGATTCGGGTGAGTACAGCCTCCCCTTGCTTCCGCTTGGCTCCTATTCGATCTCAGTTTCGAAGCCGGGCTTCGGCCGCTTCGTGCAAACCGGGGTGACCGTCGAACCAGGGCGATCAACACCCCTGCCCCTATCCTTGTCGATTGCCTCCGGTCAGGAGACGGTTAATGTGACGGCGGATGCCGCTGCGATCAGCACCGAATCGCAGGCCGAGTTCTACGTTCCGCAACTTACTGTCGTGAACATGCCTCTGACCAGTCGTAATCTCTGGAACATCCCGTCGTTCAGTCCGGCGGTGGCAACCACCCCGAATTACAGCTTCGGCTCCCCGTCATATGCCTTCGGCGGAATCGAGCGTCGCGGCTATGTTGTTGATGGCATGGATGATACGCAGCGCGCAGGACAATCAAAACTGGCGATGTTTCCTTCAGGAGCTATGCAGGAAGTTAGCGTACTCCAAGGCTCGCTTCTGGCGGAGTACGGGTCAACTCTCGGCGGTCTTGTTTTTCAAACAAGTCGTAGCGGTTCCAACGAGTACCACGGCAGCTATCTCGACCTGGAACGTCGTCCTGGGCTCATCGCGACACCGGCTCTCGGCAACAAAGCGTCAAAGCCCTTCCAGGAGCGAGCCACGCGCGAGTTTATCTTTGGGGGCCCCATCAGGAAGAACAAGTGGTGGGCATTTGCCGATTTCGAGCTCGATCCACAGACAGCCCCGACTCCTATCACCATCACCGCAGCGAACGCCGCAGCACTCGGTATTGCCGCAAATCAGCTCGGCTATGCACCCATCGTATCGAAATATAAGATGTGGCTCGCGCGGACAGATTTTCAGTTGAGCCCTAAGAACTCTGGTTTTGTCCGTTTGGACTACTTCGGTGTCCCAATCGCCTACAACGGCGCAGGCGCACTCTTGCCATTGAATGCCGACAACAACTATTACGATCAGGACATCTCAGGCGTCGGTCAGTTCCAGACGATCCTTTCCCCTCATGCCCTGAATGAATTTCGGTTCGCCGACAACAGGCGTCTGAACTACTCCAAGCCGGTTAATGGCACCATAGGCCCCGTCTACGTCATTACGGGAGTGGCAAGCTTGAATTCAAACACCACTGCGGGCCAATCTTTCTTTGAACATCAGGATGCGTTCGTCGACAACGTTTCTCTTGATCGAGGAAAACACTCCTTCAAGGTAGGAGCTAACATTGAAACCGTAAACAATACTCTTCATGACAGAACCGCGCTCACATTCACGTTTGGAGCTGCAGGAACTGACCCAACCACTGGTCTCCCCAACGCGGTGGTGCAGTACCTCAACACTCTGCATGGAGTGACGCCGACAGGCTATACCCAGCTAAGCCAACAGTTTGGCGACAACACGGCGCATTTTCGGGACAACTATCTCGGGCTCTACGCTCAGGATCAATGGAAGCTTCGGCCAAATCTGTCCCTCACGTATGGACTACGCTGGGACCTACTGGTCTATGCGGGGCTACCCCAAAGCGCACCCCTGTCTCAGTCGCGTTCCATCCCAGAGGACTACAAGAACTTCTCACCGCGACTCGGATTCTCATGGCAGCCTGACACCAAGACGTCCATTCGGGGCGGATACTCCATTCTCTTCGATTTCACCGATCTGCAGTTGGTCGGAACGGCAATCCGAAGTAACGGGTCTACTGTCCAGAGCTACACGATTGCAGGAACGGCAACTGGAGCTCCGGCCTTTCCAACCGGCTTCACGTCGGTTCCGACGCTCAAGGCTGTGGTGACGAACGTTGCGGGATTCGACCCCAATTTCAAAACCTACTATTCCCACCAAGGGACGTTGATCGTTGACCGTGATCTCGGAGGCGGCTTTGGTTTACAGGCTGGTTATCTGCTGTATCTCGGCAGACGTGCGCCTTTGTTTGAAGACGCAAACCTTCCGGCTGTCACAGGAATCCTTGCCGACGGCCGACCTACCTACGGTGGTGCTCGACCCAATGCAAATTTCGGGCAGATCGCTCTGGTGACTTCTGCAGGGTCCTCTTCTTATAACGGCGCATACGTTCAGCTTTCCAAGCGTCTCTCACGAGGCTTGGAGTTTTCCACTAGCTATACCTATGCACACGCCATCAACAACACCGACGCTGATACAGATACGATCGGTGCTGCTGGGTTTCCATCCAATCCTGCAAATCTAAATTTTGACCGGGGCCGTGCATCGGCGGACATTCGCAATCGTTTTACCTTCCAGGGCGTGTGGCAACCAGCCATCAAGGTCAATCCGTTCACAGAAGCAATTCTGAATGGATGGACGCTGGCGCCCACTGCAATTGTCTACAGCGGTTATCCCGTCAATGAGGTGACCGGAACAGACCTGAACGGCGACGGCAATCTTAATGATCGTCCCCTCTCTGTTGGGAGAAATAGCTTCGCCGGACCAGGATTCCGGGAGGTCGATCTGCGGCTCAGTCGGACATTCCCTCTCAAAGACCGATTGAATCTTGAAGTGATGGCCCAGGCCGAGAATCTCTTCAATTCGTTGAATGTCGCCTGCAACGTCGCATCCGGCTGCTCTGGAGCTGTAATCAATACAGCTGGCTCCTCACGTTTTCTTGTTCCCACTGCCGCTTATGACTCTCGTCAGCTCGAATTGGGCGGCCGACTACGCTTCTAAAATGAGCACCGGCTGTAGCTGCGGGAAGCAGCTACAGCTTTTCTTCCTCTGGAAATCAAGCGATCAACATGAATCTTAATAGACGTACCTTTATCAGCGGCATGGGAGCCTGTGCGGCTCTCGCCTCCGTGAACACAGCCGAAGCTAGCGGATCACCGCAAACGTCCGCCACTGCGCATACCCTGCTTCCTCCGTGGGAAGAAGGGATGCTTGAGTTTCACCACATTTCGACTGGCCGAGGCAACGCCACCTACATCGTTTGTCCCGACGGGACGACCATGTTGATCGATGCTGGCGCAATCTACGATCCCCTGCTTTATACAATCGCGCCGAAACCGGATGGTTCCCGAAGGCCTGGCGAGTGGATCGCCCGTTACATCCAACGCCGTCAAGGCGGACAGAGGCAAGCAAAGCTCGATTACGCCTTGCTGACGCATTTTCACGGAGATCATATCGGACAATCGGCCCCTGGACTGCCGCGTTCTCACGTTGGAGGTTACCAACTCACCGGAATCAGCGATGTCGCCGAAACCATCACCATCGAGTACCTCATCGACCGGGACTATCCAGACTATGTCTACCCGCAACCGCATACGGATGCTGGCTTTCTAAACTATCGCCGCTTCATCGAGCATCGTCTCCGATCCAACCAGGCCGTAGCAGCCCTTCAAGTGGGGGCAGCGGACCAGATTGTGCTCCGCCGTCGGAAGGTTATGTATCCGAACTTCCAGGTGGATGCAATGGCCCGCAACGGCTTTCTTGCAAACCGGGACGGTCGCGGTTCGACGCCCCATTTTCCTGCTTTGCCTACCCTTTCCCCTCAGCAGCTCCCCAGTGAGAATATGTGCTCATTGGCCGTACGCATCCGGTACGGAGATTTCGTCTACTACAGCGGCGGAGATCTTACCAACGACACAGACTTTGGAAAGGCGCCGTGGCGGGACATTGAGACAGCAGTTGCAGAAGCTGTTGGGCCGGTTAGTATCGCGGTCGCTAACCACCACGGTTATGTGAATGGCATGGGTCCGCAAGCAGTGCGCGCCTTGCGGCCCCGAGCCTTCGTTGTATTTGCATGGGATTCCGCCCACCCCACGATTAGCCCGCTTTTCAACATGCTGAGCCATGACCTTTACTCAGGCGACCGGAGTATCTACGGAACTTCGGTCAAACCAGAGAATGCAATCGCAACTCGCGACATCGCAAAGATGGCAAGCACAGATGGTCACGTCGTTGTACGAGTATCTTCAGGTGGAACGGAGTTTTTCATTTATGTTCTAGATAACAATACTGAACTTGATTCAGTTGTGTCTCTCCAAGGGCCTTTTCAGAGCCGTCGAGCATAGTTAAGTGCTTTACCGCTTCTCAATAGCTATCAAGTCAGAAGTTTGCCCATGCAGGCGACCAGGGCGACTTTGTCTGGCTTGCCAGCCTGACGCAAGTGTTGTAAAGGTCGCGGATCGTGGCATTGAAGCGTAGGCCGGCGACGACCGCCATGTACAGGAGTGCACGCAAATGTGCCGGCCTCCCCAGATATGACGCCTTCCTCGCGCCTTCCCGCTGTCGTTGTTGAAGGGAGCGACGCCGACCAGCGACGAGCTGCTTCCTGTTGATGGTTCCGAGTTCCGGCAGCTCTGCAACAAGGCTGCGCGATGAGCCTGGGCAGGCGCAGGAGGTTGTGAGGGGCGCAGCTGAAGACGAAGAGCCAGTCCACCTTATGCAGACCGCGCAGCTTCACCTGGCGGAGTTGGGCCGGTCTGCTTCAGCCCATCTGCTCCCAGGAGGTGACCGGCGCTCCGAAGCTGCGAGTCACAGCGATTCCCTTCCTCGCGGCTCCATCAGTTCCAAAGGCAGACAGGAGATCCCGCGCAGCTCGTAGACAGTGCGCCCACCCGTGACCGTCATCAGTGCCCGCGCATCGTCGGGGTCGAGTGTCCAGGTAAACCCTATGCGAAGCATGGATGCTTTTGACGATGCTGGATTAAAGGGATTTCAAGGGCTGAGATGATGCCGGACGGCGATGCTGGCTTCGCCGAAGATTCACCACAGGCCCGCCCTCCGAGGAGATCGGAAAGCAGTGTTGCCGCGTCGCTTTTCCTTTCGCGTGCTACGTCGCAACTGCACCCCCCACCACTCTGAGAAGGACGCCAGCCGACAGGACAAGTCCCGCCATGCGAGGAGTGTCTCTACCGACCGCCCCAAGAATTACCCCTAGGAAACTAATTGGTGCTGCAGTAATGAAATAGCGAGCTTCCCACACGTCGAACGGAGGCTTTTGACTGAAATCGATATAGATGGTGATAGCTATCGTCAGCACTAAACCGATTGATCCGCACAGAAAGCTACCCCAAGCAGCGTAGCTGCGCCAATCTCTTCTTGCGTCCAAATCATCCACTGGAGCACCCCTCGCTGCCCAAAGGAATCGCCTCTGGTAGTTTTCTTGCGTCAACTCCCCTGCTAGGATTGCGGACAATTTTGGTTGCCAGTCCAGGAGCCCATCTTAAGTTTGATCATCATGTCAGGAATCACATCCTGCGTGACATGTGGGCCTACGTTTGGCTGCGGCGCCATACCTCCTCCATTTTCATCTAACGGTACGCCGCTCGCTGGCGGTTCAAAGGTCAAGGGGTTGTACTCATCGATGTGAAAACTGCCATTCGACGGATTGCCATACTGACCTCCGAACGGCTCCAAGTTCAGATGAAGGCTGCAGTGCGACTGGCTACCACGCAAGTTAAGCCCTGGATGCAATCCGACAAGAAAACCGACGAATTGATTGGTCCCCGCCTGAAATCGCACACATTGCCCAGCGGCATTATATTCATCTACGGTTCGCCCGTCTTTAGCCACGCTATTCAGAACAGCGGCTAAGTATGGCTGCTGCTGAAAAGATTTAGTCGCCCTCCCAGGTATCGGACTAAGAGCCCCAGGACCCCATACAGCAGGAAGTTGCCACCGAAAGTGAAAACTCCCGTGATGATCTGATCTTTCAAGTTCGTAGGATCGACCAGGCCGAGTATTGAAGTCGGCCACAGCGCGATGGCGACAGCCGCCGGAATCAAGTCATGCGACAGTAGCAGGGTAAGGACTCCAGCAACCACTACACCTAGACAACCTGCTAGCAAGAACCAACGCTTCGGCGAAGCAGCTTCGTCCATGACTCCTCCTATTACTGTGGATACTGACTGCCAAGTTGCTGCATCAGGGTCGGTGGGCGGTCCGCTGTTTATTCCTGCATCACCAAGCATCTGCTGAGCGAAGCCCGCGCAGTCACATGCTGGCCCACCTCCACCGAAGATGTCATAGTTCGGTGCATTCTGCCTCGCTCTATTGAGTTGATCCTGTATCCTCCTCGCTTGCATTCCCGTCACTGGAACCCTTACAAATTTTTTCAGTCCCTCCGGGCCTTGCGGCTTAACCACTCCGGCAACACCCCCGCTTTTTCCGCCGTAAGTGGCATACATCAGGAAGTTGAGGTCGCTCGTTGGATTCAATCCCATAGGCACTTGACCACCGATCCCTACCGCAATGTGCCCGAAGGGATTCACGGAACTGTTCTGATACACGCCCACGAAGGCGGTTGAATCCTGATAAGAGGCGCGTGTCTGATCGTTCCCGTTTGTGGTTCCCGTCAACTGGACTGATCCCTGGTCAGCATTGACGCTGAAATTGGTGAGCCCGCCGTCTACCCAATAACCCCCAGTCCTGCCGCATTCACCAGAACTGCTGCTCTGATCAAGACCGCCCTTCTCGAGGCCTGTACCCGCATCATTCAAATAAGCGCAGTCTAGCCCGGTTGGATCGGTAAAGCTAAGAGGGTTGTTCCAAACGTAAGCGTAGCGATTAAGACTCTGCGGAAATTCAAGATCAGCGGCCTGCATTCCAGCTGGGTCAGGGCTCATAAATCGGCCCAGACAGCTCGAATAGTATCTAGCGCCGAAATAATTGAGCCCGGATTCTGGGTCTCGCTTCTTTCCGGTAAAGAGCATGCCTCCAGGCTCGTCGCCGCTATTGGCACCGAGGCCGATAGTTGTGCCGTCACCATAGTGGAACGCGGATAGGGCACCGCTCCAATTGGCCCCCAGGTCCCATAAGCTGCGCAGACTACCGACCTGATCGGTGATGCGCAGTTGGGTGGCGGTAGAAGTATTTGCTAGGTAGGGATCGGGTGAATCTTCGGCGATGAAAGTATTGCCCGCATAGAGATTGGCGCGCGTCTTCTTGTAAGTACTAGTGTTGATCTCGGTCATTAGCTGGTGATTGAAGTCATACAGCATTTGGCTCGTAGTATTAGCGGTCATGTTTGAGCAGTCGCTCGTCGCGACACGATCGCCGTCTCCGTCATAGGTGTAGCAGGTTGTGGGGTTTCCGGGCTGGAGTCCCACCGAGTAAAGCCAACCCTCACCGTCGTAAGTGTAGTAATGGAACCCATCATAGGTAACATTGCCGGCGTTCCCTGCTAAATCGTACGTGAGCGAGTTTCCGGTCAGCGCATTTGTTGACGCATCCTTATAGTCGGGAGCAGGACTTGTTCCGGCCGCAACTGCGCCGGACAGGCTCGAGGGGAACGCCAAATACCTTTCAATATCTCGGTCAAGAGTTCCAGCTATGCAAAGCGAACGCGGAGCGTCACGCCGATATCAGCTGTTGCCGGCTTATTTTGGGGAAAACTGACCCGCATCCCGTTGGTGTCATGGACAAAGCGCAATGGCTCCTCCATCCCCACGATCCTCACATCAACAGCTTTCCGAGGCTGCTGTGGTCCGTCGAGGGCAAGCGATTTGATCACGAACTCTCCGGTGGGCCACCCCATGACAAAGGCGTACAAGGTTTGACCCTTCGTCGTGAAGCGGATGTCTTGAGCGACTAGATCCGGTTTCTTACCCTCATTCGGATCAAACTCCTGGCCGCTCGGTTTGATAACGACCTTCGTCGATGGCCCTTCGCCATAAATCTTCCAGGGGCGCGTGGCATATATCCCCTCGCTGTTGACTCGCATCCACGCAGTGATGCCTTCAAGCACCTGCATCTCTTGCGGATCGAGCTCGCCGCTTGCGGGAAGCGGGAAGTTCAGCAGCAAATTTCCGTTCTTACTCACGATGTCGACGAGTAGATCAATGACCTTTTTTGGCGACTTGTATTCTGCGCCGACCTTGTAGTGCCAATCGCCGATGCAGGTATCCGTCTGCCATGGTTGAGGATCGATCTCTCCAATCACACTACGCTCGTGGTCCAACACACACGAGTGGCCATCTACGCAGTCGGTCTTTGTCTTGCTGAAGTAAACCGTTCCCGTTGAACCGTGTGGTGTGAGTGGACCGACGTTGTAGAGCTCAGCAACCGTCCCGACACCATACTGCTCAAAGGGAATGCCTCCGTCGGTATAGAGCAGGTCAGGTTGATGTTGGTCGACCAGATCCTTGACACGGTTGAAATACTGCAGCTTCCACCAATCCGGCGCTACGCGCCCCATGGCCTCGGACGTCTTCGCGAAGTCCGCGGGCATGCCGCTGTAGTCATGGTAAAGCTCTGCATAGGCCGGGTTCTGACCGTCGTACGGATGGCCGGCATAGGGGCCCTTGCTGTCAGCGAGGTGAGCGGGCGCAAGCCAATCAAAGCTATTTGAAAGATGCTCGCTTACACCGAAGCGGAGACCCCGCTCGCGTGCAGCTCGCGCCCACAATCCAACAACATCCTTCCTTGGTCCCATGGCCACAGCGTTCCAATGCGGCTGAAATTTAGAGTCCCAAAGGTCAAAGTTGTCATGATGCACGCCCATCGAAAAGAAATACTTTGCGCCGGCCTTTTGGTACAGATCCATCAGGTGCTCCGGATCCCAGCGATCAGCGGTGTATAGGTGAATCAGATCCTTGTAGCCCACCTTCGATTGCGGACCGAAACGCTTGAGGTGATATTCGTATTGGTCACTACCTTCCCGGTACATGTTGCGCGCGTACCAGTCGCCATCCCCTACCGCAGACTGTGGACCCCAGTGCGACCAGATACCGAACTTTGCATCGGTGAACCAGTCGGGAACGTTGTAGCTGAGCAGCGAGCTCCGCTCATCTGTGAATCGGCCAGGCGTTACGCTTTGAGCGAACAATCTTTGCCCAAGCACCCCACTCAACGCTAATCCAGGAATAGTACTTCCGATCAGTTGCAATGCGTGCCGCCGTGTCACTCTTCTGCTCGTCGCCATATTCCTGATTTCTCCGATTGTCTGAAAACTCTGTCCAACCGTTCTAGCCTCAATCGAGCTTGTTACGCAAGAGTTAACGATAAAAATAGCCTGGTTCCTGGGCTGAAGCGGAACGGGCCTCAGGGTAACTTCGCAGAGAAGGGCTGAACGGAGACCACGCTGGTCTACTGGCTCGATCGATGATGAAAGTGTGACGGGTTGTGAAGAGTCCTGACCAGGTTTCGCTCGGTTTCTTGAGGGAGCCATGAAGCAGCGCTTTTAACGACGGCTACACAGCCGAAGTCCCTCGATCAGGCTTGTTTTAACTACCGGTGTTTGACAGGAGTTGCTGTCATCGACTAGTTTTTTGGGCGTCTTTCGTAATCGGTAACTGCATCGTTTTTCAAGCTGCAAGCGGAAGACGTTTTGGGCCGGCAATGGCTTCCAGTTCACATGGGTCTTGAAGAGGAAATCAGATGAAATCACCCGATCGCCTATTCGATATTGCGGACAAACCCTATTTCACACCGCTACAAAGGAGACTGCGACGTGGCTTCATCAATCTTTGTGAAGCACTCATCCTGACGGCTTCGCTGGCTTTCACCCCTGTTGCGAACGCTCAGTCGGCTGCGTCTATATCCGGTACGGTAACGGACGCCACGGGGGCGGTCATCTCCGATGCGCAGGTCGTCATCACGAACACGGCGACGAATGTGCAACAGGCGGCAGTAAGTTCCTCGGCGGGCACCTATTCAATCATTAACGTTGCTCCCGGGCCATACAACGTCAAAGCTACAAAACAGGGGTTTACCTCGCAGGAACTCACCAACCTCACTCTTCAGGTAAACCAGGCGGCCAGCTTCAACTTTACGCTCACGCCGGGTGCGATCAACCAGTCGATCACCGTCTCGGCGGAGAACAGTACGATCGAAACCACTACAGCGGAATTAGGTGAAGTCATCGCGGAGCAGCCTGTCAATAATCTTCCGCTGAACGGTCGCAACTTTACAGAATTGCTGGAACTGACACCCGGTGTCAGCCGGGTAAGTGTGGCTCAAAACTCCGGCGGTGGAGGTGGTTTTGCAGGACAGGCGATTGGCAACTTCACCTTTCCGTCGGTCAACGGCCAGCGTAACCGCAGCAATATGTTTCTACTGGACGGGGTAGTTGATCTTGGGTCTTTCATTGGCAACTATAACTATCAGCCAATCGTGGACGACATTCAGGAATTCAAAGTGCAGTCGCACAATGATCTTGCTGAGTTCGGGCAGGTCACTGGCGGCATTGTCAACATTGTGAGTAAGAGTGGTTCGAACAACCTGCACGGGTCTGCATGGGAGTATCTTCGTAACTCGGCGTTCGACGCGCGGGACTATTTTTTGCCTTCAGTAAACCCGCTCCGGCAGAATCAGTTTGGCGGGACCGCAGGAGGGCCGGTGACGATTCCGCATCTTTACAACGGAAAAAACAAGACTTTTTTCTTCTTTGCTTATGAGGGTTTTCGGCAAAGTCAGGCTGCCCAGAATGTAGTGACGACGCCGACGAGTCTCCAACTGGGCGGCAATTTCGGCAACCTGCTTACGAAGGGTGTTGTCATTTACAATCCGTTCTCCACAGCTCCAGACCCGCTCCATCCGGGCTCTTACACGCGGCAGGCTTTCAAGGACAACGTCATACCGACCGCGCTCCTGAATCCTGCTGCGCTGCTCTACGCGAAGACACTTTTTCCCGCGCCGAACGCCGCTCTTGCGACCGGACAAAACCTGATTGACACCACGCCTACGATTGTTGATTCGGACAGCTACACCGGCAGGATCGACCAATCTTTCGGCGAACACGATCTCCTGTTTGGCCGTATCTCATCCTATAGCCAGAACAGCAGCGGTTCGGCCGGCTACCCCGGCTTTGAGACAACATCCGCACTGTACGGCTACAACATCACTGTGCATGAGTCGCACACCTTCAATCCAACTTCAATTGCTGAGCTGTACTTTGGCAGGAATATTGGGGATGATCTCACGCAGAGCACCTTTCCGAAAGCCCCTGCCGGCTTCGCGTCCACGCTTATCAATGCTGGATTTTCAAGCGCTTTCCTGAGTGGATTCCTGAGTCAGTCCGCCCCATTCATTCCACTTATCGGAGCACCTGGATATCTGGGCCCGGGCACCGGAAATAATAATCTTCAGGATACGCAGATTGCTAACACTTATCAGTTTGGCGGTTCGTTTACGAAAGTCTTGAACCGCCACACCATCAAGGCAGGCGGTGTGTACGCTACGAATAATGCGAGATCGCCGATCTCCGGTGCGTCGGAAGCTTCAAGTGCTTTTCAAACCTCAAATCTTGAAAACCCGACGAGTGCCAGCGGCGCACCGACAGGGGATGCACTGGCATCTCTGCTGCTCGGTCTTCCGACCAGTGCGCAAAGGCGCGATGTGCTGGAGACAGAGCACCACGGTCAGGTCGACGGCGCCTATGTCCAGGATCAGTTCCAGGTCAATCCAAAGCTCTCGGTAAATGTGGGAGTACGTTGGGATGTAAGTGTCTGGCCTATCTATGGCAACACCCTGGCTGATGGTCAGGGTTACGTAGGAGACATAAATCTAACGAACGGGACATACCTGCTCAGCGCAGTCCCACCGGCCTGCAGTACCACGGTGGGTGCGCCATGTATTCCCGGCGGCTCGCTACCGGCCAACGTGATCCAGACGCCCTTCGCCAACCGTGCCCTGCATAAGACGGACCTCTCCAACTGGCAGCCCAGGGTTGGCATCGCCTACCATCCGTATAACAGAACCACGGTGCTCGCAGGCTATAGCCGCTTCTATGATGAATGGAATTCAATCGTGCAGTACTCGCAAAACGCCGGCGGTAACTGGCCTTCGGTTTCGGAATTGAACCAGAACACGCTGAATACAACCACCGCGCAGAGTACGATCACCAACCCATTTAGTCAGGGCAGCGGTACCGTCGTCCAGCCACCTGCAAGTCCATTTTCAGGAACTGCTTATTACTTCGATCCATACTTCAAGATGCCCTACACAGATCAATGGAATCTGCAACTGGAGCAGGGCTTCGGCAACGACACGATCTTCACCCTTGCCTACTCGGGATCGCATAGCGGACACCTGGATCTTGGTGGCTTATATAACACCGCGGAAGCTCCCGGACCCGGCGATGCAGCTACCGTTGCGAGCCGTCGGCAGTTCCCGTATATCACACCGACAAACTACGACAAGAGTTCCGGCAATGCTAATTACAATGCGTTGCAGGCATCGCTCAAGCAGCGATCGGCTCATGGGCTCACCTACCTGCTTTCGTATACCTGGTCAAAGTCGATTGACCTGGCCAGTTCGGGCAGCTTCGGTTCAGAAGGAACCCTGTTGCAGAACCCTTATGATCCGCAGGCGGACCGCAGCATTTCGGGCTTTGATCTGACAAACATATTCTCAGCGTCCGTCAATTACGAGCTCCCAATCGGAAAAGGCAAGGCGCTGAATATAGACAGACCTGTTTTAAATAGCCTGCTTGGTGGGTGGTTTGCCAATGGCATCGTAACCCTTACATCAGGAACCCCATATAGCGTGACGGTAAACGGAGATATTGCGAATGTCGGCAATACATTTGTGCAAGCCGACCTGATCGGTAATCCAACACCCACCAGGCGGACTCCGGCTGAATGGATCAACAAGGCGGCCTTTACGGCGCCACCGGCGTACCAGTTTGGAACTTTCGGACGGAATGCTTTACGCTCGCAGGGCTACAACGACCTCGACTTCTCCATTTTCAAATCGTTTGCTCTGCCGCGCGATTCCAGCGTCGAATTCCGGGCGGAATCTTTCAACTTATTCAATACTGTTGTTTTTTCGGCGCCGGATAGTGTGGTGAGTGATCCGACCTTCGGAGCTGTTTCATCCATTGCGAACACGCCGCGCCAACTACAGTTTGCCTTGAAGCTCCAGTTTTAAAATCCCGTATGGCATTGTCGTCTGTCCCCAGACAGTGCCATGCTGATTAGCAAGTTGCTTTTTCAAGACACAATCCGGCGCCGTATCAGCGTCTCCATCTGTAAGTTTTATCTGCCTGCGGTGGCTTTGCTGGCGGTATTTTCAAGACCATTGACTGCCTGTCCGCAGGCAACTTCAACTGCCTGTACTCAATCTTCATGTCCTGTTGACCAGAGCTGGCAGTTGCAAGTGGATAAGGGCGCGGCAGCATTGCAGGCAGGCAATGCAACGCTCGCGGAACATGATTTTGAAATCGCCGCCGCGAAGCGGCCCGGCGCCGTGCAAGCGTGGATGGGGTTTGGCGTAGCGCAGCAGAAGCTTGGATTGCTTGGTGAAGCCGAGGATAGTTTCCGCAAAGCACATATGCTTGATCCAGGCTTAGTCGAAGCTATAACTGATTTGGCCAATGTGCTCTCACAGGAGAAGCTCTTCTCTGCTGCGATTGTGTACTGGAAACAGGCCTACGCCCTCCAGCCCCAAAATGCCGGCATCAAGTTTTCACTTGGTAAAACTCTACTCGATAGCGGAGACAATCAAGGTGCTGCAGACCTCTTTCGTGAGCTTACAACGGAGGACACGGATCGCGGTCCAGTCTGGTTGGACCTTGGCACGGCACTGGCGCGTCTAGGCCAGTACGACGAAGCAAGTCGCATGTATCTCCGCGCGATGAACTTTCCGGCTACTGCAGATGCGGCGCGACTTGCACTGATCAAGGCAATGCTTACCCTGTTGCACTATACAGAAGCGCAACCTTATACCCGCGAATACCTGCGGGCGCATCCGGACGATTATGAAGCACTTTACTTTAATGGCGTAGTAGACAGGGAGACAGGAAAATTAGATGTTGCTGAACGTGAATTTGCAGCAGCCGTAGTGACGGACCCAGGACAATACGATGGGCAGCTCAGTCTGGCGTCAATCCTCCGTCAGCAGGGCAAAGCAGCCGAGGCTATTCCGCACCTCCTTCAGGCGTTGCAATTGAAGCCTGATTCAAAGGCAGCGCATTTTCAGCTTGCTCGCGCTTACAGCGCGACCGGTCAACCTGAGCTGGCGCATCAGCAGGACGTAGCTCTACAGCAACAGGATTCTCAAGACACTTTGAATACGCAGGTCATCGTACTGGACAATAAGGCCGCGGCGGCGCTTGCGCGACACGATACCGAGCTTGCGATTCAGACGTATCAGCAGATCTCGCAGCTTGACCCGCGCAATGCACGCGTACTGTACGACCTGTCGATGATCTATATAGGCCAGGGGAAGAAGGAGGCCGGCCGCAACCTGCTGCAACAGGCGCACCAACTCGACCCTCGCATGGCCGAAGTGAACCTTCAGCTTGGTTATATGGACATTTCGGATGGCAGGATGGGCGCAGCTGAGGCCGAGCTGCGGCTGGCACTGCAGGAAAATCCACAATCAGCGGAGGCCCTCAGTAATCTTGGCGTTCTGTATGCGCGGCAGGGCCAGATGGACCATGCGATTCATCTGCTTCGCCAGGCGGTTGATATCGATGGAAAGTATGAGCAGGGCCATCTCAATCTTGGGCTCGTTCTGGCCAGCGATGGGCAACTCAAGGAGGCATACAAGGAAATCCAACAAGCGGTTGCGCTCGCGCCGGGAAATGTTCATGCGACGGAGGCCCTGGCGGCAGTGAAAGAGCGGTTGGGTTCCGCGAACTTCTAGTTTGTCATCTGCTGATGACATCAGATCTTCCCATCGCCATGCACCGCGTCTGAAATAGCCTCTTCAGAATTCTTCAGTGAAAGCAGAAGATTGGCTGTTCGCCGAGAACTTCTCTGGGTCGAAGTCGTCCCTTCCGGCCCACTCTCGCAGTCTTGGTGATCGAGGTTAGGATGGGTAAGTTCGGGCTTTATGGAGCATATTTTGTTAGGAGCCTCTGATATGACGGATCGTCTTTGAGGCTGTCGTAGTACTTGATGGCTCGAAATGCGAGACAGTACGGATCGTGCGACTCGCAGAGTCGCTTGAGCTCTTTGAGCGCCATCATCTTGTCGCCGCTCATGGCATACCACTCTGCCGCAACATAATCGTTCTGTGACCCAGTTGGTGGAGGTGAGGCAAGAATATCGGCGATACGAACCTTGGCGTATCCACGAACGCCAGCGCTTCGAAATGCCCGTAACCCTGCATCTTCTACCGCGACCCGTCGCGTATTTCCCGACTTGACTGCGATCGCCCTCCACCTTTCGATGGCCGAAACATACTTGCCTGCATTCCAGTCGGCCCAAGCCAGACCGTTGTGCGCGTTGTTCGAGGCCGGTTGCAGCCTCACGAACTCCATCGCGGCTGCATGGGTTCTCTCCGTGTCCCGCGCGATCTCGGCCACATACATCTCAGCGCCATAGACCGCTGGCCACTGGGGATCGACGGCCTTCGCATGATCGATCTCTTCCAGGCTTTCGTGTTTGCGCCCTTGCTGTGAAAGAAGTACCGCCAGCCATATATGGAAGGCCGCCTGATTAGTATCGAGCTCTATGCCTCGCCGAAGCTCTTTCTCCCCTTCGAAAGCGTTCCATTCATTGGTGTAGAGGATAAATCCCAGCACGGCATGGGCTTCAGCGCAATCCGAATCGAGTTGGATTGCTTGTTGGGCCAGGTGCTTCGCTGTCTCCGCTCTTTCCGCAACCCGGGCCAGATGATATTGACCCTGCGCCTCGACCGCTGTTGCCATTCCGGCATAGGCTCTTGCGAAATTCGGGTCCATTGCGATCGCTGTCTTGTATTTGTCGATTGCCGACTGCAGGGAAGTCTGTGTCCGCGCGACCGCCAGCCAGCGACCCTCGGTGTAGGCCTCAAATGCGGCCGGGTTCTGGGTGGAACCATGACCGGTTGGTTCAAGAGGACTAGGAAGCTGAAGTTGCCTCAGAACGTCCCGCTGGATGCGATCGGGCAGGGAGGCCATTTCCTGCTGCGTCACCTCGTATTGCATCGACGCAAGGTGGACTGCGTCGAGCCGCCGAACAATCTCCAGTTGAATGACGATGTGGTTGGCGTCCAGCGTCATGGTTCCCAGAAGCAGCATCTGGAGCTTCGGATCCTGAGACGCTTCGTGGATCGTCTCTTCGCGAGAACCGGAGAGCGTACGGACTCCGCGAATCTCCAGCTGAGGAAGCTGAGAGAGCGAGTCGGCTACTTTTAGCCGAAGCGCCTCTGTCGCTGTGGCCGGGACTTCCCCATGGGACTCAAACGATGGGATCGCCATGTGAATCTTCACCGGGAGTGTGGACGTTACCGTCTTTGCCTTTCCCCGCTCATGAAAATACACGAAGAGCACGGTCAAACCTGTGAGCACCGCCACGGCGATGGCGAGGTACAGTGTTTTCCGGGGATGCGCATCAAAGACCTGTGTCGGGTAGTCAGGAATCGTTGCCTCCGAGCTCGCCGTTGAATCAGGTTGCTCTTTACTCTGGAGGAAGCTCGACGGGATCGTCTCTGAATTTGCCGCGGAAGGCAGAGCGTCGGTATCCCGCGGAATTAGTTCCACGATCCCGCAAAATCGGTATCCGCGCTTCGAGATCGTCTCGATGAAGCGCGGTTTCACTGAATCATCCCGCAGCGTGTCACGCAATCGATTCATGGCCTTATTGATGGCCTGTTCGTATTCGACATACTCGCCCTGCTGCCAAAGCAAGGACTTGAGTTCCTCCCGAGTGACGACTGTTCCAGCTCGCTGAAGCAGGATGGAAAGAATCATGGTGCTTTGTTTGGGTAAGCGCAGCAGCCTACCCCGGCGTAGCAGATCGCCGGACGAAGGATCGAACGTGTAGGCTGCAAATCGATATACCGGCTGGCTGGATGGTGACACAATCTGAGTATAAACAGGCATTCCACTTTGCCATCAGAGTTGCGTACGCCCGGTACGGTATCTTCAGCGCCTGAAGCATCTCGCATAAGACGTTCAAACAAATCGACTTAGAGCGACACTTTTTGGTCAGCTATTTGTCAGGTAAATAAGATGCAACGCAGGGACAACCCGCCTATACAACAGGAGAACCATCAGCAGACTTCGAGCGGAACATAGTGATGGAGGACGCGATCCGTCTTCGCGATCCTTGATGGGACCGATTCTACTCTCAGGGTGATTGCAAATGTACGAGCGGATCAATTTTGTCTCACTTATTTCCCTGCCTATGATGTTGATGCTCTCCGCTTGTTTCCCGGTTTCGTCGATGGGGCAATCCCGGGCTGTTGTCACGAAGCCAGTCAACGTCTCGGAGATGGTGGCATTGTCGGGCAACGTGCACCCATTGGTAGCTAAGAGTCTGGACCTGGGCGAAACGTCCTACTCGGAGAACGCTGGCCGGATGCTGGTAGTGCTCAAGCGGTCGGACGCGCAGGAGAAAGAACTCCAGCAATTTCTTAAGGACACCCAACGCGAGAGCTCGTCTTCGTTCCACCAGTGGCTTACCCCGGAAGTCTTTGGGGCAAAATTCGGTCTTCAGGATACGGACGTTGCGCAGGTCACCGACTGGCTGCAATCACAGGGCTTAAGCGTTGCCCGTATCTCTCGCGGTAAGACAACGATCGAATTTTCCGGCACTGTCGGGCAAGTCAACCAGGCTTTTCAGACGTCGATGCACAAGTACCGGTCGAACGGCGAAATCCATCACGCCAACGCGACCAGCCCCAAGGTTCCTGCGGCACTGGCACCCGCCATCGCCAGCATCACCAACCTTAACGACTTCGGCTACCATCCGCAGGCGAAGGTTGTCGGCAGCCTTAGCTATTCGACGAAAACCAAAACCGCCAAGCCTACCTGGACCCACCCCGAGGGTACTGCGGCACCCCTTTACCTGTTGACTCCGGAAGACTTCGCCACCCAGTATGACCTGAAACCCGTGTATGCCAATGGGACGAAGGGTGCGGGCCAGACGATCGGTATCCTCAATGAATCGAATATCGATATAAGCCTGGTGAACGCTTACCGGAAGCTGTTCGGTCTCAAGGCGAACCCTCCTCAAGTGGTGATCGACGGCACCGATCCTGGGGCCACGTCGGCTCAGAGCGAAGCCTATCTCGACGTGGAGAATGCGGGTGCGGTGGCGCCCGATGCGTCGATCAAGCTGTATATAGCCAGCACTTACGGCATAACCGGGGGTGGCCTTAGCTTTTCCCTCGTCAGGGCAGTCGATGACAACGATGCGTCTGTGCTGAGTGTTAGCTTCAGCGTCTGCGAGGAGTCAGGCAACGACCTAAACCACTTCATCAATGCAGAGTGGGAGCAAGCCGCGGCTCAGGGGCAAACCGTTCTGGTTTCGACCGGCGACTCTGGAACGTATAGCTGCGAAGGCCCAGGCGCAAATGCCCTCGCCTCTACGCCCTGGGACATGGCGATCGGCGGTACCGACGTCTATGTCAGCGACTATGCCAGCGGCGGCACGAGCATGCAAAACTACTGGAACGCAAGCAATGATGCTTCGCTCGGATCCCTCCAGAAACCGATGATCGAGCAACCCTGGAACGACAGCATTTACGGACTCAACAACATCACCTACGATTCTCTGGAAAATCAACCCTACAACTCGGACGGTGGAGGAGGCGGTGCCAGCTATTGCGCACAATCCCATCTCGATTCCAGTGGCAATGTAGTGTGCGATGCTGGCTATCCAAAGCCTTCCTGGCAGGCAGGTCTTGGCGTCCCCAGCGACGGAGTGCGCGACATTCCCGATATATCCATGTTCGCTTCGAACGCCGCAAACGGAGTGACGTGGCCCATCTGTGCCAGCCCTGGCGACTGTACCCTCACCGATCCGACCACCGGGCTGACTCTCATCACGGGAGTAGGCGGAACTTCGGCTTCGGCACCCGCCATGGCAGGTGTTATGAGTCTGGTGAACCAGTTGTATGGACGGCAGGGACAGGCCAACTATACCTTGTACCGCCTCGCCGCACAGATTCCTAGTGTCATCAATTCGGTGGACATAGGAAGCATCAATGAGCCCTGCGACGGACAAAGTCACTGCCTTACCGATGCGAATGGAAATATGTCCTACCAGGAGTACTACGCCAATCCTGGCTATGACCTGGCAACCGGCCTGGGCACGGTGGACATAAGCCTGTTATTGAACAATTGGGCTAAAGTAACGACCGTGTCAAGCAGCACGACGCTCACGCTCACCCCTGTGACGGCAGTTCACGGATCGCCTATAAAGGCTACAGTCGCGGTAACGGGCAATTCCGGGACGCCTAGTGGAGCGGTTGCCCTGGTCACGGACAGCTCTCTGCTGGCGCAACAGGGCCAGACGGCCTTCGACCTGGTCAAGGGTAGCGCAACCGGCAGCTTAACCTTCCTGCCGGGTGGAACCTACAACGTTACCGCACAATACAGCGGCGACTCGAACTTCGGGGCCAGCAAGTCGACATCGACACAGATCAAGATCACCCCCGAAGACAGTGCGATCAATTACACAGCCACCACCTACGATGGTGCCTTTTACACCGGCCCCATCACGGCCAACTCGTCTGTAGCGTACGGGAATTCGGACGTCTTCGACATAGTCCCCTCCGGCGTCTCGGGATCGGCTGGCGTGGCGACTGGTACGGCAACCTACACGGACGGCGCTACAGTCGTAGACACAATGCCGATTACGAGTGCGGGTACGGGAGAATATGCCACCGGCCTGCTCGCCGTCGGACCACACAGCATTGGGGTCAAGTACTCGGGCGATTCCAGCTATAACGCCTCCACCGGCACACCGCTCATTTTCAACGTTGTCAAGGCGACACCATCGATCAGTTCGGACGGCGATCCAGCCAAATATTTCACCTCCCAGGGCGGTTATGTTGCCGGCCAGAATGCGATCGTGACGGTTTCCGTCTACGCACCTTACGCAACGTACGGTGCAGCTCCAACAGGAACCGTCACCTATCAACTGGGCACCGGAACACCCGGGACTGTAGCACTTACTCTTGAAAACATACTCTTCAGCAATGCGGGAGTCGGTGTGATTACGCTTCCGAATCTGGCGGTGGGCACACAAAGACTCACTCTCAACTATTCTGGGGATGCCCACTACCTTCCCAAAGTCAGCTTCACGACGATCAGGGCCTTCGCTCCGACGCTGATTCCTACGTCAGTAAAGATTGCAATCACATCTCCCGCCGACCTCACGACTGTCACGAATAGCACTTATATCGTGGTGACCGCGACGGTTCAGGGCACCACTCAGCCTCCCACCGGTTCTGTCAATTTCTTCCTTGCCGGATTTGTCGAGTCGTCTCCCAAGCCCCTGGTCGCCGGTCCAAACAACACAGCGACGGCTACTCTCACCAAACAGGTCGCGACATTCCTGTCGGGAGTTAACTCTCTGAACGCCGCTTATGAAGGGGATAGTACCTACAGTCCATCGAGCAGTAACACGATCAATCTCACCAGCGACCAAACGGACTTTTCGTTCGCTACTGCAACACCCAACCTTGTAGTCGCGTCGGGGAGTGAGGGCAACGCGCCCCTGAGTCTTACTTCCATCTCCGGTTTCAACTCCGGTGTGACCGCGACCTGCGTAGCACCTGCGGCGCTTACCTGCTCGTTGACGCCCTCGTCTGTCACGCTGAACGGCAGCGCGACCTTGACATTGAACGTGAAAACCAAAATAACGGTAGCGAGCAATGCGACGCCGCAACTGCATCTTCGAGAGAGTGGCGGTGTCATAGCCATGTGCTTTCTCTTACTTTTTTCTCCGCTTCGCAGGAAAACCTTGGGCAGGTTAGCCATACTCCTCGTAAGTACAGCCCTGATTGGCACGATGGGCTGCGCCAAAAATGGAACTCCTGCCTCAACCCAGCCGGTTACACAAAACGCTACTTCAGGCACTTATAACATTGTCGTCAATGCGGTTTCTACCAATGGCATCAACCACAGCCTCACGTTTCAGGTCGTGGTTCAATGAACAACAAACGGCAAAGCCGGATGGCAGAGACTGCTGAGTTTCGCAGATTCAAATTCAATACTGGTCATTTTTTTCCTGAAGCCATCAAAAAAGTCTAATGGCGCTTCGAGGGTTGGGCAGTGCGAAAAGTCTACTTCTTGCACTGCCTGAAGCCTGTTATGAACTTTAGCCTACGGTTTATGCCAGGTTACGTAGCATGAGGATGGCGCATGCGAACCGGTGTAGGCCTTTGAGGGTCGTGTCGAGGCGTTCATAGTCTCTGGCGAGTCTTCGGAGCGGACCGCCCAGGCGAAGCTGCGTTCGACGATCCGTCGGCGCGGCACGATCTTCCAATGTTTTCATCTGTGCCCGGTCTTCATTCCGTGGCTTCAGCCTCCGCGCTCCCCAACTTGGGTGCTTGCCAGGATGGCGTTTTCTGTCGCCTCGGAAATTGCGTGCGAACATCCATGCGGTTTTCGGCTCAGGGAGCAGACCTTCTGGCCCGACCTTGTAGCGGTTGATCCTGAGCGGCTCCCGAAAATGAGACCAGTTCAATGCTGCGACAGTGTCGCAACAATCTGCTCATCCCGTAAGGACTCGGCGAATCTGATCATCCGGGTCAGATTTTCTCGCTCGAAGCCGCGGCCAGAACTCGTTCACCGATTCTTGCGACACGGTCGCAAGAATCTTTTCCCCGTAACGCTCAAATCATGAAGGTTCGCTGCTCTTCTTTTCAAGCTAAGCTGAGTCGGCATTGCAGTCGAGTGATGCTTGGATATTTCTAATTTGTGTTACAGCTTATGAACAGTGAGAACTCACTTTCGCGCGGCTTATGGCTCGTTCCACTCGTTCATCGACTGAGCCGCTGACTCAGCCAATCAAGAATTTTTCCACCGGTTGCTGCTCTCGTAGCGTAATCCGAAACATCCAGGTATCTGAGCCTGTCAGCGCCCGGCGGCATACTCTTTTCGAGCCTATTCTGAATGGAAATAGGAGTATTGGGATCAAAACTCGTCTGCTGGAGCCGCACAGCGGTTGCCGAAAAGCTTGGCAAACGACTCAGTGGATCTAACTTTGTCAGACGCGCTGACAAAGCAGTGGTCGTGTCTGTCTGATGATCGCTGTCAGGCACTAAGGAGGAGTGCTGCAGCCATTCAGGCCAGTCGCCCCACGGGTCGAGTAGATCGACTGCACGTATTCGCGGATCAACCGCAGCTGCCAGCAAGGCAATAGTCGCACCAGATCCCTGGCCAAACATGCCGAGCCGATCTGTGTCCAGGTCTGATCTTTTCTCAAGAAGGTCGATGATCATCTGAACATCGTGCGTGGTAGCACCCAGCGCTTCGGGAAGTTCACTGATGAACCACTGCTTCCATGGCCGGTCGTGGTAACGCTGCCCCGTCAAAGCGGAGACAAAGCCGACCGCCGCAAGCCCGCGGGCAGTCACGGTCTTGCAGTAGGCGTCATTCAGGAAGCGATCTGTATCTGCTGGAAACCCATACAGATAAAGAATAACTGGAGGCTTGTTTACATTTTTCGGCAGGATGATGTAGAGATCGATCGGATCCGCAGTACGCCATTGCACCCGCCATAACTCACGCGTGTACGTGGGAAAATCCGCTCGCTCAATCATGAGCGGGGTAATTGGAGTCAATTCGGCCCGGGCTAGCTTGGGATTCTCGAAGTCCTCATGGGCCTCAGGCGCCACGTAGAGCGAAGCCGTATCAGTCTGCGTTTGACTCTTTGAAGGCGCTATTGCCTGGGCGTTCAACGTCACCGACACAGACAGCAAGCTGGAGAAGACAAGAAGAACGGAAAGAGGTCTAGGGAGCGTCATGTGTATTAAAAAGATGGGCAAGCCGGAGGGGGCTTGCCCATCATAAACGTAGCCAGATCTGCCTAAGTTAACAGCGAGAGAAAACTACGGGCGGGCGCCCTGTGTCGGACCCGGATAGGCAGGTTGCGAACCAGCAGACGTGAAAACAATCGTGCCGCCTGCGTCGCCGCCCGCTTCAACACCACCACCCAGTGTGCGGGCCTTCAGAGTGCGGCTGCCACCAGTGGTGCAGGTGACGTTCGCCGGCAGTGATCCATCGTTCGGGCTGATACCGCTCGAAAGATAGTGCTCGCGGAAAACGCTCAGACCTGGATCATCCTTGGCAGAGCTGGTACCACAGATAGCCTTGAAGGGAACGAAGTCCGGCAGAAGCGTATCCGCGACAGTCTGAGCTTTGGATACGAGGGCGTTCACTGCAGTATAGTCTGCGCCGGATTTGTCAGTAACTACACGATACAGTGACCATGCTTTGTAGTCGCCGTTACGCAGGTTGAAAAAGGAACCACTTGGCGTGGACAGCGGGCAGGTGAACTTACCCGACGTCCCACAGGTCGGCAATGCGCCTGTGTAGGTTGAGGATGCTGAGGTAGCAAGAGGATCTACGCCGTTCAATTCCAGATACTTGATGTTGGGGAAGCTCGCTGGAACAAGTGCCTCGTAGCTGAAGAATACGTAGCCGATGGAATCGGTCAGCGCATTTACGCCCTTGGTGATGTCGCCTGTACCAATTCCGCGCTGGCGTGTGCCGCCGCCTGCGGCGCACTTGGAGTCGAGAGGATTGGTTGCGGTGGTCACGCCTTTTTCCTGCGTGCCGGTCGGCTCGAACACGCTGAATTCTGTCGTGTTCATGGTACCGGATAGCGGCTCACGAAGAATGGGGTTAACTGCGACGCTGGACGAACCACCCAGCAGGCTGGCGTTGCAAGATGTACCCGAGAAAAGCTCGTAGGCATCATTGCTGCCGGTTGTGGTGATGCTCTTCACGGCGCTGCTGCCAAGACCCGAAGCGTCCGACTTGTTCGCAAGGAACACGATGGGGGCGGCGCCGACCGGGATAGTAGTGAACGACGGTACGGCTGTGCCGGAGCAAGGATCCGCGCCGCTCAGTGCGAAGGACACTGGTGTAGCAATGGAGCCGCCGGTCGGCGTCACTTCGCTCTTATAGCCAAGACCTACCTGGCAGTTGCCAGATACGTAGTTGCCATAACCCAGGCCTCCATTTGCAACCGAAGTAAGTGTCCGGGTGGTGGCATAGAGAGCATCTTCAGGACGGATGTCGGTGTTTGCGGCATTGACCCGTGCTCCGTTCACAACAGCGTAAACGGCGGCCGGCAAAGCTGCATCAACAGAGCCGTCGTCCCATACCGCAAGAGCATTGGAACCGCTCGCTGGCAGCGAAGCTAAAGCAACCAGTGATTCCTCTGCGCGGGGAGCTGCTTCAAACATACGAACGCCCACGGTGGAATCGACGCTGGTGTAAGCCCAGACGCGACCACTGGTTTCACTCCAGACGATCCAGATGGTGCCGCTCTGTGGTCCGATGTTGCTGTTACGAGCATCGACGAGCGATGCGCAGGCGCTAGTGCAAGCGCTGGTCTTGGCGGTGAAATGGAAAGCCTGGCCATCGGCCTTCGCGAGCTGATATGCAGCTTCTGCGAAGACGCCGAATTGTGCAGAAGATCCCGAAGTGAGGACCTGGGCAGAGTATGTGACGGCGTGAGCGGCGGGTGAGAAAGCGGCTGAGGCTGCGAGCAGCCCCGGAAATATACATGCGAGCTTAGACAATTTCATCTCTTACTCCGAACAATTTGTTGTGACACTTAGCTGGCCAATGGAATGTTCGCGAAGCTGGACCGAAACAGAACGATGCTGCACGTCCCGGACACTCACATGCGCGAACCGAAATTCAAAACGGTTGCAACGATATTCGAGAGAACGTCCCTTAGCAGAAGGGACATAAGCAACTGTCAGCGGCCATTGCGCTGGCATGAGGACTATGCAGGTTCGGAGTCGCCAGCTATATGACAATCACGTGAGAAAGATATGAATTAATTGCCAAATAATTCCAGATGAATATTAGTGGCGCGAGTATGGGATTTGCGACTTACTACGCATATATATGAAGACGCAATACAACCATTGGCCAGCCGGACGTATAAATCATGTCATCCCACCCTATTGCCGACCACAGCCCGACCACGCCAGCAGCGTTGTATAGCGATAAATACGCGTGGCTAATGCGATGGGCGCTGCATTTCTGCAATAAAGATCGTTCCGCGGCCGAGGACCTTGTCCAGGATGTGTTCATGCAGATGCTGGTCTCGTGGCCCGCGTTTCAAACGGCTCAAGAGCCCGAAAAGCTGCTCTATACCTATCTCAAATACAGTTTTCTCCTCAAGTGCCGGAAAGATCGCAGGTATTCTTTCCAGACGCTTTCAGCCATTGATTTCGAATCGCTTCATTTGAGTCTTCGACGTGAGACATTTGCGCATGCGCTTGATTTGCAGGACGGCTTACGGCGCATTGTGAACTATTTAAATTGGCGCAAGCAGCAGGCCAAGTCAGCAAGTGTTTTGCTCCTCCGCTTTATTCATGGCTACTTCCCTTCCGAAATTATGCAGATCGCGATCTTGAACCGGCGCTCTGTTGACAATGGACTGGCGCAGGCGCGCGAAGAGTCAAAGAGCTATCTCGCAGACCCGAACAAAGTACAGGTCATTTATCGAGGCGCGCCTCCGGCAATATTATCCTCGCAATCGGTGCTTGCGCCCGAATCGTTCGTGATCGCCCTGCGCAATGCTGTCTTCGATAGCCGGTACGGCGAGTGCGTGCCTGAAGCCATTCTGCACAACCGCTATCTTGGCCCATCGCCACGGGCTATCGAGTGTGATCTGCTGGCACACATAGTGAGTTGCAGACACTGCTTAAACCTTGTAAGTCGATGGTGTAAATTGCCATCGATTGAAAACCGCATTCCGGAAGAAGCATGGGGCTTTGCGCCGAAGGAAAAGCGGCCGGCAGACAGCGCTCGTACATTGACCAGCCTGAAGCGCCAATTCTCAAAACCTGCCTCTGGGACATGCAGTACGCGGAGTAATGAACAGGCACTTTTCTCGATGCACGGTGGAGAGCAACGGTTCCGTGTAGCCCACGAGCATCGACCGAAAGCGTTCTCGATTGCCGTGGATGGACAAATGATCGCCGCACGCGACATTAGCTCCGCGAACAGTCAACTCAACATTGAGTTGACTACTTCGCCGCCGAGGGAACTGATCGAGGTGATTAGCGAACAGGAGCTCCCGCTGCTCACTGTGCCAGTCTTGTTCGGTCCTGGGGAAGGTCCACAGTACTTTGAGTGCGAGAGCGTGCTAGCGAACGGACAGCGTGTTCATCTCGTTGTCCGCTTTCTTGCGAGAGGCGTCCTACTCGAGGTTGACTACTTTGATCCATTCTTTGTACCTGAACCGGTGGGAACAATCGCCGCCTGCGAACCGGCGCAAGCAGCGACAGAACTAACAGGTCTCGAAGAATGCTCTTCGGATAATAGGAAACCAACACTCCCTGAAAAGATAGAGATGCCGGGCCCTGCGAACAAGCACGCCCACTCGGCTCCTCGTACCGGACTTCTGCGACTTATGGGTCGAAGTCAGCGAATTCGGCAGCTCTTGAGCATCCAGGGAGGACTGGCGACTTGCGTAGTGGCTATCGGCGGCATTGTCTTCGTTCGCTGGATAAGCCTCCCCACACTACCGGCCCCGCAGGTGCTTTTGCAGCATGCTGTGGAAAAAGACACGGCTGGCCCATCGTCGCCTGCCGGCGTGATTCTTCAGAAACTTCGCGTTCAGTCGAGATCCGGTTCAGGCAGCATAAATTTCTATCGCCAGATTCCCCGTGACACACGGGGAAAGCGACTTGCCCGTTTGTCCCCGCAAACAGGTAAGCAGCAAGCGGTAGCGGCAAAACTTGCTGCGGCTGACATCAATTGGGATAACCCGCTCTCTGCAGCAAATTATGGGTACTGGCACAATCACGCAAATGTCACGAAGGACAAGGTAGAGCAGTCCGCGGATGGCAACCTCGTCCTCACCTCGTACGTTAACGATGGAACACTGGCGTCAGAGTCGCTCACCTTACGTGCCAACGATTTTCATCCTATTGCGCGCACTGTAGATTTTCGAGATCGCAATGAGATAGAGATTGCAGAGGTTGATTACAAGGTGATCCCGTGGAGCCAGGCAGATCCCCGTTGGTTCCAGGCCGAGAGCATTCCGGACAGCCATCCCCCTGTTGTCAGCACACATGCTTTGACGAAGAAGGTTGCCACTCCTCCTACCCCCGGGCAATTGGATGAAGCGGAGTTAGGCGTACGACTGGGCCTGTCTGAAGTCAAGGCTGACGGAGGCGAACGTCTGCAGGTCTCACGTGCCGCCGATGGCATTCATGTGGATGCCCTCATAGCTGAGGATCGGCGAAAGCGCGAAATAGTCAGCCGTCTTTCCCAGGTCCCGCACACCGTATTGAATGTGCGCACGTTCAAGGAGTTCGAGCAGCAGCAAGCAGACTCAGTTGTGAAAACACAACCGAATAGTGTTTCAATCGCTGTGGCTCCGCAGGAGACAGGTCAGAGTTCTCTCGAGCACATGCTGCAGCAGCAAGGCAAGCCTGCAGAGGAAGCCGGCAAGCTGGCTCATGCGTTCTTTGCCAACAGTGTCATATTGCAACAGAGCGCAGCAGCAGTTGATGATCTTGATCGACGCTTCCCGCCTTCAGCATTGACCCCGGATGCGTTGCTCATACTCAAACATCTGCGCGCTGCGCAGATGAACCGAATCGAAACAGCTGTGGCCGATGACAACAAACTTTTAAGCGCTGTCGGCGTTACAATTCCTGTCTCTTCATCGGCCGAATCTTTAGCGAGTAATTCATCAAACGAATCGGCGCGTCGAGCTACTCTTTCTTCGCAAGCAGCTATTCATGCAAGACTCTGCACCGAGCTGGTCTCGCAAAGTATGCCATCGAGTCGCGCGCCTCACACCATCCTGTCGGATATGGTGCAGTCGCTCATTTCCCTCGAAACTCTTGCCGAGCAGAACGGTGCCGAACAGGCACACGGGAATATGACTTCCCCACTCGGCACCACTGCGCAGCAACACTAGAAAGATAGATCTCACTCATGGTCCGGTTATCCAGTCGCAGTTTGTTGTGTGCCTTGCTGCTTACCGCAACTTCGCATGTTGCCCTCGCGCAGACCGCACGTTTCACGGGTCAGGTGAGCGATCCGCAAGGTGCTGCTGTTTCAAATGCGAACGTGACCATTTTAAATCTCGATACGCAGACACGCCTGACAGCACAAACAGATGCTTCGGGACAATTTTCAGTGCCGTATCTAGCAGCAGGTCATTACCAGATCGAAGTACATGCTGAAGGTTTTGGCACCGTGGTCAGCAACACGCTCGAACTCGGTGTTGGACAGGCATACATTTACAGTCCTCAACTCAAGGTTGGCACGCAGGCTTCACAGGTGACCGTAGAAGCCGGCGGCGTTGCCACTGTCGAGACTTCGAATGCGGAAGTCGGCGGTACCATCACTGGCAAAGAGGTAACGAACCTTGGACTGAACGGCCGCAACTTCGTGCAGTTTATCGATCTAACACCTGGTGTGAGCAACCAGACCGGTCAGGATGAGGCAAAGGTTGGCCAGGCGGGCAGCGTTGCCTACAGCATCAACGGAGGACGCACGGAGTACAACAGCTTTCTGATTGATGGATCAGATGTGCTGAACGTCGGCTTGAATAAAGATCACAGTACGCTGGTGGTTTATCCAAGCATTGATGCGATCCAGGAAATCAAAGTCTTGACTTCGAACTACGGTGCGCAATATCAGAGCACCGGCAGCGGAACAACGCTGGTTACAGTTCGCTCCGGCACCGACAACTTCCACGGTTCTCTTTATGAGTTCCTTCGCAACGAAGACTTTAATGCAAAAGGTTACTTCGATGTAACGAAGGGTGCGCCGCTGTACCGCCGTAACGATTTCGGCGGAAGCTTCGGTGGTCCGGTGAACATCCCTAAGCTGTTTGACGGAAAAGGCAAGACGCACTTCTTTTTCTCAGAGGAAGCCCGGCTGGAAAAATCGCCGACCGCTTACCGGCAGGCCGTGCCTTCTCTCGCCGAACGAAACGGCGACTTCAGTGACGTTTGCCCGACCTATTTCAACGTGTCGGAGAGAAGCAAATATCCGGATTGCCCGGCGTTTACTGGTGGATTGGGCGTTGCGGCCAGTGGCACCAATAGCACGAACTTCTTTCCCAAGACATTCATCAGCCAGAATGCTCAGGCAATCCTCAACACCGGCGTAATTCCTTTGCCGAACGCGACCACCGGATGCGATTCGTCGATCGGATCCTGCTACAACGTGGATGTATCGCTACCCACCTACTGGCGCGAGGAGCTCTTCCGGCTCGACCACACGATCAACGACAAGCTGCAGGCAAGCTTTCATTACATTCACGACGAGTGGAGTGAAACAGCCCCATTGCCGCCCTATGCTTTCGTGCAGAACGCCTTCCCAACCATCAATTCCAAGTACTACGCGCCAGGGCTGAGCATTGCCGGACGCTTGACCGCGGCATTCTCGCCGGTTTTTTTGAATGAGCTTGTCGCTTCTTACACCGATGCTCACATCAAACTGAGCAACGTCGCCCAGTACGGCGTCGTGATTCAGCGGCCGACACAGTTGGACAGCGGCTGCAATGCAACGACCGGCCAATGCGGCATGACGACCATCTTTGACAATGGCAGCTCAGGGTTAGATGGAGTGCCGAAGCTGCCAGGTGTGGTGATCGCAGGAAATAATGCGGCTTACGGTGGAAACGGATTTGCTGTCGACCCCGGTTATCTTCCGTGGGACCACACGAACCCCGTCATCAGCTTTACAGATAACGTGACGCGCAGTATCGGGCGACACACAGTACAGATGGGCGCGCAATGGATCATCTCGCGGCGCAACCAGGACAATACACCGATCGGCGCAGCAACAGGTGATGCACAGGGCATTTTACGGTTCGATAACACGGAGTGCTCTGGCTACACCGGCAATGCCTTTGCGGACTTCCTGACTTTGCAGGATAACGGGACGAGTTCGAACATCTGCAGCTTTCAACAGGATAGCGGCCAGGCTCGTTATCACCAGCGCTTCCAGATCGTTGAGCCTTATATACAGGATGATTTTCGGGTAAGTCCGCGACTTACTGTCAATGGCGGCTTGCGCCTCAGCCTTTTTGGAACACTTCACTCTGCGGATGACGATGTCTACAACTGGGTTCCAAGCAAATTCAGCAAGACCAATGCCCTCGCAGTCGCGCCAAGCCTTGCTGCGGCGCCCAATGTCGGGCAGTTGATTGATCCAACCACACAGAAACCGATCACAATTAATCAGGCAAACCCTCAAAAGGGTCTCGATCCGCGTGTGCTGAATGGACTTCAACAATGCGGCACAGCCGGAGTTCCTTCAAGCTGCATGTCGGGGCACCTATTCAATCCAGCGCCTCGCATTGGCATTGCCTGGGACGTATTCGGTGATGGCAAGACTTCTCTGCGTTCGGGCTATGGGATCTTCTTCGAACACGGTACCGCGGATGAATCGAATTCCGGATCTCTCGAAGCAAGCGCTCCCAAGGTTTTGGACATGACGCAGAACGCGCCGACTTCCTGGAATTCCATCGGGGGCGGCGCAGCATTCCCGCTGAATGTCACGGCTATCCCGACAAAAGTGACCTGGGCTTATGTCCAGCAGTGGAGTGGCAGCATTGAAAGGCAGCTTCCAAAAAGCATGCTGTTGAGCGTCGCGTATGTCGGCAGTAAGGGTACGCACCTTGCAGCCGAGCGTCAGATCAACCAGCTTGCGCCGCTCAGCGCGGCGCAGAATCCATTCGGGCCCCATCAGCCAATCTTCAAGTCAGGTGTTCCAGTCACAGGCGTAGGGGACGCTGGTGATTGCACTGCGCTTGGAAGCGGGCCTTACACCTACACGCTATCGAGTGGGGTCTCAGTGAAGCCTGGCGATCCGGCTTACACCAATCTTCAGGCGGCCTGTCTCGGATCAACTACGCCGACCAATAATGCCTATGTTGACCCCAACAGCCTCCGCACCTATGCGCCGGGCCTGGGCCAGATCTACTCACTTGAAAACATCGCGGATTCTGAGTACAACGGCTTGCAAGTGGCCGCGCGACGAACGCAGGGCTCTCTGGTAGTCGGCGTTGCCTATACATACAGCCATTCGTTCGACGATGCATCGGATCGATCTGACGCGACGTTCGTGAACTCATTCGACATCCATAGCAATCGTTCAAGTTCGAACTTCGATCAACGTCACCTGCTGCATGTGAATTATATCTACCCGCTGAATCTGACTAGGGTATTCGATCCGCTCCTGCATTTCCTTGATAGCGACCCTTCGAATCTCGCCTCCCACCCTGACGGAGCCGAGTATGATCCGAAAGCGTTTGCGGATGCGCCTGCCGCCAAGTTCCTTCTTAATGGTTGGGAAATCTCAGGAATCACAACGTTCGAAACCGGTATTCCCTTTACGGTCGTCAACAACGGCAGCCCGAATGGTGAGTCAACGCTTGACAACGCGGGCGTAGCGAACGCGCAGGGTTCCGGGTCTTATCCGGATATCATCGGTAGCGCTCACGGGCATATCCCCGTTGGCGGCAGCAATGGAGCCAGCGTAGGTCCTCTGCTGCTCAATCCCGGCGCATTTGTTGCACCGCGTGGTTTGACCTTTGGGACAGCTGGCCGCAATGTGCTGAATAATCCTCGCCGATGGAACTCCGATGTTGCCCTGCTCAAGAATTTTCATGTGAGCGAATCCGCTAGTATTCAGTTCCGCGCGGAAGCCTTCAACGTCTTCAATGAAACGCAATTCCGCATCTATGACCCGCTGCTCGGCAATCAGGCGCAGAACACGCTGAGTTGCTATGGCGGGTATGCAAGTGGTTATTCAGGCGCGGGCGGCGACGGTGTCGATTGCCTCACAGGCAAATCATTTCTACACCCCGTGGATGCACATCGTCCACGCACGATGCAGTTCGCTCTCAAGCTTCTTTTCTAGACACGGAAAAATTGGACCGATGAAAATGCTTCAAGGAAAATCAATCCGCCGACCACTCGCACGCGTCCTGATAGAGCGTCCCTGCCGCGTGTTCGACAGGTTTGCAGCAATGCTGGTCGTCGCAGTGGTGAGCGGATGTGGTGGCAACTCTTCGGTCAATCCCCTGCTTGTTCCGCCGTCATTACCGACGACGCCTGCGGCGGCAACCAGCAACACATATCTGGGTACGCAAAGCCCCGGTATATGGTCACTAACGCTGGACGATGCACACAGCGTTTTCAGCTATGCGCCCATCACCGTGCCTGCGGCGGCCACGCAAGGCAATTTCGCATTACAAAATGGCATAGTCAATATGGGTACGACAGCGGGCGGCTCCTCCGCTGGTATGGCAGTCGAACGAATGGCGCGCGTCTCGACAATGCGTCCCGGCGACAACACTACCGCACCGGTCGCAATGGTCAATCCTTCAGGATGCTTCCCTGTCAATGGCAGAGTGCGATTCACTTTTGCAGGCTTCCAGGCGACGCAGACAAACGGGAACACAAACTCTTTTGACTCTGCCTACGGAACACTTGTCGTCAGCACGAACACCGATGGGACCAATTGGACGATCGGTGATGAGCGGCAATACGAGTTGCCAACCTTTGGGAACAGCAATACCCCCGGAACACAGCCCGGAACGCTGAGCTTCACCGACGCGCCGCTTGAATATAGCGCCACTTGCGCTGAGACCAATGGCATCGCGACCGTAACCGCTTCGCCCAATCCGGTGTTCCAATCGAACCCGACTTTTCGATTCAACTCTGCCGGGTACTTCATTCAGGATCGTCCAATCGCCGCCAACTCAGCGGCCAACCAGGACTCAAATGCCCATGTAGGCGTGGCCATGCCCACTGCTCCTCTCAGCAGCTCTTCGATCATCGCCGGCTCCTATCGCGGCTTCGTATTCGAACCAGGAGCACCAGGCATCCCAGCCACGCAGCCCGTGCGGTTGGACCCGCTGGGCTCTGCCTTGAACGGCGGCGTTTATCCAAAAGATGATCCGTCTGGTACGTCGGGAACCGAGATAACCATAAAGCTCGGCACACAGGATTCAGCCCTCTATGGTGTCTATCCGCAAGCAACTCTCACCAGGAGCGACCCAGCAGGAAATTGCCCGGTGGTGGACCACAACCAGGGGACGGCAACGCTGCAGTCTGGATTCGATGCCAATGGAATTCCTACCTGTACTTCGCAGGGTGTTGCTGTCGTCGGCAATCCCGATGGCAAGTATGTGATTTACTTCACAGCTCTTGACGGAACTTCAACCGATCCGAACAACGCCTACGTTCTGCAGATGTACCTGTACCAACAATGAGGACGGCCATGCCCTGCATTCAATCTGAGAAATCCAGTTCTAAGCAAATGACGAAGATCACCAGGCTTCATCTCCCACTGATACGCCATGCGGTCGTTCAATTGTGCTTGTTGTCAGTTGCATGTTTCTCGTGGCTGGTCTCACCCTCAACTGCACTTGCACAATCGAACGCAGCCGCAGTTGGCGATGGCATTATCAATACCTTTGCTGGTGTGCCCACTGGAGGTACGCCTGCAAATGGAGATAACGTACCCCCAAATACGTACCCGCTGTACGCTCCTACAGCAGTTGCAACAGACGCTGCCGGGAATGTCTACATCGCGAATGCGGATACGACTCTGCCGGTTGTGCTGGTCGTGTACCTGGCTGATCCAATGCCTCCGCTTCTTGCCTTCCGTGCAAATAATCCGCCTTCCCCATTTGCTCCGGTTACGCCGACCAAGGGAGACATTTATATCGTTGCGGGTACACAGACGCAGAGCACCGTACCCTGCGGCACCAATGGAACAGGAGACCTCTGCGGCGATGGCGCTTCAGCCTTATCAGCAACGCTGAACGTTCCCCAGGACATAGCTGTAGACAGCGCAGGAAATCTCTACATAGCCGATTCCGGCTCGAACGCGATTCGCAAAGTCACAGCAAGCAGCGGCGTGATCAGCACGATCGTAGGTGATCCTATGCACGTGACCGCAGGATATGGCGGTGAGAATGTGCCTGCATTGGGTTCCTTCCTGAGCTTTCCTACTGCAGTAGTCTTTGACACGGTCGGCGATCTCTACATTGCTGATGGAAACGCAATCATCCGCAAAGTCTCGAAAGCAACAAACAAGATCTCTACCGTTGTAGGCACCATTCCCAATGGGAATGGTGCCGTTACGTGCATGGCCGGTCCTTGCGGAGATGGCGGCCTCGCAACCCAGGCTCAACTGGGCTATGCTCCGGATCTCTCGATTGACGCCGCAGGTGACCTCTACATCTCCGATGAAAATGCAGCTGCAATCCGTCGAGTGGACGCAACAACCCAGATCATCAATACCGTTGCTGGAACAATGCCGCCCGCCGGATCGCAGGATCCATTTCCCGACACTTGCACTGCCGCCCCCTGCGGCGATGGGGGTGCAGCCACTTCAGCTCTGTTGAACGGGCCCTTCTATGCCCAGCTCGACAGCAAGGGGAATCTCCTGATCGCCGACACCGCCGACGGTTCGCTCCGCTATGTCGACACCATTGGAGTGATTCACACTGCCGTCGGCAAGACTACCAATCCTGGCTACACAGGTGACACCGGAAAAGCCATAGAGGCAGAATTGAATGGACCGCAGGGCTTTGCCTTCGATGCGGTTGGCAATCTCTACATCGCTGATACGACCAACAGCGTTGTTCGCAGCGTTTCTGCACCAAGATCTTTGACACCGCAGTCCATCACCTTCGCGGCGCTGGCCACAGAGGTCTACGGAGCCAGTCCTCTTACACTCGACGCGACGGCAAGCTCCGGCCTGGAAGTCAGCTATGCCGTCACGGGGCCGGCCACGATCGCCGAATCAACGCTGACCATCACCGGAGCGGGCAATGTCACGGTGACCGCAAGCCAAAGCGGCAACGGCACATACGCAGCCGCTACTCCTGTCTCGCAGAGCTTCACAGTCAGTCCGGCTGTGCTTACTGTCACGGCAAAGAACGTTTCGCGCGAAGTAGGCCAGCCGAATCCGGCGCTTACATACATCATTACGGGGTTCGTCGGCTCAGACACAAGTTCTGTTGTATCCGGTTCAGTCACACTCGCGACGACTGCGGTCACTTCTTCGCCGACCGGTCAATATCCAATTACCTTTGTCGGCAGCACCGACACACTCGCTGCAGCGAGCTACATATTCACCTTCGTGAATGGAAACCTGACAGTCGCTGGCACGACACCACAGACCATTACTTTCTCCGCTCTCCCCACTGTCACATACGGGTCTGCGAACTCGACCGTCATGCTCGCTGCAACCGCCTCGTCCGGCCTGCCTGTAATCTATGCGGTCACCGGTCCGGCCAGGCTGCAGGGTGCAAACCTCACAGTGACCGGCGCGGGTACAGTGACGGTCACCGCGCAGCAGGCGGGGAACGGCATTTATGCGCCGGCCGTAAATGTAACGCAGACACTGACGGTGAAACCAGCCGTATTGACCATTACAGCGAGCAACGCAACCCTACAGTTTGGGCAGCCGGCTCCGACGTTCACTTACACTGCGAACGGCTTCGTAAGCACAGATACAAGCGCAGTGCTTTCAGGCGCCCCAGCCTTCTCAACAACGGCGACAGCAACATCAGCACCTGGCAACTACCCGATCACCCTGACCCAGGGCACACTTTTCGCACAGAACTATACCTTCGTCTTTGTTCCCGGAGTGCTCACTATCACGCAGACGGCGCAGACCATTACCTTCCCCACCATCCCGGCACTCACCGGGAACCTCGGCAATACCTACACACTGCAAGCAACCGCCAGTTCAGGCTTGCCGGTGCAGTACACGTCGACCGGATCAGTGAGTATTCTGACGGGCGGCATACTCTACGTAAATGGACCTGGACCAGCGACAGTCACTGCGTCTCAGCCCGGAAACGCAGACTATGCGGCCGCTACGCCGATTACCCAATCCTTCAGCACCGGTCTGATTCCGTTGGTCGTCACTGCCCTCTCCTACTCCCGGCCATTCGGTGCCGCCAATCCAGTATTAAGCTATGGCTTCGGCGCCGGCGGCAATTCTGTGTCCATTGTTCCAGGCACGGTGACCGGTCTTCCAAGTGTGACAACAGCTGCTAATGCCGATTCGCCCACAGGAACATACCCGATTATCATCACGCAGGGTACCCTCGCTTCTTCTCTCTACACCTTCACCTTTGCCAATGGAACGCTGACGGTAACGCCTCCCTCCACCTATACCCTCACGGTTGATCCAGGCTCCGTCACCGTACCTATCGGACAGAGCCGGCAGGTGACGGTGACCCTGACGCAAATTAATAATTACGTGGGTACAGTAACGCTCGGCTGCTCAGGCTTACCCGCAGGCGTTACCTGCGTCGCGAGTCCCTCTTCTCTGTCGACTACGTCTACGGTTAATGGCAGTGGGCTTGTACAGGGGACGCTCACCATCTCCGCAGGCCAGACAGTCGCTGCTCGAGCAACTGTATCGCCTGGCACCTTTCTCGCTCAACTCTTGTGGATCCCTGCAGGATGCACCGGTTGCTGGATGTTCATCCGCCGGCGAAGGTTGAAAAAAGACTCGCCTCTCTACTTCGCGGCGATACTCATCGTTCTTCTGTTTACGATGGCAGGCTTGACGGCATGTGGCGGCGGCAATAGCACTTCGTCCACAAGTGTCCAGGCTGGTACAACGCAGGTAATGGTGGTTGCGAGCGGTACAGGCGGCGCGGGTACCGGTGATGTTGCTCAATCCATCGCACTAACGGTCATCATTCAATGAGCGCGACCACATATCTTGTGCTGCTCATGCCGACTCATGAGCAGCAGACCTTGGATTCTCCCCTATTCCGACATAGCCGAGTATTTATCGACGGAAGACCGTATCCGTCGGCTCGCATGCCATGCAACAAACGCAAAGTAATTCTATGCGCGAAGTAGCCGGACGCTACACGGCGCGTTTCGCAAAAAAGAGAACGACCACTGTGGCCCAGCCAGTCTTCCCTACACGAAGACTCTAGGCTTCGGCAAGTTGACCCGTTTTTCGACACGGTAAGCCACCCTTAACGCGGCTTGCGGTGACTGATTCTCATCCACACTTGGAAGCGTTCTTGCAGCGCTTCTGCGTCACTTATATAAGGCCAACAGACAAAGGATGATTCATGCTCAAGCATTCGCTTTGCACTCTTGCCGTCGCCGCTCTCGCTATAAGTGGGACAGCCGTCGCTCAGACCGTCAAGACCACAATCAACTTCGCCCAGCCAACCGCCGGCGTTGTCGCTGATCCCCTTAATGATCGCGTCTACGTCGTTGCGCCATCATTTGGGGGTGCTACGGATGATCTCGCCATCATCAATGGCAAAACCAATACGATTATCAGCAACGTAAGCATTCCGGTTGGAGCTTACCTCGCCGCCGTCAATTACTTTAGCGGTAAGGTATATGTTGCCACATGCAACTCTGACGCAGATCCAGTCAACTGCTCAGTGACCGTCGTCAACACCTTCAAGAAAAATGCCGTCACGACAATTCCGATTACAACGACCCAGGGCGACGGACTGCTGGGCATTGCAGTCGACGTAATCACCAACAGGATCTACGTTTCGAACGCGAGCGACAATGTGATCAATATTATCGACGGCAAGTATGATCAGCTAGTCGGAACATTGCCGATCAGTGGGGGCGAGCCAGTCGGTCTTGCTGTCAATCCTTTCCTGCATATCTTGTACGTGCCATTGAATGACAGTTCCGTTGATGTATTTGACACGAAGGCTAAGTCACTCATTTCAACGACAACCGTGGGTGGCACTGACAGCTTTGCAGCGGTTAATCTCGCCACTGGCAATGTTTACGTTACCGACGCAGAAGCAGGCCCTTCGACCACTGCAGTCCTCAACAGCGCTGGCACGGTGCAGACGACTGTACCAGTAGGCGACTCCCCCTATGGGCTGGACGTTGATCCCTTTACCAATCTAATCTTTGTAGCAAGTACTGCGCTCAACAACGTCACGGTCATCAACGGAAAAACGAACGCTGTGCAGACTACCCTGTCCAACGTTCCTGCGACGTTCGTCTCAGTCAACTACTTCTCTCATCTGGTTTATGTCTCTGGCGCGAACGGCATCACCGTTCTTACGGAGAAGTAAATCATCAAGGGCCCGGAGAGGACTCGAACAAGAATCGAGTCCTCTCCGGTAGTTACTCATAAACTGTAGAGACAGTCCGGCACACTGCTCCCTGTTTCTCAGAAGTTCTGACACACTTGATCTTCGCGGCTTTTATTCCTCTATTGTGCGGTGCTGTTGTTTTCGCCGATGTAGCCGTTCTCCATCGACCTGCCGGGAGTGATGAAGTGCAGCCGCACGTGGGTTTCGTAAGCCCATTGATCGAGCACTTTCGAGGTAAACTCCGCGCCGTTGTCGACGATGATCTGCTCGGGTAACTTCGCTCCACGCGCAGATGCTCCAGCACGCGGATCACACGCAAAGCAGGCAGCGAAGGATCTACCTCGATGGCCAGCATCTCGCGCGTGTACGCATCCTGCGCTTCCCTCATTGCTCTGCGGATAGCACGAGCACGTGTTTACTGAACTCGGCGCCGGCAATGTGGCTGATGGCTTTGTCTATCGTGACGAGGACCAGGCGGCTTTGCACCGCAAGTCCGAGGAGGTAGGCGTCGGTGACCTGCTTGGTGCCGTAGAGCCGCTTAAAGAATGGGCTGCACAGGGTCTGCCAATCTGCTTCGATGGGCAGGTAGTCATACCCCGGCTGCTGGGCCATCCTGGCGAGAATGGCAGTGGCCTCGCTCATGGTGATCTGGCCTGGACGCGGCGCGGTTGCATTGCGAAGAAAGCCAGCCTCGGTAAACGGGCATATGGCCCACTCGAGTCCTGGTGTGTTGAACCACTTCGTCACCAGCCGATGGTGCATGTGATTTTCGGATACGAGCGCCAGGAACACATTGACATCGAGCAGGTAGCGAGGTGCTTTAGACAAGCTCATCCTCGGACGCTTCCTTTACCATTTCCGGCGTGAGCACATCACCTGTTCCGGCGATCACAAGATACCCATGCGGGCTCATCTTTAGCCTGGGCGAATCACTTGCCTGTTCGGGTGCCTGTTCGGCGCGGCGGACCAGCTCACCGAGGGCAGCCGAAAGAGTGATTCCCTTGGCACCGGCATAGGCAGAAGTGAAGTTGTACACGTCCTGATCAAGATTGACAGTCAGTCGCATAGGTACAGCATGCACCATCTCATAAAATGGTGCAATAGTTGAGCTTGATGATGGCCGCTCAAGAACGCTTCTCCGCCATATCAATTTCCGCAGCTCTTGCCCGGCTACTGTATTCGGGGCGTCTGGCCAAAAAACCTTCAGAACTTTGATGGCCTTCCTGACATGCTGTCTGAAGCGGTAAGGATTCGCATCTCCGCTCGGAATTGCCCCCAAACGCATTCCAGCCTTTGTGACATGCCTGTGCCATTAACTCCCCGAAAGACGAGGGACGCGCGGCCCAGGCTTTGCCAACCTAACTGTTATTCAGGGATTCCTGCAGTTTGCTGACTGTCCGGTTCAGGTCATTATCGCGCCGGCGTTCTTCGTCAATCTTCGAGATTGAATGCATGACCGTCGTGTGGTGCTTGTTCCCGAACTGCCGCCCGATTTCCGGCAGTGAAGCCTCGGTCAACTGCTTGGCCAGGAACATGGCAATCTGCCGCGGCACCACGACTGCTCGCGAATTGTTCTTCTGCTTCAACTCCGCTACACGCATGCCGAAATGTTCAGCCACCATCCGCTGGATCGCCTCAATGGTGATCTTGCGTACCTGCGTATCGATGAACTGCTTCAAACACTGCTGCGCCGTCGGCAGCGTGATCTCGAGTCCATGCATACTTGACCAGGCGATTAATCGAGTCAGCGCGCCTTCCAGTTCGCGGACGTTCGTACGCACATGGGAAGCTATAAACAGCGCGACCTCAGTCGGTAGAACGGCGTGGTCGTTCTCTGCCTTCTTCTGCAGGATCGCGACCTTCGTCTCGAGGTCGGGCGGCTGAATATCGGCGATCAAACCCCACTCGAAACGTGAGCGCAAACGATCTTCAATCTCTGCCAGCTCCTTGGGCGGCCGATCGCTGGCGATCACAATCTGCTTCATGCTCTCGTGCAGGGCATTAAACGTGTGAAAGAACTCTTCCTGCGTCCGCTCTTTCTGCGCAATAAACTGAATATCGTCGATGAGCAGCAGGTCAACCGTGCGAAACTTGTCGCGGAAGCTGGTCATCTTGTCATAGCGCAGCGAGTTGATCATCTCGTTGGTAAACTTTTCGCTCGACGCGTAGCAGATAGAGGCCTGCGGCTGTCGCCGCTTCATTTCGTGGCCGATAGCGTGCATCAGGTGCGTCTTACCCATGCCCACGCCGCCATAGACGAACAGTGGGTTATAGGCCTTCGACGGCCGCTCCGCCACAGCCTGTGCTGCCGCCCGGGCAAACTGGTTGCCGTTGCCAATTACGAACGCATCGAACGTGTAGCGCGGATTCAGTTGCGCGGCGCTGTTCCAGTCAAACCGCTGCTGCGACAGGTTGCTGGCTGCGGCAGTGTTCTGTTGCGCATTTGGCCGCGAGTGCAACAATCCGTCGGGCTTCTGCGAACCTGGCCGGGGCGCACTGTGGTCCGTGCGTTCGACTTTAGCGAAATTTCCTGCCGCATTCGTCCCCGCACTTCCAGCCCCGTTTCCCAGGCGATCAGGCGCCGGCGGATATCCTCCGTCATCGCGCGGACGGACCATCGTCGGATCTTCTTCCGGCGTAACGAATTTCACTTCATCGAAGTCGAGCTCCAGCGTCTCCAGGGCTTCATCGATCAGGTTCGCATAGCGGTCGATCGCCCTCTGACACTCCACCGTCGGTACACGGACCACCAGCACGCGCTCATCTACATGGCTGTAGACGGTGGGCTTGAGCCACTGGTTGAACGACTGGCGGTTGGCTTTCTTTTCTAGGGCCGCCAGGATGCGAATCCATGGATCGACGACAGGCACCGGCGTTGGAACATACGACATAGGCTTCCTTGCGCGTCACGCTTCAGCGATCAGACCCGGCCGAGGGACCCAGCGCCGACGCCCGCAAACGGAAACAAAGGCCACAGCATTGTGGCAAGGTTTTCGGCTGGCTTGCTGGATGGCGCGCATTGACAAGCGGTCAAGTGGACGGCTGCTTATCAGGCTTCGAGGGTTCCTTATTGCTTGAAGGTTGACAAAATAATCAGTAGGCGACGGAGCCGATACTAGCACAATCAGCGCACGCAAAAACCAGCTCTTCGTGCTAAAAAAAGTCAGCTTCCTCAAGTTGACCGGAACCGTGTAGACAGTTGCACCATCAGTTGTGAAAAAGCGGCTCTCAGCCTTATCCTTTGCGGCTTCGGCTTCGATCAGCTATACTCAAATCTTGCCTTACAGGCACAATTTTTATGTACAGTTCAGGAGCGCCGTTCCATGCCCAAGCGCACATTTCAACCTAACCGCCGCCATCGCTCCAAGACCCATGGTTTTCGCTCGCGCATGAAGACCAAGAGTGGCGCCGCAGTTCTTTCACGTCGTCGCGCCAAAGGCCGCCACAAAGTGTCAGTGAGCGCTGGCTTCCGCGACTAAAGCAAAGTCGAATCTCCCCGGGCCGAATCGCTCTGGTAAAGAGACTTGCATTTGATCCTTCTATGATAAAAGATCAATCGGCACTCTCCTTTCGATAGATTGCGTAAAGTACCTGTGGATGCTCTGGATGGTCTCAGTTCCCGGGTTCGAAATTTTTCTCTCATCGGTATATGGCCACCGACTTCCAGGATCGCAGCAGTTCTGCCCCAGGTGCTCCGAAGAGGCATCCGGCAGCGCGGGGTTCACCTGTCACCGCGCCGTCTTCCCGTCTTCGGAAACACGGCGATTATCAACGAGCCTACAAGGCAAGTCGCAAGCAGTTTTCGCCGTCCATGACTTACTTCGCCGCGCCCCGGCCCGAAGCGGGGGGCGAAGTTGCACGTGTCGGTATCACAGCTGGCCGTGTTTTGGGCAATGCCGTGGAACGCAATCGCATCAAGCGTCGTCTGCGCGAATGCATCCGCTTCAACCTGCATTTACTGCCTGCTGGCGTTGATGTCATTCTGCATCCGCGCAAATCCGTGCTCACCATGGCTTATCCTGAGCTTCGCCTTGAACTGGGGCGCGTCTTTAAGAAGATAGTGGGTGCCTCCGTCGTGGATGCCGGCAACACTCCCGCTGCCGGGCTCTCCACTCCCCCCGCTGCGCCGGCCACTATCAGCGGCAAGCTCTAATGAACCACCCCAGCACGCAAAACTTCCCTCGCACAAATCGTCGCATCCTCCGCGTGATGCACCATGCGGTCTTGCAGAGCTCATTCTTCTGCTATCGCCACATCGTGTCACCCCTCCTGCATACCACGCAGCGCACATTGACTGGCACCACGGGTGCCTGCCGTTTTCAGCCAACCTGTTCAGAATATGCGGAGCTAGCACTACACGAGCATGGTCCGCTGCTTGGCGGCAAGCTCGCGCTCCTGCGCTTTTTACGGTGCCATCCGTTCTCGCGCGGTGGCTTTGATCCGGTTCCTGGTACTTCAGCTTCTCCCCGGCAGGCGGCGCAGGAAACAACACTTTGCGCGCCACCCCCCCGCAGGAACAGCGGCCCATTTACCATAGAGATTGACGCAACTCGCGGGCAGGGCTGGCGCAGGCTGCACCTTTACACGTTTCGAAGACGAATAGACAACAGACAGGAAGTCCTCTTTGGCAGAAATTCGCAATCCAAATCAATCGGGCGGCAGTGGCAGCAGTGGTGGTTCTGACCCACGCTCCATGATGCTTTTCGCGGTAGCTTTCCTTTGTATCTTCCTTGGCCTGCAATACTGGAAATCCAAAAAAGCTCCCGCACCCCAGCCGAGTAATGCGCCGCTTGCCGCCCAGGCGATTGCGCCCTCCAGTTCAACCTCAACGCCTGCGTTTCCTGCAGCAACGCCTACACCCAATAGCGCGCCCGTAGCAGCAGCCGCTGGCGATATCGTCGCGCAGTCAGAGGCACAGACTGTTGTCGAAAACGAACTCTACCGCATTACCTTCTCCAATCGCGGTGGCCAGGTGAGCTCCTGGACATTGAAGAAATGGAAGGACGACAACGGCAAACCGCTCGACCTGGTGAACAAAGCCGCGGCCCAGAAGCATGGGTTTCCGCTGTCGTTATACACCTATGACCAGAACCTGCGCGGCCGCCTCTCCCAGGCATTGTTCGTGCCGAGCGTTACCGGCTCCCTGGCCGCGCCCGGCGAACTCACCTACAGTTATGCTTCTGGCGGCCTGGTCGTTAAAAAGAAGTTCACCTTTGACGCCAGCTACGTGATACACGTCAACGCGTCGGTTACAAATAACGGCTCTCCGGTGCCCGCGCTTGTTTCCTGGCCCTCGGCTCTTGGGGATGTCGGCACTGTTCCCGGACTCGCCGGCACGCAGTTCGACACCTCGCAGAATGGCAAGTACGACAGCATTGCAGCGAAGAAAGTTTCCAACGGCAACACGCTGAATGGACAATTCGATTTCGCCGGTATCAGCGACTCCTATTTTGCCGCCATCTTCCTGCCGGACGCTCCCGACTCATCCATGGTCGTCGGCCTGAATAACCAGATCACGCTGTCCCGTGATCCCAAGCGGCCGGAGTCGGGTACAGCCCCGGCGACCGTTCTTGGTGCCGCCATCGGCACCACAGGAGGCGGAGAGATCAACACGCGGCTCTTCGCGGGTCCAAAAGATATCGAGGTACTGAATTCCGTCCGCGCCACTTCGCTGGCCGGGTTGCAGAATGGTCCGAATATCGAACCCATTCTTGAGTTCGGCTGGATCGGTATTGTCGCCAAACCCCTCTTCTTCGCTCTCCGCTTCACCCACGATCGCATCGTTGGTAACTGGGGCTGGTCCATCCTCATCCTGACGCTGGTCATCAACATCGCCATGCTGCCCACCCGTATCACCATGATGAAGTCGGCCATGAAGATGCAGAAGATCCAGCCGGAGATGAACAAGATCAAGGAACGCTTCAAGCACCTGAAAGCGACCGATCCCAAACGTCAGGAGATGAATGCCGAGGTGATGGCGCTGCAGAAGCGGGAAGGCGTCAACATGTTTGGTGGCTGCCTGCCCATGCTGATCCAGTACCCTCTCCTCTTCGGCTTCTACCGCATGCTCATGCACGTGATTGAACTTCGCCAGGCGCACTGGCTCTGGCTGCACGATCTCGCTACGCCTGATCCAACACACATCCTGCCGGTCTTCGTCATCATCTCCATGTTCCTGGTGCAGTACCTCTCACCATCGCCCGGGATGGATCCGGCACAACAGAAGACCATGGCCTTCATGATGCCTGCTTTTTTCGGCTTCATGATGTGGAACTTTGCATCAGGCCTGGCGCTCTACTGGGCCGCGGGTAACCTGATCAACGTGGGCCAGCAGCTGGTAATGAACCGTTCCAGCATGGGCCGCGAGATGAAAGAACTGGCGGCCAAACGGAATGCCAGGAAGCTGGGCAAGCCCGCCATGAGCCGTCGATAAAGACTCGAACCCGTTAACGAACCACAGCCAGGAGGTATCGATGGAAGATCTGCGTGGAGCAGCAGAACAAGTCGCTGCATTCATGAAGACCCTGATCACGGTCGGTGGTCTGAAGCTGAAATACCGCATTACCGCCGGTGCCGGCGCAGCCGACCCGGATGGTCTTGAAGCTCGCGAGATCTACGTAGAAATTATCGGACCTGACGCTCCTCTACTGACCCAGCGCGGGGGTGAACTGTTGCGCGCCCTGGAACACATCGCTGCCAAGATCGTCCGCCTGGAAAATGAAGAACACGATAAGATTTCTTTTGATTCCAACAACTTCAAGGCCCTGCGGGCACGGGAGATGCGTCTAGCTGCCGAAACCGCCGCCGAGCGCGTTCAGCGCACTGGCTTGCCCTTCAGCTTTCAGCCGATGAGCTCGCGTGAACGTCGCATGCTGCATCTCGCCCTGCGCGATTACGTCGACCTCGAGACCGAGAGCAGTGGAGAAGGTCAGCGGCGCTTCGTGGTCCTCTACCGCAAGGGAGACAAACACGTGCCCCCGCCGCCATCTGCGCCGCCGACGCAACCGGCACCCTCAGCAAGCCTCCCCGCCCCTGCGGCATGCCCAGGTCCTGCACCCACTGTCTGGAGGTACTACCAGGCGCAGACGGGCGGGTTCACTTCAACTTTTGCAGTATTCATGGTGGATGTGGCCTTGCCAATGAAGGGCTCTTCAACCCCACATGAAAAGACGT
>CAZZXL010000012.1:0-55591 GCA_964658035.1 uncultured Acetobacteraceae bacterium
ATTTGGAGAGTCGCTCAGGCAAATCTATCTGGACAAGTTTGGGCTTCGGCGCGTCTGGACTTTTCACGAAGCAGCGGATACCAGCATCTTTTTCCCAAAACCTGGCCCAAAGACGATAGATGTTGTGTGGATAGGCAACTGGGGTGACGACGAACGTACACGCGAGCTGCACGAGTACCTGATCGGCCCGGCGCGACAATTAGCTGATGCACGTTGGCTCGTACATGGTGTGCGCTACCCAGCAGAAGGACTGAAGGCTTTAGCGGATGCTGGTATCGCATTCGGTGGATATCTGCCAAATCTTGAAGCTCGAGCTGTTTACAGAAAGTCCAGGGTTACCCTCCACATTCCTCGACAACAATACCAGGCTGCCATGCAGGGTATTCCAACCATTCGCGTCTTTGAGGCATTGGCTATGGGGATTCCGCTTATTAGTGCTCCATGGAGAGATAGCGAGCAATTGTTCCGAACGGAAGACTATCTAAAGGTAAATAGCGGGAGAGAGATGGCAAAAGCTTTGCACATGTTGCTGAACGATCCTGAAGCTGCTCAACTTCAAGCCTGGCGTGGTTTGGAGACGATCCTTTCGCGCCACACCTGCATGCATCGCGCTGAAGAATTGTCGCTAATTTGTGAAGGACTTCTTGCATGAAAATCTTTGTCTTCGGCTCGAGCTTGTTGTCTTCCTACTGGAATGGTGCTGCTACTTACTACCGTGGTATTTACCGGGCGCTTCATGAGATTGGCCACCAGGTCACCTTCGCAGAGCCAGACGCATTTAATCGGCAGCAGCATCTCGATCCAGGCGACTACTCTTACGCAAACTCCATTGTTTATAGACCAACGATAGATATAGAGGCGATGCTGTCCCTGGCATCAAGTGCGGACGTCGTTGTAAAGCATAGCGGGATAGGCATAGATGATGAAGCACTTGCATTAGGCGTGTTGCAATGCCAGCCAAGCAGTCTGGTGCTTTTCTGGGATGTAGACGCGCCGGCGACCATAGCGTGTCTGCAGGAGCACCCAAATGCTGCTTTGACGCTGGCTGTACCCCGCTACGATGCGGTACTGACCTACGGTGGTGGACCTGCGATTGAGAAGGCGTATCGAGCCCACGGTGCCCGAGAATACTTCAGCATTTATAACGGGCTTGACCCTACGACACATTTTCCTGTCGCATCGGATCCTGGGTTTACGTGCGACCTTGTCTTCCTTGGAAACCGCCTTCCAGATAGAGAAGAGCGGGTTAATGATCTTTTCCTTGAAGCTGCCCGCCGCGCACCGGAGATGAGTTTTCTACTTGGTGGAGAGGGTTGGGGCGATAAAGAATTGCCGCCTAATGTCCGTTGGCTCGGCCATGTCCCTACAGGTGATCACAACCGTGTTAATTGTTCGGCGCGCATGGTTCTGAATATCAATCGCTCTTCGATGGCGAGCTATGGCTATTCCCCTCCTACTCGCGTATTTGAGGTAGCAGGCAGTGGTAGTTGCCTCCTATGCGACGACTGGCCGGGCATGGCTCAGTGCTTTGCCCCGGGGGAAGAAGTACTGATTGTCAAGAATGCTAACGACGTCGTATCTGCGTTACGAATGAATAGCCTGCAACAGGCAAAAGCCTTTGGGACAGCCTTACGTGAGCGGGCGCTTCGCGATCACACTTATCGCTCGCGAGCGCTACTCGTCGATCAGCATCTGCGCTGGTTGTCCCGACAAAAGTTCCAGGCTGCAGTTGTCCCAGCTGCCGTCTCATGAAGATACTTGTTCTGGGATTAAGTATCTCCTCATCCTGGGGTAACGGGCATGCGACCACTTATCGTTCGCTGGGCCGCGCGCTTTACAGATTGGGCCACCGGGTCATCTTCGTAGAAAAAGATGTCGCATGGTACAGAGAACATAGAGACCTGCCCTCGCCTGACTTCTGTGAGTTAAGACTTTACAGCGACTGGGATGAGGAGCAAGTCCGAACGATCCAGGATGCCAGGGATGCAGACGTCATTGTAATCGGCTCGTATTTTCCGGATGCAATTGCAGCAGCGGATATCCTCTTTGAAAAGACAGCAAAGCCAGTGTTCTTCTATGACATCGATACACCGGTTACGATGGCAGCGCTTTGTCGTACAGAGCAGCCAGAATATCTGCGAGTTGACCAGATTCCCATGTATGCAGCTTACTTGAGCTTCAGTGGTGGACCTGTTCTGGTTGAGCTAGAGAAGAAGTATGGTGCCCGGGCCGCATTCCCGCTTTATTGCTCTGTTGATCCCGATGCCCACCGCGAAGCGCAACCTTCACCGCAGTTTGCCTCGGAGTTGAGTTACATGGGCACATATGCCGCAGACCGCCAACCTAAGTTGATGAACCTGTTGAACGGCCCCGCGATGCAGCTTCCCGATTATCAATTTCTTGTAGCAGGGCCACTTTATCCAACGACTCACTGGGCGAGGAATGTACGGCACTTACAGCATGTGGGCCCCGCGGAACATGCCAGCTTCTATTCGTCTTCGCGCTACACGCTGAACCTTACACGAGAGGACATGGTAGAAGCAGGCTATTCCCCCTCTGTTCGGTTATTCGAGGCCGCTTCCTGCGGCGCAACCATTCTTTCGGACACGTGGCCCGGCCTGAACGATTTTCTGCAAATTGGGCAGGAAATCCTGGTCGTAACCTCGACGTCTGATGTAGTGAACGTATTACGTGACTTATCCGAACATGAGCGCCGCGCCATCGGAAGCCGTGCACGAGAGCGAATTCTCAATGAACACACCTCCCGACATCGTGCCCTGGAGTTCGAGCAGATAGTCACAAAACTATCTGCTTAGTAGTTCTATCTTCACGGTTGCTTTAACTACTGCAGCATTGCAGAAGTTGGGTGAGGCTGCAGGTGTAGTATTCAGGGCAAGCCTCAACAAGCTCGGCTATCGAGAAGGTGCCGCTTGCTACCGCAATGGCTGGAAGTCCATTTGCGTGGGCTGCCTGCACGTCGCGGGGCGTATCCCCGACCACACACACTGTTGCGACGTCAGGATCGTCGGCCCGCAATCTTTGCAGAGCACGACTGAAAACATCCTCCCTGTTCTCGAGACCATCACTGAAGCCATGATGAGTGAAAAACCTGTCGAGACCTGCAAGGTTTAACTTTATCTTTCCAATTGCGGACAAATTTCCGGTGGCAATACCCAGTGCAGCGCCCTTGCTTAGAAGATAGCTCAGCACATCGCTCGCGCCGCTCTCGCATACCACTACCATCTCCTGTTGCCGATCTATTACAAATTGCTCCAGCGCAGCAACTCCCATCGGTAGGAGCGGCCGCCATACTGATGGAGGTATGGCGGCCGCAGTGAGAGCATCACGCAGTATGCCAAGATCAGTGTTACCGTGTGCCACCACACCTTGCAGGTCTAACTTCAGCCCACTTATAAGCCCTAACGCATGACAGAATCCAAAGTAATGCACTGCGTCATTGCAATGTAAGAGAGTACCGTCCAGATCGAACAGGTATGCGTCAAAGCTATCCCAGCTCTGCATAGCCACCACTTGTATAGCGGAAGTTCGTTCTTAGGGCGTTGATGATTGCAAGTATCGCGCTCGGCCAGTCACCTGGTCCTGATTGTCTGAAGATACGCATAGTAGGGTACCAGGGTGAGTCGCTACGAGCGTCCATCCATCTCCAGTCTGCAGCATATTGCAACATCAACCAGACTGGCTTGCCCATGGCTCCAGCCAGGTGCGCCACCATCGTGTCTACGGTAATAATGAGATCCATATTGGCGATAACGGCGGCCAGGCTGAGGGGGCCGTCGCCCAGGACCGAGGCATCGTGGCACCGGGAAGAGACCTTCAACCCAACCCATGCATCGTCATTGCTGGCTTCATTCAGGTTGTAGAAGTGAACCGTTTCTATGTCGAGGAGAGGTTGGAATAAGACGGATGGTATTGCGCGGTTGGTGTTCCACTTACCGCATTGCCAGCATAATCCGACTCTTGGCAGTCCATTCCTAGCCTCCCGGAGAAGTATCGCCGTTTTCACTCGACTCGTATCAGTCGATGGAATGTGAAGGTAAGGATGGGAGGGAACTGAATGACTGAGCGCACGAAAGAGGTGAGGCAATTGCATCACTTCCACTTGAACATCCCACTCCGGCGATGGTGTCGTGGGGGTATCCCAGGTAATTGCAGGAGCTACGCCCTCAATCTGGTTCGCAAGTTGCACCAGGGCTGGAGGCACTTGAATGTAAAGCTCCTCCGCCATGTCTCGTAGCTGTCTCGCATATCGAAGGAATTGGATAGCGTCTCCTAATCCGTGCAAACATCGTACGATAACTCTTCGCTGATGGATGGGCTCGCCTTGCCAGAGGCGATGCACGTCGGAGACTCCGCTTGACCGGAGAAGGTCGCTCTGCAGCCATGCTGCTTCATACTCTCCGAGTAGCATGAAGCTCTCCCACTTACCGGCTGCGCAGACAGCCGGCGCTTCGCCATTTGCTTCAGCTTTATCAAACAGCCGAAGGGCCTCGTGAAGCTTCCTTGCGGCGAGGGAATGTTGTGCTTTTATAAGGTACATGGACGGAACAAGAATACTTTGCGCTGAATAGGTGGGAACCCTGCCTAGGGTAGGCGGAGTGATAGGTACTTAACTGTAGGAGGATGCGGATCTCCTGTGACACGTTGCTGCGTTTATGCCTCCTGATTCCAGTCAGAAGCAGCCTTACCGCCAAGACGACCGACAACGTTCCACTCAAGTTGCCGTACCATGAAGCCTTTACGGGGAGCATTCTCGGTCGTCGAGGCTTGTGGAAGGAGCAGGCGATTTGCGATGGAAAGAGTCGCATGCATGAGCGAAGGAGCAAGCCGCATCAGATACGAAGCAAATACGCTCCACCCGGACAGCAGCAGTTCCTGTTGTCCACTCTCTACTGCCCTGACTATCCGGCGACTGGCATCATGCAGGTTCATTGATGCTCCAGGTAAAGTAGCACCAAGGCTAAACCATCGGTACTCTTCGGCCCGCATGCCTGAGAATGAAGCCTGAAGGTGTGATCCTGTCCGCATTAACCATGGACACACGGTAAGAACCCGGATACCTTTTGGTTGAAGCTCGATCCCTAATCCCCGGGAGAAACCTACAAGCGCGAACTTGCTGGCGCTGTATGGAAGAAGATGGGGCACAGAAACCAGGCCCCCTATCGAGGCGATGTTGACTATATGTCCGTCAGCACGGTCCAGCATCGACGGAAGCACGGCACGAACGCAGTGAAGTGCCCCGAAGAAGTTTGTGTTCATAGAATCCTGAAACGATTGCAGCGCCTGATTTTCAAAGGGTCCTACATCGATGATCCCGGCATTGTTGATCAGGACATCTACCGGGCCAATAGTGGACTGTATCCACGAGAAGGCGCTCTCGACTTCAGTAACGAGAGTGAGGTCACAGCAGCGTGTGTGAATTGAAGTACCTTGAAAACCAAGGTCTAACAGTTGATTCCTGCCGCGCTCCAATTCGAGTGGATCGCGAGCCAACAGGACCACGCGGGCGCCTGCCTCTAAACAATTCTGGGAGATGGCGAGTCCCAAGCCTCGTGAGCCGCCAGTGATGACGACCAGCTTACCTGTCAGGGGGCGCCTTGATCTACGCCTTGCAACTACTATTGAAAAAGCAGCAGCTAACGCGCCCCCGACAAGAAGCTTCGGCACATGATTAGTGGTACGCTCGGATCTTCTGATGGCTTATACCTCTCAACTATCTTCCCAACAAAGACTACGCTGCCATAGAGTCGACCCAGGGATCAATGACGATCTTAGTTACACCGTCTTCCTTCTTCTGCCACTTGTCATACATAGCAGGAGCGTCTTCAATGCCGATACGATGCGAAATTAAGAACGATGGGTCGATGCGACCTTCTTCCACATGCTTGAGCAGAGGCCTGAGGAACTTCTGCATATGAGTCTGGCCCATACTCATGTGAATTCCTTTTCCGAAAGCCGCGCCGAAATTGACCTTGTCCAGGACCCCGCCGTATACACCCGGAAGAGAAAGTGTCCCACCCTTTCGGATGGCTTGAATGGCCTGCCTGAGGACGAAGGGACGATCCGTTTCAAGCTTGAGCGTTTGCTTCACCTTGTCGTAGATACCGGCAGCTGTATGCGAGTGCGCTTCTATTCCGACGCAATCGATGCAGCTATCGGGCCCGATACCACCGCTTAGATCACGAAGTGCTTCAACAATGGAGACGTCATCCTTGCTGTAATCGATTGTGATCGCGCCACACTGCCTTGCTAGTGCTAATCGCTCCGGGAAGCGGTCAATGGCAATGACTTGTCGTGCACCCAGCATATAGGCACTTGCGATTGCGAATAGACCTACCGGCCCACAACCCCACACCGCTACCGTATCTCCGGGCTTAATGTTGGCATTTACCGCGCCCTGGTAGCCGGTTGGAAAGATATCCGAAAGGAAGAGTATCTTTTCGTCGGGAAGATCATTCTCGACAACTAGAGGACCAACATCTGCGAAGGGTACACGCGCATACTGTGCCTGTCCTCCGGCGTACCCTCCGTAGATGTGCGAATAGCCAAATAAAGCAGAGCCGGAGTAGCCGTACATGGTTTCAGCAACCTGTGCGTTTGGATTGGTGTTATCGCATAAACTCCAAAGGTCCCCTTTACAAAAAAGACAGTTGCCACACGCGATCGTGAATGGAATTACGACTCGGTCACCCCGTTTGACCTTCTTCACCTCACTCCCAACTTCTTCGACAATGCCCATGAATTCGTGCCCCAGAATATCGCCGGATTCCATCGACGGAATGAGCCCTGCATATAAGTGGAGATCACTGCCACAAATCGCCGTTCGAGTTACTTTAATGATTGCATCATGTGGATTGATAATCGCTGGGTCTGCCACATTATGTACCTCGATTGATTCCTTGCCCATCCAACAAACTGCCTTCATGCTTTTCTCCGTGATAGATATTATGTCTGATCTTCCGGCAAACAGCCTCTACTCGGCTTCGCTTGTGCCTGGCGGGTTCGGGTTCGTTTCGCCGTACATCCACTCTTTGAGTTCACCTGTCACGCCGCGTGGGCCGTGCGGCTGTCCCTTGACTGAAGGAATCTCTCCTGTCTCTGCTAACTGTTTAAAGTGGCGAAGATCTTCAATTACCGTCTGTCTGGGACTCCGCTTAACCGCGGCCGCCAACGCATTGCCGAATAGATCGAGAGGAACTTTGAAGGCTTGTGTCAGAGTTACAAGTGTTCCTCGGCCCGACGGATCTTCGACAAAAGTAACTGAACCACTCAGGTCTACTTCCTCACTGATTGACTCCCAGGCCAGTTTTTGCCCTGGAACATTTTCTATGATTCGCGAATCGAACTCGATGCGCTTGCCGTCAGCCTTTTCGGGATTGCCCATAACCCAGTGACTAAGCCCGGGACCGGTTTGCGTCACGGAAACAACGTGCTCCTGCCAGCGCGGAAAGTAACTGATGTCACTCCAGAGGCGATATAGCTCCTCGGGAGAAGCTTGAATAGTCTGTACGGCTGATGCGAACAAGCGGCCCCGCTCGTCTTTTTCAGGTGGCGGTACGAAGGTTGAGCCGTGGTGAGGAACTCTGCCACCAGACATTTCCACTTCCAGGTCGCGATTCAATATTCCAGTCGTCATAGCGCTCTTCCATTCTCCAGATATCTATTGTGGTAACAAAGACGATTATGATTCGTCTGTGGGTTTGCTCATCTTGTCGTGCATTGCAGCCTTCACTGAGTCAGGCACAAAGTTAGCGATGGCTCCCTCAACTTTCGTCTTCAGACTTGCTGCATACACATGTTTCTCGTCTTTCATCAAGGCTTCAAAGCCTTGTCTAGCTACGTCATAAGGCTGGCTTTCCTTCTTGCCTTCCTGCCCAGCCTGGGTGTTGTCCATACCGGCACGGTGAAAGAAGTTTGTGTCTACCGGACCTGGCTGCAATGCGGTCACGGTGACGCCGGTGCCTTCCAGTTCAGCCCGCAGGCTTTTCGCGAGTGAAAGGTCAAACGCCTTCGAAGCAGCATAGACGGCCTCGCGCGGTGCGATCATCTCAGATGCGATTGAAGCTGTGAACAGGATCTTGCCATCGCCATTAGCGACCATGTGCTGCACCACATGTTTAGCTACATGCAGCGTGCCTTCCACGTTAAGCCGGACGAGGTTAATCTCGGCATCAAGATCAGTTTCCGCAAAAAGTCCTCCAACCCCGACCCCTGCATTCAAAGCGGCAGCGGCTAGCGGACGCCCCAACGCTTCCACCTGCTGCCAGAAGCTGTTTACTCCTTCGTACGAAGCCAGGTCAGCTTTAATCGGGTGGACGTCCACCCCCAGGGATTTGAATGCAACGGCAGCTTCAGCCAAGCCATCAGTATTCGAAACTATGACCAAATCAAAGCCGTTTTCTGCGAACACCTGTGCCAGGTTGTAGCCGATGCCGCTTGACGCTCCAGTGACCAGTGCGAGTTGTGCCATGAGAACCCCATAGGACCGATATCTATTCAAAGTCAACCGTCCGAAACAGCTACGACATTGGTAAAAGCGGTAGCTATTACCAACGACAACCGTCGGAAGACATACCGCATTTCAGGTAATAGGATTCAAACGAAAAGCATCAAGCTGTGTGTATGTCGGCAGCTGGCCTCATATATATTCACCCAGCGAACATTTCATGCAGTGTCTCGGGGCTGGTCTGTCAGAAGGCGACCATGCCTATCAGGGAGACTCCCTTGGCGTTCCATGCCACGCTCGCATTAGATTTAAAGGCGTTGGTAGCGTGCCAGGATTTCGGTGAGGGTGATGGTACCCTCGAGAGTCCCCCGCGCTGCACGGTTCTGGATCGGCAAGATCGACCAGCGGGCTAAATGCGGAATCGCGCTGTCAATTGGCATATCAGGAAACAGGTTGGGCGTGCGCTCGCTTGTGATGGCCGCAGCGACTTGAATTTCCTGCTCGTGGGTCACCAGAGCTTTATCCAGTTCATCCCTGGTCATCACGTACCAGCTACCATCCTCCATGCGGATAAAACATGCAGGCATCTTTGCATCCCGCATGTACTGGTCGACGACCGCGAGCGTATCCGATCCAACCAGGATGGGCAAAGTGTTTGGTCTTAAAGCATCTTCCAGATGCAGGCCGACTTCTTCACGCTGTTCTTCCATGGACGGAAGGTTAAGACCATCCTGGTGCGTGAAAACTTCAAAGATAGGAGTCGGCTGCAGTGAGCGTGAAAGCAGGTAGGCGATCGTGTTTGCGAGAATGACAGGCAGAATGATTGAGTAGTTGCCGCTTACTTCGAGCACCATGAACACGGAGGTTAAAGGTGCTCGGAGGAATCCTGCAAATAGTACGCCCATACCGACCAGCGCATAAGAGCCGATCGAAATGGGCAGGTGAGGGAAGTATAACTTCTCGAAGGTGCCGACAGCCGCGCCGAGCATGGCACCGGTAAAGAGGGTCGGCGCAAACATGCCGCCCGGAGTACCGCTGGAGAACGAGACGGTGGTCGCGAGGATTTTGAAAGCTGCCAGTGCCAGAAGAAAGTGCCAGGTGAATTGGCCGTGAATGGCCTGGTCCATCACTTCGTATCCCGGCCCCATGACTTGGGGAAACCCGAAGAACCCGATAAGTCCGACGATGAGACCGGCAATGGCGGGCTGAAGATAGAACGTCCAGGTAGGCAGGTTACGGAGCCTGGGTCGAAGGTATTTAAGCGCCCGGGAAAAGACAGAAGCTGACAGGCCGCCGACAATCCCAAGCAGGGCGTAGGCAAGCAGCTCGCGGCTGTCGCTGATGGTGACGGACGGAATACGGAACATCGGTTCCGAGCCCCAGAAGGTGCGGGCGACTACGACCGCAGAAATGGCGGAGAGCACGACTGACCCGAGCACCGCCGCACTCCACTGACCGATAACTTCTTCAATGACAAACAATATGGCGGACACGGGAGCGTTGAAAGCGGCAGCGAGACCCGCCGCAGCCCCGATGGGCGCGAAGACCCTCAGCCTCTGTCGGGAGAGCCTTAGCTTGCGACTGACGATCGAAGCCACGCCGGCGCCGATCTGCAGGGATGGGTCTTCCGGTCCAAGCGAGAAGCCACCGCCAATGGCCAGCGCCGCAGTCAGGAATTTCCCGATGACTGTCTTGAAGGAAATGAAGCCGTTGTAGATGTAGAGCGCTGCCTTGGTCTGGTTGACACCTGAGCCGCGAGCGGCAGGAAAAAACTGCTGTACCAGGAAGGCCACCAGCAGTCCCATGCCGGTGGGGACAAAAATGAGCCGCCATTGACCGGGGTGCGGGGAAGAGCCAAGTGTAAGGATCTGGACCCATGAAATCGCAATCCGGAAGGACACAACCAGCAGGCCCGAGATGACGCCGATAAAAATGGAGAGGACCAGGAACAGCCTCTCGTCCCGGGTGGGCGCCAGCTTCTGAATATCCATCTGGTCTGGCAGCGGTTGCACCGTCTCGCGCAGCTCGGATTCCGGTACCTGCTGCCGCAAAATGGGTTCGCCGCCCGCAGGATTGGGCACAGGCTCATCCGGCGCGACCATGCCTGTTGCCGCGCCGGCGGCTGTCGGTTTACTTAGCAATGCATCGTTCAATCTGGTGTCGTTACCGGCGCCGTTGAGCTTACTGCTTTCATTCATGAATCTGTGCCGCCTGGGTATCGGTATAGCTGGGGACCTCGGCTAGCCGCAGCAGGATCGCATCATCACCTGTGGGATTGCCACACGCCCGCGCTGTCGCCACTTCGGTGTCGTAAATCAATTTGCGTTCTCTCGCCCGTGCTGCCGGATCATTCATCAGGTTTTTTACTGCCAGATGAGCGGGTTCGCCGTCCCATTGGGTTTTGACGGTACCCAATCCGGCGGCGGCGACGTTTCCGCTGGCTCCCAACTGCCCGCCCACCTGTACGCCGGTCCTGCTTGCTGCGCACGCTTGCAGGCGCTGGCGAGCAATCTCGCGATCATTGATCAGCCGCGTCGCCAGAGTTGTCGTTGGAAGACTGTCGGACGGGTCGAGGACGATGATGCGGTTCAACCGGTGTAGCTGGTCAAGGTCCGTTTGCCGTTTTTCCGGCGATCGCTTGGCATAGGCGGGCACACTCATGGACCTCTGCAGATAATGAAAGGAGGACGCATAATCGCCTAGATCATAGGTAGTCGCTGCGGCACCTTGCAGGGCCGTAAAGTCTTCAGGATGCCGTTCCAGCAACTGCCGGTAAAGCTCCAGCGCGTCGACCGGAAAATGTGCCTGGACTAACAGGCCTGCGATGGTTAACTGCACCTCCAGGTCGCTCGAGGGCGCGTTCCCGGAAGCCACCAACAACTCCGAGCGAGCCTGATCGAAGGAGCCGCGCGTGATCAGGTAGCGCACCAACTCCAACCGCGTCGCGCGGCGCATCAGATAGCCGTCACCCTCCCAGTTGCCGTAGATGGCGGCATGGTAGTACTGCTTTGCCGGATCTTCACTGCCGGCACGTGCAGCCAACCGGGCCAGCTGCAGGTTGATCTGTCCATTGCCAGGCTCAGCTTCCCGAAGCGTGTTGAAATAAGCGGTCGCCTCCTGGATGTGACCTGCGGAGGCGAGGGCAGATGCCAGCGCAATCTCCAACTGTCGCTGCCCCGGCGCATACAGAAGGGCGGAGCGGAAGTCGTCGATAGCCAGCGCCGGATGCTGTGCCTGCATGGCCACCGTACCGCGATTGAACCAGCGGGTGGCTAGTTCCTCCCGGTGATCGGAGTACGACTTGAAGAGGAAATGCGTGGCGATGGCCAGCAGAACGGTGATGAAAAGGATCGAAAGCAGCGCAACCGCATCTTTGAGAACAAGCGTCCTCACCTGGTGACGTTCCAGCGGCGAGGCATGGGATCTGAGAAGAGGGATTTCCATAAAATTCAAAAAACACAACGGATGCTTGCAGCCGCAGTATGTTTTCAGCCTAACAGCATGCCGGCGGCGGCAGCACGGAACAAACCAGGGCCACCCGGCCTCGAGAAATCGGCGTAAATTACAAGTAAACAACGTATAGGCGCAGTCGGCATCTCTTCTTACTACTAGCCTGTCCTGCAATCAGATGGAATAGATGCAAAGGAGCGGCACATGGAACGGCGCAGCTTTATAAAACAGGCAGCCGCAACGGCTGCAATCGTGAGCATGGAGAAGGCAATTGGCCAGCCCAACAGTAGTATGCTACAGGGTGCTGCCCTGCGTACCCCAGCGCCCATCGTCAACACCGTGCATGGCATCGGCCGACGCAAGCTTGGCCGCGCCGAGGCCGAGGTTTCGATCATCGGCATTGGTGGCTATCACCTTGGTCTGCCGGCAGTCACCGAGCAGGAGGCGATCAGCATTATTCGTACAGGTCTTGACAATGGCATCAACTTTCTCGACAACTGCTGGGATTACAACGACGGCGTAAGTGAGGTGCGGATGGGTAAAGCGCTCTCTGATGGCTATCGTCAGAAAGCGTTTTTGATGACGAAGATCGATGGCCGTACTGGCCAGGCCGCGCGTCAGCAGTTGGAGCAGTCCATGACGCGGTTGAAGACCGACCATATTGACCTGGTTCAAATTCATGAAGTGATCCGCATGACGGATCCAGAGCAGGCCTTCCAGCCAGGCAATGTAATCGACGTACTGAAGCAGGCAAGGAAAGACGGCAAAATCCGCTTTATTGGTTTTACCGGACACAAAAGCCCGGAAATGCATCTCCACATGATAGAAGTCGCTGACCGACATGGATTCACTTTTGATACCGCCCAGTTCCCGGTGAATGCTCTCGATGAGCATTATGAAAGCTTTGGGCAGAAAGTAATTCCGGTGGCCCATCAGCATGGTATGGCTGTGCTTGGGATGAAGCCTCTCAGCAATGGAGCAATTTTGAAGACGAATGCTGTTTCTGCGGTTGAAGCCCTGCATTATGCAATGAGTGTGCCGGTCACAATTACAATCACGGGGTGCGAATCCATTGCGAACCTTGAGCAGGCGCTCGGGCTCGCGCGTGACTTTAAACCTATGGATGTGCAACAGAAGATGGCCATTCTTCAAAAAGTTGCGCCGTCTGCCATGGCTGGCGAGTTTGAGCACTACAAGGTCTCGCATATTTACGACGGAACCATCAACAATCCGCAATGGCTGGGGTGACCGTGGCTGCGCTTGAAATTAACGACCGAGCGGGCGTCACAATGGATCCTGCCAGTGCCGTGGCAAAGCGTCTGGCGCTTTATGCGGTGCTCAACAAATACGGCAGCGTGATGGTTGCGTATTCCGGCGGAGTTGATTCCGCCTATCTCGCTTTCGCTGCCTGCCAGGCTCTAGGCCCGGAAAACGTACTAGCTGTGCTCGCGGATTCTCCCAGCCTGGCACGCAGCCAGATGCACGACGCAGTCGCCTTTGCTGAAGAGCAGAGCATTCCTCTGTTGATTGTGAAGACCAACGAAATGCAGTCAGAAGCTTACACGCGCAACGACGCGCAGCGATGCTTTCACTGTAAGGATGAATTGTTTGACGTGTTGGATCAGGAACGCCTAAAGCTTGGTCTTTCGACCGTAGTGTACGGACTGAATGCGGATGATACCAGGGATTACCGCCCCGGCCATGGAGCTGCAGGCAAGCACCAGGTACGTGCGCCTCTTGCCGAAGCCTCGCTAAATAAAGCTGATGTTCGCGCCCTCTCTGCCGAAGCAGGATTGCGCGTGTGGGACAAGCCGGCATCGGCTTGCCTCTCCTCGAGGATCGAGTATGGCCGGAAGGTGACGCCCGAAGCACTCAAGCAGGTCGAATCGGCCGAGGAGGCACTGCACTCTCTAGGAATGGTGAGATTTCGCGTTCGGCATCACGGCACCATCGCACGTATCGAGATCGCTCCTGAGGAAATGGCACAGTGGCTTATGCCTGAGCGGTTCAGGATCATAAGTTCACGGGTACGTGCCAGCGGCTTTCAGTATGTTGCTATCGATTGCGACGGCTACCGGTCAGGCGCGATGAATGAAGTGTTGCCGTTTGAAGTGCTGTTGGCAGCTGCACAGGAGAAGAAGGTCGGATGAAAGTTGCCTATATCGAGTGTTTTGCAGGCATCGCAGGAGATATGCTGCTCGGTGCCCTGGTCGATGCCGGCGTCGAGCCGAAACTTCTTCAGGCGGCTGCTGACTCGCTCGGCCTAGGCGTGCAACTTGAATTCAAGAAGGTGGATCGCAGTGGGGTCCAAGCTACCAAGGCCCGCGTCCTGTTGAACGGCATCAACGCCGAAGATGCAGGCGGCACCGGCGTTCACGTGCACCCTCATGCGGTTTCGGATCAACCTGGCCATTCACACGACTCTGCAGATGGAACGGTTCACGCGCGTGATATCGAGGTAGCAGGGCAAACGGAAGCCCGTGCACATGCACATACGCATATCGACGAGCATGGCAAGTCGCATGAGCATTCCCATGCTCACTCGCATACCCATGTTCATGGGCGGAGTCTGCGAGACATTCTCCACTTGATCAGCCACGCCGCGATCACGGCAAACGCTAAACGCATCGCAACGGCGGCCTTTGAACATCTTGGTGCGGCTGAAGCCGGGGTACATGGCATGCCGATCGAACAGGTTCATTTCCACGAGGTAGGCGCGGTTGACGCGATCATCGACATCGTGTGCGGCGCTGTCGGCGCGGATTCACTGGGCGCTGAGGTCTGGTACTCTTCAGCGGTCAACACCGGATCAGGCTTCGTCGACTGTGCCCACGGCCGCTTTCCAGTTCCTGCACCGGCAACACTGGAATTGCTTAAAGCAGCGCCGGTCTACGCAGAGGGTCCGGCTAAGGAGATGACGACTCCAACCGGCGCCGCGCTGCTGCTTGCTCTTTCCTGTCGTTTTGATGCTGTCCCGGCGATGAAGACTGACAGGATTGGTTATGGCGCGGGAACGCGCAACCCTGAGCGCTTTGCCAACGTTCTTCGCCTGCGCGTGTGTCAAACATCCAACATGAACGACCATCTGGCGGGCAACAAGGATACTGTTACCGTGCTTGAGTGTGCTGTCGATGATGCCACGCCTGAGGTGCTGGCATCCGCTGCGAGCTTGTTGCTTGAACACGGCGCGCTCGACGTGATGCAGCAATCAGCCACGATGAAAAAGGGTCGCCTTGGTACTCTGCTGACAGTGATCTGCAGGCAGGAAGATGCCGAGCATTTGCGCCACCTGCTTTTCAAAGAAACGTCGACCCTCGGTATACGCTTCCGTGACGAGGAACGCTCCATTCTGAAGCGGGCTACAGTTGAGGTGATGACCACTTACGGCAGCGTCCGCATGAAGATCGGGAGTATCGGCGATGACGTTGTGAACGTCGCCCCTGAATTCGAGGATTGCAGAAGAGCATCGCTCGCTCATGGCGTACCACTCAAGACGGTGATGCAGGCGGCGATTACCGCGCACTCGGGCCTTGTCAGCGCAGGCCGCCATGCAGGGATCGTTGCTGCAGGAAGCCTATGAGAGCAAATACGCTTCTTTCCCTGCTCGAGCAGGTAAAGGCAGGAGCCATGTCTCCGGGTGCAGCGGCTGAACAGCTGTCGCAGATTACTGTGGAAGACGCCGGCTTTGCGAAGATCGACCACCATCGCGCCTTGCGGTTGGGCATGCCGGAAGTTATTTATGCGGCCGGCAAAACGCCGGACCAGGTGGCGGAGATCTTCTTCCGCATGGCCCGATCGGGCGAGACCGTATTAGCGACGCGCGCTTCGCAGGAGACCTGGAGTGCCGTGCAAAGGACTACTCCTGATGCCGAATACCATGCGATTGCGAAGATCATCGGGCTTAAGGGACAGGTCACTCTGCCTGCCGCTCGCGAAATTGCCGTGATAAGTGCAGGAACAAGTGATATGCCGGTAGCAGAAGAAGCTGCGCTGACGGCTGAGTATATGGGGGTTCCGGTGAACCGCGTGTATGACGTCGGGGTCGCCGGTTTGCATCGGATCTTAGCGCAGCAGTCGCTGTTGCGTAAAGCCGGTGCTGTGATCGTCTGTGCCGGGATGGAAGGTGCTTTGCCAAGCGTTGTCGGAGGCCTGGTCGGTGTGCCGGTGATTGCAGTACCCACCAGCGTAGGATATGGCGCGGCCTTCGGCGGTGTCGCCGCGTTGCTTGGCATGTTGAATTCCTGTTCCCCCAATGTGACTGTCGTCAACATTGATAACGGCTTCGGCGCGGCGTATGTTGCCACGATGATCGCCCGCAGCGGGATCGCCGCTGAACATGGCACAACTGCGTTGTCTCGAGAGGATGTTGCCGTCCGCTGATTCTTCGACGAGCTTGAGGGTAGTCAGTGATGGAAGTGTCTAGAAGCCGGCCCAGTTCACAGCCACGCCGGTCCGCCTGCTTATGATCGAAGATAGCGTCCTTGACGTGGCAGGTGGCTCACCTGGAGCGAGCCGACTTTGGAACCCTGAGCGGCTGCCAGCGTGGCTGAGCACAGCGACCGACCTCCACGAACAGAACTAAGAGAAAGAATCATTCCGCACAGCGGAGAAGCCGGCAGTCACAGGCAGAATGGCTGCAGCGATCAAGGCGGAACGGTTACAGTGGCAGCCATTCTGCTCCCTGAGAAGCTGCGGAGGAGCCGGAGGAACGTCAGCAGACCTTTGCATGATCAGCTTTCAGCTACGGCGCCCATCTGCTTGCCTGGTGTGACATGATGAATCGACCATGCGGCTGATGCCGTCCCCTACTGGTTAGGGCCGGTCAAGAATCTGAATGCGAGGAAATTCATTCATGCGGCTGATCAAGCAAGCCATGTTGTGCGCGCTGCCGATATTAGGCTGTTGGTTAACACTTCTTACGGCGGCCCAGGACCCTGCCCAGCCATCCCCTGAAGACTACGTCAAGGCCCACTACACAAAGTACGAATACCGCATCCCGATGCGCGATGGCGTCAAGCTCTTTACTGCCGTCTATGTACCGAAAGATATGTCAGTGGCGTATCCGATCATGATGGATCGCACCCCCTACTCGGTCGCACCCTATGGCGAAGATCAGTACAAGAAGACCCTTGGACCCTCAGATGAATTCGAAAAAGCAGGCTACATTTTTGTCTACCAGGATGTGCGCGGCCGTTATGAGTCAGAGGGCAAGTTTATCGAGATGCGTCCCCACATCGATAATAAGACTTCGCCGCAAGATGTTGATGATGCTTCCGATATGTACGACTCCGTCGAGTATCTGCTGAAGCATGTTCCTGACAACAATGGAAATGTCGGCATCTGGGGCATTTCTTACCCCGGTTTTTATACATCGGCCAGCATTATTGATTCACATCCTGCCATTAAAGCTGCGAGTCCGCAGGCGCCAATGACCAACCTGTTTATGGGTGACGATTCGTACCACGGCGGCGCGTTCATGCTTTCCGCCAACTTCGGTTTTTACGCCAATTTCCTCCCGCAAAACAATCCAATCAGCGCGGACGACGCCAGAAAAGTGGTCCCGTTTGAGACCGGCACCCCGGACGACTACGAGTTTTATTTGAAGGCGGGTCCGACTGAGAACCTTGCCGCAAAGTACCTGAAGAATGCGAGTTGGCTCTTCAACGACCAGTTACATCACACGACCTACGATGACTTCTGGAAAGCGCGGAACCTGGCCCCGCACATGAAAAATGTGCACTGCGCCGTGATGGTCGTCGGTGGCTGGTATGACGCAGAGGACCTGTCCGGCCCGTGGCGGACATGGGAGGCGATCGGCAAAATGAATCCCGGTACAGTGAACACTATCGTGGAAGGACCATGGGTGCACGGCGGCTGGGCCGGCTCGGATGGCGGCCACTTAGGGGATGTCACCTTCGATGCGAAGACCGGTGAATACTTTCGCAGGAATATTCAGTTTCCATTCTTCGAGTACTACCTGAAGGGTAAGGGTGAGGTGCTGCCGAAGGCATACATGTTTGAGACAGGTACGAATGTGTGGCGCAAGTATGACGCCTGGCCGCCGCGCGGGGCAGAGAAGAAAACGCTCTATTTCCATGCCAAAGGTGGGCTATCGTTTGAACCTCCTACCGTCGAAGAAGCTGCTGCCGGCAGCTTCGATGAATACACCAGTGACCCAGCGCATCCGGTTCCATTTGTCGATTACACGACCGATACTGTGCCCCAGCGCTACATGGTCGATGATCAGCGTTTCGCATCGCGGCGGCCCGATGTCCTGGTGTATGAAACTGAAGCCCTCAAAGAAGACGTCACCATCGCCGGGCCTATTGCCCCGAGGTTGAGAATCGCATCGAGCACGACCGACGCCGATTTCGTGGTGAAGTTGATTGATGTCTACCCGAATGACTATCCGGACGGCCCCGACGCCACTACCGGTAATAAGCGCATCCTCAGCGCGCCGCCGCTGCTGATGGGTGGCTATCAACAACTACTGCGCGGTGAGCCGATGCGTGCCAAGTTCCGTGCGAGCTGGGAGAAACCTTCCGCTCTCAAACCCGGACAGATGACGGAAGTCAACTTCACCATGCCTGACCTCGATCACACCTTTCGCCAGGGGCATCGCATCATGGTGCAGGTGCAAAGTTCGTGGTTTCCACTCGTAGACAGAAATCCGCAGACCTTTGTGGACATCCCGCACGCCTCGCCAACAGATTTTGTGAAAGCTACCGAACGGGTCTTTCATGCACCCGATTCAGCTTCAGGCGTTGAGGTGTTGGTGGTGCCGCAGCCCTGAAGGCCTCATTGCTGATAGAGGACTGCCACAAACCGCGTATGGTGCCGTAATATGAACGGTTGCCATCCTGTTTGACAGCTTATTGAAATGAAGACGCTGAACGAAGGAAGTACCAGCTTGCAGCAAAAGTCAAAACGAGCGTGTAGTGCATTTGGACTCACCCATAAGGGACGCGTTCGCAGCGGTAATGAAGATGCGTTTTCCTGCAATGCGGAGGAGGGGATCTTCGTCGTGTGCGACGGAATGGGCGGAGCAGCAGCGGGCGAGATTGCAAGCCGTATGGCAGCTGACAGCGCGCATGCATACCTCCGTGATGCTGCCGTGAATACGGAAGCTGCGGAGGTGAATCTGCGTGCTGCCGTCGCGGCTGCCAATCTTGCCGTTTACCAGCGAGCGTCGGGCGATCGCCGGCTTGAAGGCATGGGCACGACACTGGTCATGATGACCTTTACGCCTGACGCCGCCCTGGTGGCGCACGTTGGAGACAGCCGTTGTTACATGTTGCGCGGCGGTACCTTGCAGCGGCTGACAGCGGACCATTCGCTGGTTGAAGAACAGGTCAGGCTGGGCCAGATCACCAGGAAGCAGGCAGAGCGTTCTGCCTTGCAGCATGTCATCACGCGGGCAATCGGCACCGCAGCCGACGTATTGCCGGATGTCCTGCGAGTGGCAGCCCATCCAGGCGACATCTTTCTGCTTGCCTCTGATGGTTTGACCAAAGAATTGAAAGAAGAGGAAGTGGCCGCCCTGCTCGGTCGAAGCGTTTCCGAGCAGTCGCTTGCAGAGGAACTGGTGCATGCCGCTAACCTGGCGGGCGGGCGCGATAACATCACATGCATCGTTGTGCGGGTACTCTAGATGACGCTCGAAGCTATCGGCGTAATCGGCGCCGGCACCATGGGTAACGGGATTGCCCATGTGTGCGCGAAAAATGGTTTTCAGGTTGTGCTGTGCGAGCTGAACGAGCAGGCACTTGAGCGCGGTTTGGTCACCATTCACAGGAACATGGATCGCGAAGTTGCTAAAGGCAAGCTCACGGAAAGTGACCAGGCAGCTTCGCTCGCGCGCATCCGCGGTACGGTACGACGCGACCAACTCGCCTCTTGCGCATTGATCGTCGAAGCCGCTACTGAGCGCTTCGAGATCAAACGTGAAATCTTTCGTGAACTCGACGCTATCTGTCCCGCCGCAACGATCCTCGCTTCTAATACCTCTTCCATTTCGATTACGAAGCTGGCAGCGCAAACCACGCGTGCTGATCGCGTCATCGGCATGCACTTCTTCAATCCTGTGCCGGTGATGAAGCTGGTCGAGATCATTCGGGGTTTGCAGACCTCGCAGGATACGTACGAGCGTGTGCATACCTTAGCCGAGAAGCTCGACAAGGTGCCTGTCGCAGTCAACGATGCCGCGGGCTTTGTTTCAAATCGCGTCCTGATGCCCATGCTGAATGAAGCTATGTTCGCCGTCATGGAAGGGGTCGCAACTGCGGAGGCAGTCGACCAGGTTTTCAAGCTTGGCATGGCACATCCCATGGGGCCGCTGACGCTCGCCGACTTTATCGGCCTGGACGTGTGCCTTGACATTATGCGGGTTCTGGAAGACGGCATCGGCGACCCGAAGTATCGTCCTTGTCCGCTCCTGGTGCGCATGGTCGATGCCGGCTGGCTGGGAAGAAAATCGGGGCGCGGTTTCTATCAGTACTGAGCAGGCTAAATGAAAAACCTGGGAGGACAAGCGAGCGCGGCAGCCGTTGAAGTGGCGATGTCCTTTGGCTTTCGCGATCTTGAGCCTGTCTTGCTCAAAGACGGCAGCAACGCCATGGTTCACCTGTCGCCCACGCCAGTGGTTGCGCGCGTACCGACGACAAGTTCGCTCGTTCGTACGCCCTCTGAAAAGTGGCTCGCGCGCGATCTTGACCTTGCGTCCTACCTGACGCAGCAGGGAGCACCTGTCATTCCACCATCGAGGGACCTGCCACCTGGTCCGCATCGTTCTTCGGCGCATACCGGCTCCATGGCCATGACCTTCTGGACCTTCGTCGACCAGCAGGGTGAACAGCCGGTCACGGCGGAAGAAGCAGCACCGGCTCTTCATAATTTGCATGCTGCGATGCAGGATTATCCCGGGGATCTGCCTTTTATGGGAGTGATCCTTGAAGAACTCCCACACTGGTTGCATTGGTTGGATCAGCAACACGCTCTCTCCGGCGCAGAGATCATCACGCTTCGGCAGGCACAGTGGGAAGTGGCTGGCAAACTGCACTCGCTGCGCACCAAAATGCGGCCTCTTCATGGCGACGCGCATCACGGCAACTTGCTTCGTACTCCGCAGGGACTACTCTGGACCGACTTTGAAGATGCCTGCTTCGGGCCGTTAGAGTGGGATGTCGCCATCCTGGTCTCCCGTGACCCTCAAAATGCGGACAGGATTCTTGCCAGCTATCCGGCTGCTCCGGGCTGGGACCAACTCATGCCATTCCTGCGGGCACGGGCGCTGGAAGCGGTTATTTATCAGCAGGTGCTTGGCCGGCGTTTTCCTCAACGTTCTAAAGAAGCTTCGATGGCAATGCTCGCATGGCAGAGACAATGGGCGTGCCTCTGAATAGACGCACGCCCATTGCCATTCTGGAAACGTAATTCACTATTGCCCAGAATGGATCGTTCCTGGGTTTGCACTGCTTGAAGGGCAGCAATCCACAAGCAACAGCGGTATGCTGAGAGGATGATGCGGATGACGGTTCTGGCTTCGGGATCTAAGGGGAACAGCACCCTGGTCTCAAGCAGCCGGACAAAGATTCTGGTCGATGCTGGTCTCTCCTGCCGGGAACTGCTGAAACGGATGAGTATTGCTGGTGAAGAGCCTTCGAGCGTCGATGCCATCCTGGTCACGCACGAGCATCAGGACCATGTTCAAGGTGTAGCTGTTCTGGCAAGGAAGCTGGGCATCCCGGTGTACTTTACCGAGGCAACGCACCGCGCCTGGACGCGCTGGATGACTCCACAAAAGCGCATGACCTATGGGGACTGGCTGGCACAGCGGCAGCGAGAAGCAGCTGCGCGTCAGGCGGAAGAGCTCGATGAGCAGCCAACAAGTCTGTATGGCGCCGGACCTTCGAGTGCAACTGAAAATGATTTGTGTGAAGGCACCGATCTTGAGGATGGCGACGAGGCGAAACTGGTCAGGAATCCGGCTGCGTTACGGGATGTCCAGTTCTTCTCGGCGGGCAAAGAGTTTTCCATTGGCGATATCACAGTCACCCCCTTCACGGTCCCCCACGATGCTGCTGATCCGGTAGGCTTTGTCTTCGTGTCGGAAGGTGTACGGATCGGCATAGCGACTGACCTAGGTTACATGCCGCCGAATGCGAAACTGGCGCTGCGTGGTTGTGACGTCCTGATGCTGGAGTCGAATCACGATGTCGAAATGCTTCGCGATGGCCCCTATCCCTGGTCAGTCAAACAGAGGGTGATGTCGCGGGTTGGACACTTATCGAATGACGCCGCGGCCGAATTCCTGGAAAAAAATTACGATGGCACCGCGGCGTATGTCGTTCTGGCGCATCTCTCGCAGAGCAACAATCTGCCGCAACTCGCCCGACTAGCGGCGGAACGCGCTTTGTATGATCGGATGAGCCTCCTGGCAAACAAATTGGTTCTAGCAGAACAACATCAACCATTGGCCCCTATCTTATTATGATGACTGTACTTAGCTGATATATGCACAATTCTTGTTGCAAGGTTATAGTCAATTTAGGAGAATCCTGCTGGCGAGGGACGCATCCTATTGTTACGATAGAGTTACGCGGGTGATGCGAGTGCAATCGACAACAAAAAATACAACTTGCACGGATCAGGTAGTTGGCGATATTTTGTCCAGCTGGCGTTATGACATTTCTGGGATCTCCCGAAGCATGCGTGGCGACTATGAAAAGCATCTGGCAGGCTGCAAGCATTGTTCTTCCAGGCAAAGACTTCACCGAACCATCGATGTCGTCTTGATCGGGCTCAGCACCGTATCGACGGCAGCATTTTTGCTGGCACTGGCGATCATCCACCGGGTTGAATTTCTCCAGAACTGGGCATTGATGAACTTTCACCTCTGGCAGCGTGACATCGTCTTAACCATGCAGGCAGCCGCAGTTGCCGGATTGCTGGTGTCGCTGATGACTTGGATCCTTGTGGCCATTGCTACCCCGGCGCCGGTGTACCTGACGGACATGGCCTTGTCGTCCGCCCGCGGCTACCAGGACGGTCAGGCTAAGCGTTCGCGCAAAGCTGCTTGAGCGCAGACTTGGAACTCGATCGATCCAATGGATTATCGTCTCCATCTTCGCGAATATTTACTCCGTAACGCACGTCCTCCTCACAAGTTTGGCCATCAGCCCCGCCTCTATCTACTCGCTCAACAGATAGGGGCAGGGTTTGTCTATGACGATGATGTGGTTTTCGCTGCTTCCTGGCTGCATGACCTGGGCGTGTTCATCGGGCATCGGCCGGAAGAGCCTCAGTTGCTGCGCGTATGGGACCACGTCGCCTACACCAATGCCACAGCTCCGGATCTGCTGACAGGGATGGGCTTTCCTGCAGAAAAGCTGTCGGCAGTATTGGAAGTGGTCCGCACCCACCAGCCCCAGGATGATCCCGATACCTTCGAGGGCGTGATCGTGCGCGATGCCGACATCCTTGAGCAACTCGGGGCCATCGGGATCCTGCGGACAGCTTCGAAACTGGGCAGCGACGATCGCTTCCGTCTGTTTGCTGATGCTGAGAAGTCCCTGACGAAGGCGCTGGCTGAACTACCGGGAAAAATCAGGATGGAAAGGACGCGCGAACTCGCTGTGCCGAAGATTGCTATCCTGAGGCATTTTCTGGACGCGCTCTCGGTCGAGGCTCTGGGCGAACTGGGCTAGGCTAGAGCAAATTACCTGATGCTATGGTGTTTCTGGCTGGAGACAGGTTGGCCTTTTGCTGGCGAAAAGGCCCGTGTTCATCGTATTTTCGCTCTACACCTTCAGGTAATTTGCTTTCAGTCGCGAAGGATGAGACCGGCTTAAGCGGTTTTTGCGATGAGCGGCGCTGAGCGATCAGGCGCCAGGCAGCTGCATGCTTCCGGTCAGCTGTTTGACGGCGGAGACATGCTCGTGACCGCACCAGGATTCAAGGTTCTTCGCGATGCGCTCGGTAGCACGTGGATCAGCATAGCTGGCCGTTCCGATCTGTACCGCCGTAGCGCCGGCAAGCATGAATTCGACTGCGTCCTCCGCCCGCATAATGCCGCCCAGGCCCAGGATTGGTATGGATACGGCGCGCGAGGCCTCGTAGACCATTCGCACGGCAATGGGCCGAATGGCCGGACCGGAGAGGCCGCCCGTGATGTTGGCGATATTCGGCTTTCGTGTCTTGATGTCGATCGAGAGCGAGACAAAGGTATTGACCAGCGACAGTGCCTGTGCGCCGGCATCTTCAGCGATCCGCGCCATGCTGGCGATCGATGTGACGTTCGGCGAAAGCTTCACGATGAGCGGCTTCCTGGCGATTGCCGCCGCTTCCGACACCAGCTGCCGTAAGAGGTAGCCGTCCGTGCCAAAAACCTGTCCACCGTGATGGGTATTCGGGCACGAGGCATTCAGTTCGTACGCCGTAATGCCGGCAGCGCCATTCAGCGCATCGAGGACGGCCACATAGTCTTCGATGGTGAAGCCGAAGACATTCACCATGCAGGCGGTCTGCGGGTAGACGGCAAGCCGCGGCAGCTTGTCTTTCAGGAACGCGGCGACACCAATGTTTTGCAGCCCGATAGCGTTCATCATGCCCGAGGATGTCTCGATAATCCGCGGGGCAGCATTGCCTGCCATTGGCTCGCGCGAGATGCCTTTCGTGATGAAGCCGCCAATTTTGTTTAAATCCACAATGTCGTCGAACTCGATTCCATAACCGAAGGTGCCGCTGGCAGCAATGATGGGATTTCTCAGCTCGAATCCGCAGAACGGCACGCGCATGTCCGGCTTCAAGGCTTGGGCTCTGCGGATGGATCGCTGCCGGCCGCGTCGGTCGCGGCGTCTGCTTTGCCTGCTCTCGGATGACGACCTGCGTGTGCCGGGGGAGCAACTGGTACCGTCCGGATGGCCTGCGTCAGGATATGCCCTACAGCGGCAGAAGGCTGGTTGACGCCCAGCAGGGAGGCGATGGTGGCGGCCAGGTCCACCGGCTCCACACGTCCGTGATATATGCCGGGATTGAAAGGACCACCATAGAAGGCGAGCGGCACATGGCGATCGTAGGAGTAAGGCGTGTAGTGGTTGGTTCCACCGACGCTTCCGTAATGCTCCATCTGAAAAGCCTCAGGAATCAACATCACATACCAGCCACCGTTGGGGCTGTAGCTGTGGGCCATCAGCGTCCCAAATTCGCTCGGCGGCAGCTGGCCGCCAGCCAGGTCGAGCCGTGTAAACACATGCATGGCGAACGGCTTTGGTGCGTAGCGGGTAGGAGGCGTTGGGGGCGGCTCCGGTGGTTCGGCAGTTGCAACGGCTACCGTTTTAGTACCTGGTTTGGCGCCGGGGTTGGTAATAGCAGGGTGCTGCGGTTTAAGCTTCGACTTGGCGGCCTTTGCCGGCACTTCCGCATCAGGAGCTTGGGTCGTCTCTTCGTATGGCACTGGCGTTATGGTCGCCGTGGGCGCAGGACCAATGGCTTCGAAGGCGGGTTCAACAGCATTCTGTACTGCTTGTTCGGCTTCCTGCTCATTGATGCCGGCGACCTGGAAGACAGGGATATTCAGTGACAGGTAGGGCAGCCCCTGTTTGGGGAGAATATAGACGACTTTCTCTCCCGGCGAGAATTTCGCGTTCATGGCTTCGTTCAGGTTAGCGGTCAGCTTGGCCATGTCAATCTCTGCGGCCGGCATGCCAAGGGTCGCCGCCTGCGCCGGGACCGGCGCGATGCCGTGGTCTGCGGAAAGCGCGATCCACACGCTGCCCAGGCCGCCGTCGATGTTTTTCTCAAGCCAGGAAAAAAAGCTGTCAAGTTGCGTGTCGAGGGTGTCGATCATCACGCGCTGCTCCGGTGAGTCTGGGCCGAAGCTGTGGCCGGAGATGTCCGGAGCCGAAATGCTGATGGTCACCAGGTCCGTCGTGGCATGCTTGCCAAGCTGCTCGTTGCTGATGAGCGATTTCGCGAAATCAAGTTCGTATGAATTGGCTGCTGGATTTTTGCCGACCGACTCATAGAAATCACCCTGTGTCGTGACGCCGGCTTCCTGCATGGCCTGCTCGGCCCGGTCGCTGCCGTTGAAAGCGATCGCCCATTTTGGCAGTTCGTTCATGTAGTAGGAAGACGTAACAAAGCTGCCGGTCTTGCTGTCTATCCAGAAGGCGCCGTTGGCTGAGGCACCGGCGGGCAGAATCGAAGCGCGGTCCTTCAGCGAGATGCCGTAGACCTGCGAATGGCCGTTTGTCGAAAGTCGCAGTTCGTCGCCGACGGTCGAAGCACGCAGGTTGCGAGGCGAAGCGCCCGTACTGGTACCGCTCGCATTCACCAGCCCGACGATGTGATATCGCTCGTCTTCTACCGAGCTCACGGCATGCTGCTTGTTGCGCGTCAGGTCCCACCATTCATTGGAGCTGATGCCATGGCCGTCAGTGTACGCACCGGTGCCGATGGTCGAATGGCCCGGTGCCGTCTTGGTGTTGGCATAGTTGTAGTAGCAGTCCGGAAAGTACGCGCCGTGATCCAGAAACAGTTTGAAGCCTCGTCCCTTCAGGTCGTCGCGATACCGCTCGAGGTAGTCTTCGCGAAACTGGTCAATCACCAGGATGATGACCAGCTTCGGGTGGCCATCATAAGCGCTGGCCGATGCCCTGGGAATAGCCGGCTGGCTCAGAAGGATGATGAGGGCGAGAGAAAAGAAGTGCTTCAGGTTCGACATACCAGCACCAGTATCGCAAATCGTTTGGGAGGGTGGGAATCTTTTGCCACTCGATAGGCGCGGCGCAGGGGCGGTAATCCTTTAAAGTAGTAGGGATGCTGGACCTTGCGTTCGTACGGGGCAATCTCCCCCTGGTAGAAGAAAAATTGCGCGCCCGTGGTATGGACCCGGGTGCGGCGCTGGGCAATTTTCAAGCACTCGATACTTTGCGCCGTGAGCGCATTACAGAAGCAGAGCAATCAAAGGCGCAGCGTAATGCATTGAGCGTGGAAGTCGGCCGCTTGAAGAAGGCCGGTGAAGATGCATCTGCCGTGATGGACCAGACACGCGCACTGCGCGAGAGGGCAGAAGCTCTCGAGCAGAGCGCTGCAGAATCCGAAGAAGGTTTGCGTTCTTTGTTGGCAGGCATCCCCAATCTTCCGGCGGACGACGTACCTCCCGGTAGATCAGAGCACGACAATGTCGTCGTTGCCACCTGGGGCGAAAGGCGCGCGTTTGCGTTTACACCCAAGCCGCACTGGGAGTTGGGCGAGGCGCTTGGCATCCTCGACATGCAGCGCGGCGCGAAGATCAGTGGCGCGCGCTTTCCTGTCTATTGGCAGCAGGGTGCGCAGCTTGAACGGGCCCTCGCTAACTTTATGCTCGACGTGCACACGAGCGACCATGGATACGGCGAAGTGATGCCGCCGGTTGTGGTGAACAGTCGCTCACTTTATGGCACGGGCCAACTGCCGAAGTTTGCCGATGACCTCTTCCGCTGCGTAGATGAAGAAGACTACACGCCCGGCGTTCTGCGCGATAATGATCACTGGTTGATTCCGACAGCAGAAGTACCGGTGACGAATCTTTATCGGGATGAGATCCTTGACGACGCTGTCTTACCGGTTTCGCTTACCGCCTACACGCCATGCTTTCGCTCGGAAGCGGGCTCCTATGGTAAGGACGTGCGCGGAATCATTCGCGTTCACCAGTTTCAAAAAGTTGAGCTGGTTAAATTTACCCGGCCCGAGGACTCTGAAGCTGAGCATGAAAAGCTGACCGGCCACGCGGAGAGCATCCTGCAGAAACTCGAGCTGCCCTACCGCAAGATGCTGCTGTGTACAGGCGACATGGGTTTTAGTTCGCAGAAGACCTATGACCTGGAAGTCTGGCTGCCCGGCCAGGGTCTCTACCGCGAGATATCCTCTTGTTCGAATTTCGGGGCGTTCCAGGCGCGGCGTGCCAATATCCGTTATCGGCCCGAAGGAAAGAACAAAAGTGAGTTTGTACACACGCTGAATGGGAGTGCGCTTGCGGTTGGGCGCACGTGGCTCGCGATCGTAGAAAATTATCAGCAGGCGGACGGCAACATTCGTGTACCCGAGGTGCTTATTCCTTATATGAGCGGTCAGACCGTCTTGAAGAATAGCGATATGTCGATGAAAAGTCGGAAGAGGTGAGGTTAACGTGGGTTTGTTGAAGCGGTACCTGTTCTGGACGTACGAGCGCGGCAGTTTCCACTATGACGTGATGGTGACGCTGATCCTGATGTTTATTTTCATCTCGCCGCATTTCATCGATTTCGGCGATCGCCCGGTGATGGAAGAGCATGTGCACGGTCACGATGTGATGGTGCAAGCCAGCGGCGGCGGTGTCTTCGTCTACCAGGTGAGCGCACAGAGTGCGAAGGCGGCCGGCGTGGCCTCCGTCGACGGATTGACACTCAAGCAGGAATTGGCGGCAAGCATAGCACCGATCACGGGCCCGGTCGAAGTCGATCGCTATGACAGACTGCTTGACGCGAACGGCAAAGTCGAATCGTACAGGGTCTACGCACACCGCTCTCCTGGTTCGACCAGCGCAGCCGTACCTAGCAGTGGTTCAGGGCTTCCGACTCCAGTCCCTGTCCATTAAGCTGTATTACTTAAGCTGTCTTACGCGAAAGATGAAAATGCACACTTCATTTCGGAAACGTTTGCAATACATGGTCGGAACGATGGCTTTTGTCGCGGCTGCGAGCGCAGCCTTCGCACAAAGTTGTGACTTGAACAAGGTGCTGGCGCAGATGGACACGGCATCAACGCAGTTCAAGAGCGCACAAGCTGATTTTGTCTGGGACCAATACCAGGCAGTCTTGCAGGAAGACGATAACTCCTCAGGAACAATCTATTTTGTGCGACAGAAATCAGGAACTACCATGGCGGCCGACATTCAGAAGCCGGGTGCAAAAAAACTAACGTTTGATGGCAGCGCCATTACTATTTACACGCCCGGTACGAATGAAGAACTCATCTACTCTGTTGCGAAAAATAAGGACCAGGTGGAAGAGTACCTCACGCTTGGCTTTGGCGGAAGCGGCAGCGACCTCAAGAAGAACTGGGAGGTCAGTTGCTCGGGGATAGAAATGATTGATGGCGTGTCGACGGTAAGACTGGATCTGGTGCCTAAACAAGATAGCGTGAAGAACAACTTCAGCAAGGTGACCATCTGGGTTGATCCTACGCGCGCTATCAGCTTGAAGCAGGTTTTACTCAACGAGACCTCCGGTGACAAGCGAACGAATACCTTCACCAATATCAAGTACAACGCTACCGTCAGTGCTAATGAGTTCAAGATTAAAACAGCTCCAAACCCGACCATCACTCGGAAATAGTACTGGCCGTGCGGGCGTCGGCGCCTTCGGCGCAAGAGCATGCTCCCTGCGGTCGCACTTGTCTGTGCCTGTTCGGGCTGTCTAGCTCGACCCCGCATGAGCGAACTGCATAACTTCGATCTATAGGACTGAACGCCAGTCACTCCTTGATTTTTTATCCTGAGCGGATCGCAGCGAAGTCGAAGCACCTTCTTCGTCGCCTGGCCATAACCTCTCGTCAAGAGACGGCCTCACCGCTCCACATCAGTCAAGCGAGGACGAACCTGGCAGCCAGCAAACGCCGCAGACGCCCAGGCGATCACAAACGGGAAGCCTTCAATTGTGTAGCGAGCCTCCGGTGCTTCGATCGTCGCCAGCAGCAGGTTGCGTAGCATGAGATAACCCAGCATGGCAGCGACCAATCGGACCTCGCCGCTTCGACGCCAACGAAATAATCCTACAGCTGCGGCGATCACGTAAAACAGGTTCAACGCCGCATAGGCGGTTGCGAAGATCGTCTCTGCGTTGTGCTTGTCATACTGCCACCAGCGCAATTCAATGTTCAGGGTTTCGACGCGCGGGCGCAGCCACATATCTGTTACACGCAAGGCTGGCAGCCACAGGTAATAGCGCAGTGGATGCGCATGGATCCGCTCTGTGGCCAGCCTGCCGAGCGCGTCATCCATGGCCGGCGTCAGGGTCGTGGTTTCGTTGTAGGCATTGAAAAGTTCAGCCGTCTGTTGCCGCTGTGCAGGCGAGTCGAAGGCGCGACTGGGAAGCGCATCAAGGGACACGACATCTGCATTCACATTCCAGTAGATCTCATAAGTAGAGGTGAACTCTGCCGCCCAGGTCTTGATCCAGCGGTTGAATCCGGGATCGATTGGCTCTCCCGGGTCGGTTGCGTAGCGTGGAGCCAGCGGTTCGAACAGGTGGAAGGTATGCCAGTTGCGCCACGTCCATGCTACGAACGGCAGGACAGACAACAGTCCGCACAGGCACGCCAGTTTCGTAGCACGCCGCAGCCCCAGGGCAGGGAAGCCGAGCACCGACCGGCGGCCATAAAAAAGGATGGCAGGGAAGAAAGCGATGGGTAGCAGGGCGCCGTCAGGCCGCAACAGCGTCAGGTAGCTCCACGAAATGGTGCACAGGCAAACGGCCGGCAGCCCCGGCCTGGTAAGCAGCCGGAGTAGCCCGAGCATGGCTGCGGCAATGAAAAAGAGCGTCAGCGTTTCTGTCAGCGGTGCGGCTGTGTAAGTGGCAGTGAATGGGCAGAGCGCTCCGAGGAAAAGCGCGATCCATGCAGCGCGCGGCGAACAAAGCTGTTTGACAAAGCAGGCAATCAAGAGGCAAGTGGCTAAGTCTATCGCTATCTGCAGGAAGAGCACGGCATGGTAGTGCTCGACGCCAAAGACGACAAAGCACGCGGCGAGAAACAATGGATACCCCGGCAAGCGAATCAGCGTCGGCTGTAGTTCGGCTCCTTGCGGCGTACTGATGGTGCGTCCGTAGATGCCGTGCTGCAGCCAGTTCTTGGCGATATCGCCATAGATCAAGCCATCGCCATTGACCTGCGCCCAGTGGCCATAGAAGTAAAGGCGCAAGACCGCGCCGAGCACCAGCGCCAGCAGCAGAAGGAGCCATTCGCGCGTGCGCAAACCGAACATATTCTGCATCATACAGAGGCTTTCGACTGCTGCGACCGCTGACGTGCAGGTACCAATCCTGTAAGCTTTGGAAAGAATGAACCGCCAGATTTTCTCCGATCCCAACCGCAAACGCTGGAAGCGCATCCGGCGCATTTTTGATGTAACGGCGATTGTGTCGACGGTAGTCCTGGTGGCCTTCTTTTTAAATGTGCTGCGTCGTGAAAAGCTGCCGGAATTGCTGTTTCCACAGCAGAAGCGGAACTACAAGGCGCTACACGAGCGCCAGCCGGAATTGAAGACGAAGGGTCAACGGCCGGCCCGGCGGAAGACCAATCGCAAGCCCTCTGATATTCCGTTGAACACGGGCGAAGGCATACGCGCGGCCTACTACGTGGATGACGACCCGGCCAGCTACTCGTCGTTTAAGGCGCACATTCACCAGATTGATATTCTTTTCCCGGTCTGGCTGCATGCCTTCGATCCGGATGGCAATCTGATGGCCTCGACCGCTCTCTACCCTGCGTCCAATTACCGCGTGGTGGATGCGAACGGCACCGTCCACGGCGTTGATCCGCAAAATAAGGTGCGCGACGCGATTGCCGCCGCAAAGGAAGATACGGAGATCTTTCCGCTGATCAGCAACTACGATGCCGTCCGCGGCGACTGGCAACCGGTCATCGGACAGATGCTTTTGAACCCGCTAGCGCGGGTGAACCTGCGTACGCAACTCGACAAGTTCCTGGCTGCTAACCCGACGTACCGCGGCATCTCGCTCGATTTTGAAGAAGTTCCGGATGAAGCGAAAGATAGTTATCTGCAATTTATCGGCGACCTGTACACCGACTTCCACAGCGGCGGCCGCAATCTTCGCCTGTATGTAAACACGCCGACCAGCGCTCCTGATAAGGAGCTGAAGTTTCTTGCGAAAAACAGTGACGGCATCCTGTTAATGAATTACGACCAGCACGAGAACACTTCGGAGCCTGGTCCAATTGCTGCGCAGGATTGGTTCGAAAATAATCTGCAGCGCACCTTGAAGCTGGTGCCGAAAGAGAAAGTTATCTGCGCTATCGGCAACTATGCCTATGACTGGCAGGTGCCGCTACCCGCGAAAGGTAAACCGCAGCGAGGAGAAGCAAAGGTGCTGGATGTAACGTCCCTGCATGTGCAGGAGGCTTGGCAGGAGGCCTCCGACGCTGGCGCTGACGTGCACCTTGAGGGCGATGAACTTAACGCCCATTTTGCCTTTGATGATGAAGACGCTCACGTCCGTCACCAGGTGTGGATGCTCGATGCGGTCACCGCGCTGAATGAATTGCGCGCGGCCCGTGCGATGGGCATCCAGACATTCTCGCTGTGGGTACTGGGTGAGGAAGATCCGTCTATCTGGTCGGTGTGGGACCATCCGAACGGCGCGACCACGCCGCAGCTTTTAAAGACAGTACCGCCGGGACAATCCGTCAACACAGATGGGCAGGGAGACATTCTGCAGATCACGCAGACGCCGAGCGCCGGTGCCCGCACCGTGAATATGGATGAAGCCAACCAGACCATCACGGACGAGCACATGGTGACGTATCCCCAGGCCTACGGCATCCAGTACTTCGGCTACAAGCCCGGCGAAGTGGCGCTTACCTTTGACGACGGCCCCGATCCAGCGTGGACGCCGCGCGTTTTGAAAATTCTGAAAGACAAAGGTGTCACCGGAACTTTCTTTGTCATCGGCGAAGAAGCGCAGGACCACGTCGGGCTGCTGAAGGAGTACATCAAGCAGGGCCACATCGTCGGCAACCATACGCTGACGCACCCGGACATCAGCGAAATCTCTGCGCGCCAGCTTGAACTCGAGATCAACTGGACCGAACGTCTTTTCGCGAGCAAGCTTGGCCTGCGGCCGCTCTTCTTCCGTCCACCGTATTCAATCGACCAGGAGCCTGATACCAACGATCAGGCCGCCCCAGCGTACCAGATTCAACAAATGGGCTACACCATCATCGGGGACAAGATCGATACCGATGACTGGGATGAGCATCCGCGCAAGTCGCCCCGGGAAATTACGCGTCGCGTCTTCGAACAACTGGATTCTTTCAAGTCGCGGCCTGACTTCGCCGGCAGCGTGATCCTGATGCACGATGGCGGCGGCGATCGTTCGGCCACGGTCGCCGCACTGCCGGTGCTGATCGATGCCCTGCGCGCGCGTGGCTACAAGATCGTCAGCGTGCCTGAACTGATGGGCAAGAGCGTTGCAGAAGTGATGCCGCCCATCGCGCCCAACGAGCGTTGGCAGGCGCGTGTGGATTCCATCGCGTTTTTCTTCATCGCCTTCTTCCAAAACTTTGTTGTCTACATCTTCTTTGTGGGCGATGTATTGATGAGCGCGCGCCTGCTGATTATTGGCGTGTTTGCCTTGATCGACCGGCTGCGCACGCGCAAGGTGCCAATGATTCCAGGCTACCTGCCGCGTGTCGCAGTACTGGTGCCGGCCTATAACGAAGAGACGGTCATCGTCCGGACCATTCGTTCAGTGCTTAACTCGGACTATGCCAACATGCGCGTCATCGTTATCGATGATGGCTCGAAAGATCGCACCGCCCAGGTGGCTGCCGAGGCCTATGCCCCGGAGATTGCGGCGGGTCGGCTGCAGATTCTTACCAAACCGAATGCCGGCAAGGCAGAGGCCCTGAACTATGCAATAGAACGGCTCGACGAGGGCATCTACGTTGGCATTGATGCCGATACCGTAATTGCATCCGACGCTGTTTCGAAATTGATCTACCACTTTACCGATCCTAAAGTTGGCGCGGTAGCAGGCAATGCGCGGGTCGGCAACAAGGTCAACCTGTGGACACGCTGGCAGGCACTTGAATACATCACCAGCCAGAATTTCGAGCGCCGTGCGCAGGATCTTTTCAATATCGTTACAGTGGTCCCGGGAGCGATCGGAGCATGGCGGACCGAGGCGGTACGTCATGGGGGTGGCTACCCTATCAACACCGTCGCTGAAGATGCAGATTTGACGATGAACCTGCTGGAGCAGGGTTACAAGGTGATCTACGAAGACCAGTCGCTTGCTTTTACCGAGGCGCCTATCAATGCGAACGGCTTGATGCGGCAGCGCTTCCGGTGGTCCTTCGGCACTCTGCAAGCGATCTTCAAGCATAAAGCCGCTTTCACAAAAAACCGGGCAATGGGTTTCTTCGCGCTTCCCAATATCCTTGTTTTTCAGATACTGCTGCCACTTGTTTCGCCCTTTATCGATTTGTTCTTCGTGGCCGGCGTGGTGCAGTATTTTGTTGACCGCCACTTCCATCCAGAAGCCGCCAGCGCTGCCAGCTTTGACAAGCTTCTGCTGTATTTTTTGAGCTTCCTGGTCATTGACTTTTTCACCTCAGCGCTGGCCTTCTCGCTTGAGCGTTCACATCCTGCGAAGAAGGGCGATCGCTGGCTGCTCTTCCACATTTGGCTGCAGCGTTTTGCGTACCGCCAGGTGTTTTCGGTTGTGCTGTTTAAAACCGTGAAGCGCGCGATCGATGGCCGGCCTTTCAACTGGGACAAACTGGAACGGACAGCCAAGATGTCAGCGGCTACAGAAAAGATCGCCTCAGGGCAGTGAGGCCCCTAATGCTGTCGATGCTCACTGGCTGCACTGCTTTGCCTGACGCTAATCCTGTTTAAATAGGCATTGAGTATGCCCGCCGCACCCAGCGCGCTCGTCAGCCTGGTCGATGAAGATCGTCAATGGTTCAAGTCTAGGGTCGGTTCCGACTTTAACCAGACTCCTCGATCCATCGGTTTCTGTGCCCATGCCATGGCAAACGCTCAGACCCTGATCTTCGAAGGGTACTGAGCAACATCGTCACCAATGCGATCGACGCGATGCCCAAGGGAATCGGCTGCTGGTGCGGAGCCGCGAGGGCACTGACTGGCGCAACGGCCGAGGGCTGGTGCTTACTCTTGCTGACACGGGCACGGACCAGGCAACGCAACGCAGGATGCACGAAGGTTTTCACCACTAAGGGCATCGGCGGCTCAGCCCCAGGCCTCTGGATCTGAGTGGATATCATGCAACGGCACCAGGGAAGGATTCTTATCCGACAGCCAGCAACCGACACACCACGGAAGGGTTGTGACACTGCTTTTGCCCGCCGACATCGCGCTGAAGCCGGCATCACCCCCCGTACCATCGATCATCGTGAAACGACCTCAGCTTCCTGATTCGTCCATGAGCATTGTTAGATATGGACAAGGTAGTCGCTAGCCGGTATGCTTTCGCAACTCCGGAGGCTGCCCTGATGCAGAATTTCAAAACGTTCTTCCCTTATGCGTTTACGTCAGCCGCCTTCCTGATTGTGACGGTCTTTTCCGCCGTATTTATGCTGTCGAACAAGATCAATGACTTGCGCACATGGCTGGCACTCGCTCTCACCGCGACCTTCATCGTCTGCTGTATTGCGACCCTGTCGCTCATCATCGGGAATGGCAACGGGACGATGAAGTTTGATCCTGCTTTGCTCAAGTGGCTGGGCGGCGCCACTATCGCCGAAGTCGCCGGCATTGTGCTTATCGTTTTCCGATTCTTCTTCGCAGCGGGTGCGGCGGGAGATATGGGCAAGCTGATGAAATGAGCAGGGAACAGTGCAGAGGTTGTCGAGCATCGTGAACCCCTATGTCCAGACGGCTCACTTGGACATTCTACCCAGGTGGAAGATCAAACTGAGGTTGCGCCACGTCGTGGGTGGTCTTCGATCTGCCGTCTGCTCTACACTTGAAGTGCCATGACGACAGCACAACTCAGCACCGTAATTTTACCGATCACGCCCGACGGCGTCTTCGTCAACGAGCCCTTCACTGACTTCAAGAACGCACAGAACGCGCAGGCCATGCGCCAGCAACTCGAGCGCGTGAGTGACATGCTTGGCCAGGAATATGAACTGATCATCGGTGGCGAGCGAGTGAAGACGGAGGCGAAGACGAAGTCCGTCAACCCGGCCAATCCGTCCCAGGTCGTGGGCGTGCACCAGACTGCCGGCGTGGACCTGGTCGAGCGAACGATGACTGCGGCGTTACAGGCATTTGAGACGTGGCAATACGTAACCATGGAAGAACGTACAGCCCTCTTGCTGCGCGTGTCCGGAATAATTCGGAAGCGCAAGTTCGAGTTCTCTGCATGGCTTACCTATGAAGTGGGCAAGAACTGGGCCGAAGCGGATGCGGATGTTGCTGAGACTATTGACTTCCTCGAATTCTACGCGCGCGAGGCCCTTCGCCTGGCCAAAGCGACCACCCCCACCCAGTATCCTGGCGAGCGTAATGAACTGCGTTACCTTCCCCTCGGCGTAGGAGCGGTAATCCCGCCGTGGAACTTTCCTTTCGCCATTATGGCGGGCATGACTGCAGCCGCGATCGTCACCGGCAATACTGTGATCCTGAAGCCCTCGAGCGATGCACCCACCATCGCGGCCCGCTTTATGGCGGTGCTCGAAGAGGCAGGCATGCCCCCCGGCGTTGTCAACCTTTGCCATGGCTTGGGCGAGACCTTCGGTAATGCGATCGTTGAGCATCCAAAGACACGCTTCATCGCCTTTACCGGTTCAAAGAGGGTAGGGTTGCAGATTCATGAACGGGCTGCGAAGACTCAGCCGGGTCAGAAATGGATCAAGCGGACAATTCTTGAGATGGGCGGCAAGGATGCCATCATCGTTGGAGCGGATTGCAACTTTGACGATGCCGTTGAAGCCGTCGTTGCGTCAGCCTTTGGGTTCAGCGGTCAGAAGTGCTCAGCATGCTCGCGCGCAATTGTAGAGGCTCCCATCTATGACGCGTTCGTCGATGCCATTCGCGAACGAGTTGCCACGATCCAGGTGGGCGACCCGGTTGAAAACACAGCCATGGGCCCGGTCATCAATGCAGTGGCACTGAATAGAATTCTCGGCTATCTCGAACAAGGACAAACAGAAGGCCGTCTAATAGCAGGTGGAAATTCCATAAAGAACGATGCGGGCGGGTATTTTGTCGAACCGACGGTCTTTGCCGATGTTGCGCCCGAGGCACATATGGCGCTGGAAGAGATCTTCGGGCCGGTGCTTGCAATCCATAAAGCCGAGAGCTTTGAGCACGCACTCCAGATCGCCAATAACACGGAGTACGGGCTGACTGGGGCAATTTTCACCGGGGACAGAGAGCGACTGGACATAGCCAGGTTGCGCTTTCATGTTGGCAATCTTTACCTGAACCGCAAGTGCACCGGCGCCATGGTGGGTGCACATCCTTTTGGCGGTTTTAATATGTCGGGTACTGATTCGAAAGCGGGTGGTGCAGATTACCTCTACCTTTTCACCCAGGCAAAGTCAATCGCCGAACGTCTCGGCTAAGAGGTTTCTTCAAGAGTCTCGCGATGTCCCGACGATCCTGACCGCACTGCCAGCTTGATCTGCTACTGTGATCATTGCGAATCCATTTGCAGGCCCTGCCGGGAATGCATGAGTGGGGAAAAACTTGGCGCGTATTCTGTGTGTTGACGACGATCCAACAGCCAATGAGTTGAAGCGCGAAATACTCTCCCGGGCTGGACATCGGGTAGACCTCTGCATTTCAGTGGAGGCTGCTGTGCAACACTTACGCCAGGCCATGTACGATGTTCTTATTGCTGACTGGCGGCTGGGCGAAGTGAATGCTCGCCGCGTCCTGCAGACTGCCAGGGAATTGGGTTCAGAGACCCTGATCGTGGTAGTGTCCGGTTTCATCGCGGAGGCGTTTCAAGCACAAGGGCCGGTCGCTGATCTTTACCTGGACAAACCGGTCGATCCCAAAGAGCTCCTGATGGTACTTGATGCGTTGTTGCGCGAACGGAAGTGCCAGCCAACCACGAAAGCACAAGGGTCTCGCTCGATGTGAAGTACCTGAAGGTGTACAGCGAAGATACGAAGATACGATGAACACGGGCCTTTTCGCCAAGAAAAGGCCCGTGTATCTAGCCAGAAACATTAGAGCATCAGGTAATTTGCTCTAAGAGATCAGCCTTCCCGTGGCTCTTGCGGGCAAATCTGGTGTAGGTGCAGTCCGCGAAAAGGATTCAGCGGACCCATTCACTCGTGTGCCACCTGTCCGTCCCCCCGGCGAAGGCGAATGACGCGGCAATCGCTATTTCTATCAACTAGACGCTGCGCACGTGCAGGTTGTTAACTGCTTCCGCTGCCGCTGCCGCAAGGATCCGGTGATGGATGGTGAACAACGCCAGCTCCAGGCGGTCGGAGACCCCGGTCTTGTCATAGACGCTTCGCAGGTAGTTTTTGATGACCTGCTCGGTAGTCCCCAGCCGGGTCGCGATTTCCTTGTTCTTGCAACCCTGTACGATCAGAGCCACGATCTTCATTTCCTTCGGGGTAAGCCGGTCCCGTACACGCGCACCAACGAAATCCTCTTCTTCGTTCTGCACCGCCTCTAGCGGACGCTGAATCGCCGTCAGCCCCTGAATTACTTTGTGCACACAGTCTACGAGGGCTGCGCCCGTAGTGTTGCGGTAAACCACCCCCCGTACGCCGAGGTTGGTGTAGGTGCTCGAAGGTTCATTGTTTTCTGCAATCACAATGGCCCGGCTGCTTGCCGCTTTAACCCGTGACAGCAGGTCAGAAATTTCCGGTTTCAATGCTGAAGCAAAAACGACGATTGAGGATCTATATGTCTCGACGGCGAGGATAAGCCGGGGCAGGTCGCCACATTGCGCTGCGACACGAAAGTCTTCTTCGCTTGTCAGCACTTTGGCGATGCCTGCCCGGAATATTGCTTGATTGTCGCCTAAAATGATTTTGTTCATGCGGTTTGCCTCTGCTCCCAGATCGCCTTCTCGCTCAAGTTGAGTGCCGTCATCTCTTTTGCCCCGTCTTTGCGCAGGACCCGCTCCTGAAAGGCGGCCGCGCCCGTTGACTGAAGCACAAGAATCGACTGTCCTCTCAATATCGGCCGGTTCTGAAATAACTTCTGCTGCAACTTTCGTTTTCCGTTGCCGCTACCTTGTGTACGGTGTGGGGAAGCGATGATTCGATCTGCTGAACGCCTGCTATCCGATGTCCCCAGATTAGCGACTTCTTAGAGAACCGCAACACCACGAAAGTGTCAGCATGCCCGCGCAAGAGGGGCTCTATTGTCAACATAATGAACGACTTAGAGTAGCATCCTACAAGAAGCTGCTTCTCTACTACACTGGAGTTGCATGAGTAAGCCAGTGATTCTCGCAGTTGATGACGACGTAAGTGTTCTTGAAGCCGTGGTTCAAGATCTGCGTCGCCAGTACGGCAGCCGGTATCGCGTCCTGCGCGCCGGTTCCGGCCAAGCCGCGCTTGACCTCTGCCGGCAGCTTGAAGCGCGCGGAGATGCAGTTGCTCTCTTCCTTTCCGATCAGCGCATGCCGGGCATGTCCGGGGTCGACTTCCTGGCAAAAACGATCGAACACTTTCCAGATGCGATGAGGGCTTTGCTGACAGCTTACGCGGATACAGAAGCCGCCATACGGGCAATTAACACCGCGAAGATCCATTATTATCTGACCAAGCCGTGGGACCCTCCTGAAGAGAAGCTCTATCCCGTTCTTGAAGAACTCCTCGACTTCTGGGGTGACCGCAACAAACCGGCGTTTGACGGTCTTCGCGTCATCGGCACCAGGTTTGGCGCCAAAGATCACGATCTACGCGACTTCCTAACCAGAAACAATGTTCCTTATCAATGGCTTGACCCGGGGCAGACGCCGGAGGCCGAGCAGCTGCTGCAGGCACGGGGCCTCTCCACCAGTAACCTGCCGGTCGTTCTTTTCAGTGATGGAACTTCTCTGGTGCAGCCGGACCGAACGCAAGTTGCCGGCCGTGTTGGCATGCGGATTGAAGCCCGCAACAAATTCTATGACCTGATTGTGATCGGCGGCGGTCCCAGTGGCCTGGCCGCTGCAGTGTATGGCGGCTCAGAAGGGCTGAGTACACTCATTATTGAGGCCAACGCCCCGGGCGGTCAGGCGGGCAGTAGTTCGCGCATAGAGAATTATCTTGGTTTCGCCAGCGGCATCAGTGGCGCCAACCTGGCAGAACGCGCTTTCATGCAGGCCCAGCGTTTTGGTGTGGAATTCGTGACGCAACTCGCCACTGGAATTCGTTCCGACGGCGGCTACCACTTTGTGCAACTGGCTGACGGCAGCGAGGTCTCTTCGCTCGTGCTGCTGGTCAGCATGGGAGTGGACTATCGCCGACTGGAAGTGCCAGGCGTCGACCGCCTGACCGGCGCCGGCGTGTACTACGGTGCAGCACTGGCTGAGGCTAAATCCTGCACGGATGAGCATGTCTTCATCATCGGCGGTGCAAATTCCGCCGGCCAGGGGGCGATGTACTTTTCAAAGTATGCATCGACCGTCACTATGCTGGTGCGGGGTAAGTCCCTCGAAAGTAGCATGTCGAAATACTTGATCGAACAGATTGCTGGCACATCCAATATCCATGTTCTGGTGCAATCGGAAGTATTGGAAGTCTGCGGGAACATGCATCTGGAGACGGTAAGAATTATGACTCCGGAAGGGGAACGAGTGGAAAAGGCAACAGGCTTATTCATGTTTATCGGAGCTGCGCCGAATACCAACTGGTTACCCGCCGGCATTTTCCGGGATGACAAAGGTTTCCTCCTGACTGGACAAGACCTGCGGGTCAATGGAGAACTGCCGTCATCATGGAAAGAGAAGCGCGATCCCTTTCCCCTTGAAACCAGCGTGCCGGGAGTGTTTGCTGCCGGCGATGTACGTCACGGGTCGGTCAAGCGGGTAGCATCTGCTGTTGGTGAAGGTTCAATTGCAGTACAGCTGATGCATCAATACCTGGCACGGTACTGAAGAGCGTTGGCACTATGTGTTGGGCGAAGAGATATATTCGGCTGACCGCCTCAAAAGGCGGGTGGCAAGAGCACAGCAACGGTGAAGATGTATTGAGCAACGAGGAATCAAGAGAGTGCGCAAGCTACAGGCCGGGGTCGAGACCGTGAGTCACGATCAATTAATGTCGGAACCAGAACTGAATGCCGGGTTGGCAGCAAAGCCTGTCACGGAGACGGTAAACGTCTCCTCACAGCTGGAGCGGCTGCAACATGTAAAGGTATTTGCCGGCGCCGAAGATGGCGGCCTGTTGTGTCTAGGCGAAGTGGAGATTTTGCATATGCAGCCCGGCCAGTTGATCTGGCAGGAGGGCGAGTTACGCAGCTTTGTCGTTGTGCTCGAAGGCCGGGTCAAGCTGCAGGCGCCGGCTAATCGCATGATCCCCATAGTGCTTAATCAGTATGAGAGTTTTGGCGAAATACCTATCCTTGCCAATAAGAAAATTCGCTATACCGTTACTGCGGTTGAGTCGGCGGAACTGATCCGGTTTTCAGAAGAAAAGTTCTGGAAACTGATGTTTGCCTGCCCTAGCTTCCGTAAGGAAGTACTCGGCAACATGGCGTTGCGCCTCGAGGCCTACCAGGCCCAGGAGGTGCGTCGCGAGAAACTCAGCTCGCTGGGAGCACTGGCTGCCGGCCTGATGCATGAATTGAAGAACCCAGGTTCTGCTGCTATCCGGGCTGCGTCCCAGATGCGAGAAAACCTGGTACGTCTGCAGCACCTTACTCTCAAGCTCAGCCAGACCAAGCACAGCGACGAACAGACTCACTGCCTGATGGAGCTGCAGAAAATGGCGCTGGGCGCAGTCTGCTGCAAGGCCATGAGTTCTCTTGAGCAGTCTGACGCCGAAGAAGCGATGGAGCAGCAGCTTGAAAAAGCCGGCGTCGAAAATGGCTGGAAGGTCGCCTCTACGCTGATCTCGATGGGCATGACCTCACAGGATTTAGGATGCGCGAGTGTCGCGTTCAATGGGGAAGATCTGTCTGTTTCGCTGAACTGGCTCGAATCGCTTGTCTCGAGCGTGCAACTGGTCGGGACGATTGAAGAAAGCCTGGGACGCGTCAGAGACCTGATCATGGCCGTGAAGCAATATTCGTACGAGGATGAGTCGCTGGAGCAGTTGGTGGATGTGCATGAATCAATTCAGAGCACACTGCTCATAATGGGACACAAGTTGCGGTCAAAGAGTTTGACCATGGAGCGCGAGTTTGGTGCAGACATGCCGCGTGTACACCTTCGCGGCAGCGGACTGAACCAGGTTTGGACAAACCTGCTTGACAATGCCATTGATGCGTCGCCCGAGGGTGCGGCGCTAAAAGTGCAGACCTGGCATGATAATGATTCGGTTTATGTAGCAATCGAAGACCATGGTTCCGGGATCACGTCCTCGGATGCACAGCGTGTCTTTGAGCCTTTCTTCACGACCAAAGCGGTTGGCGAAGGGACTGGGCTGGGACTGGATATAGTGCACCGCATCCTCACCCTCAAACTGGGCGGCGCAATCCGGTTCGATTCCGTTCCAGGGAGAACAGTCTTTACCGTGAAGCTGCCGATCAACGCCGAACAAGAAGCAGTGCAAGGCAGCTAGCGCAAATTACCTGAAGGTGTAGAGCGAAGATCCGATGAACATGGGCCTTTTCGCCAGGAAAAGGCCAACCTGTATCCAGCCGGAAACACCATAGCATCAGGTAATCTGCTCTCTAGAGCTTGTAATCAGAGTGCCGGGCGAGAGCAGATGCACAGCCGCGCCCCGCGAACACATGGCAGCCCTGTGCCGACCGTCCTACCTCCCGCTCCCGCTGAGGCAGACCGTTCCGCACTCTAATCTATCCTCCTCCATCGCCGATACACCCCTCAGGCGCCGCTTTGCCCACCGGGCGGATAAGGGGATCGCACTGCATGTTTGTCATCATCGGGATCGTTGTCGTCTTCGGCGCCGTGGTTGGCGGGTATTTGATGGAAAAGGGAAACCTGGCGGTGCTGGTCCAGCCTGCGGAGCTGGTCATTATCGGTGGGGCCGCTGTCGGCACACTGCTGATCGGCAATCCGATGCATATTCTTAAGGGGATCGGAGCCGGGATGGGTGCCGTCTTCGGGACCTCGAAGTTCGACAAGGCCCGCTACCTGGAAGCGCTCAAGATGCTCTTCCAGATCCTGAGCAAGGCCCGCCGAGAAGGCGATCTTTCGATCGAGAGCGACATCGAAAAGCCTGACGAAAGCAAGATCTTCGCAGAGTATCCGGGCTTCCTGCACAATCATCATGTACGTGACTTTGTCTGTGACACATTGCGAATGATGATCGCCGGAGGCGTGGAACCCTTTGATATTGACCAGATGATGGAGCTTGATATGGAGGTCCATCATCATGGTGTCAGTCTGCCGATCCACGCGCTGAACACCATGGCTGACGCGCTGCCGGGTTTGGGGATTGTCGCGGCAGTGCTTGGTGTCGTGATCACGATGGGCTCGCTCGGCGGTCCCCCTGAAGAGATTGGTAAGCATGTGGCTGCGGCATTGGTCGGCACATTCCTGGGCATCCTGCTGTGCTACGGACTGGTAGGACCCATGAGCGCCAAGATGATGAAAGCAGCCGATGAAGAAGGCTCCTACCTGCATGTACTCCGGGTACTGATGATCGCTTACATGAAGGGGAATCCTCCGATTTTATCTGTTGAGGTGGGGCGGCGGGCCATTCCTTCGCATGTGCGGCCGACATTCGCCGAAGTAGAAGAAGCCTGCCGTGGCAATGGCGCCGCGAAGACCGCGGAAGCCGCGGCAGCCTGAGGCCGGGATGACCGACAAGAGCAAGCGGCCGATTATTGTCATCAAGAAGAAGGTGGCACATGCCGGCCACCATGGCGGCGCATGGAAAGTGGCCTACGCCGATTTTGTAACAGCAATGATGGCGCTCTTCATCGTCTTGTGGTTGACAAGTTCGGGCGAAAAGGTGCGCAAGTCCATCGCAGGGTACTTTAACGATCCCAGTGGCAATGCAAGCACGCCTGGCTCCGACCGCGCCGGCGGCGACAGCGTCCCTTTGAACAAGGAAAACATAGCTGACTTGAAGCAGCGTCTCCAGGCACAGATTGCCAAACGTCCGGACCTGAAAGCGCTGGCTGACGATATCGAGATTGCCATAACCCCCGAAGGCATGCGTATTGAGTTGATCGAAAAGAAGGATGGGACCTTCTTTGAAACCGGCAGTGCGGTCGTAAATGCAACCGGCAGAGAATTGCTTGCCCTGCTGGCCAAGGAGCTGGGGGGCGTGGCCAACCGGATCTCGACCGAGGGCCACACCGATGCGCAGCCTTATACTGACCAGACCAGGTATGACAACTGGGAATTATCAACTGACCGCGCCAATTCTGCCCGCCGGGTGATGCAGGCCACCGGCCTGCATCCCGGGCAGGTTTCGCAGGTACGAGGCTTTGCGGATCAGCAGTTAAGGGTTCCGTCAGATCCGCTTGATCCCTCGAACCGTCGCATCAGTGTGATTGTGCATTACATCGATTCGGCTCCGCCGGCAGAACTGGATGTGAAAAGCGGTAAGGGTGAAAAGAAGGGCACCGAAAAATCAGTGGCCGCTGCAAGCGTCAAGGTACCTGGAGGCGTTCCCGTCTCTGCCGCCGCGGCTGCCAAAGCAGCTGATTCCGGTGGCAAAGATTTTGCGGCAAAGAAGCCGGGCGACTTGTCGACCGCTGTTATCAAACCCGGTGAACTCCCGGACATCGCAAAGACGGGAATGGCTAAAAGTTCAGCCGCCCATGTTCCCGCACTCAAGCCGACCGCAATCCACGCTCTTTTGAATAAGCTTCCTGCGATGCCGACCTTACCGAGGCTCGCCGGTCCCGCGGCCATGTTCAGCAAACTCTCTGGAGTGTTCTCGAAGAAGCCGGCGCCCCCCACTGCCGGAAGCCCCGCGAAAGTGGCTGGCCCGGGCCCGGCTAACGTCCCCGGCAAACCCTGAACACAGCCTACGGCCGCCTTACTCCAGTGAAGCTAATGTCTTGGATTACAGCAGGCGTTCCCGAAGTGTTGATGAGGGTAAAGTTGAGATATCCTTCTGCATCTGCCTGGAGGCACATCGGACAGCTCGCCGCGTTCTTTGCTCCAGGGTCCGGCTGCAGTTGTAGGGCTGCTGCAGCTGCGCCCTGAATGCCGGCAACCCAGATGCCTGGCATGGCCGGGATCTTTTGATACGTGGCCCGGCCATGCGGCGCGATTACCAGCGCAGCGTGGCCATCGACCAGTCGAATGGAGTTCGCCAGGTCTGTCTTCTCAAGGTAGGCAGGCACGATCACCTTGCCGTCCTGTTGCTCGATGCCAAGCTTGCCGTCGATGCGACGCAGATACATGAGCGAACGGATGGAATTTGGCTGCGGCGTATCGAAGCGGACTTCCTGGTAGTCTTTTCCAAATCGCGGGTCATCCACAATCTGCTGGTCGGCTGGAAAAAGCGGCCCGTCACCTTCAAAGCTGCTGAAAAGCAGCAGATCGGGCTTTTGATCGAGGATGTACTTGCCGTCCCCGAGCTCATGCCCCACCCAGCCGTAGCCGCGGCTTCGCGAGGCTTCATGGGCAATGTGATAGTCGTTCAAACCAAGCGGGTCGAGCGCAGGAAGATGAGCGTAGAACGGGACTACGCCCGCTGCGTCTGAAGAGAGTAACGGCTGCTTATCGCCAAATGCCTGGTGCAGGAAGAGACCCAGCGACTTACCCTGGAGCTCCCAATGCTCCTGGTCTGACATTGCATCCGATGTGGCGACCAATGCCGCTAACGCTACAAGACCAAGCACCGTACGGCGCTTCCAGTGACCGGTCGGGTCTATGACGAGCAAGCCGCAGCCGGCCACCAGGAATCCAAAGAGGGCGACCAGCGGCTCAAAGTGACGGACGGCAGGGAATATATCGCCGCCGATGATCACCAGATAAAACGTCCAGATTAGTGCGACAGTCGTGAGGAAAAGAACAGTCTTCCTTTTGCCTGCACGCCACAACGCGTAAGCTCCGAGGATAGCCAATGCGAGGAAGAAGAGATTGATCTTCAATCCAAGGTAGAGGTAGCGTAAACCGGTGTAGACACGGTGCGCCGTGAATGCGACTTTTACATACGCGGTATTCGGCACCCACTCGTCGTAGTAGGACCTTCGGAAGATCAGCTGACCGACGAAGAACAGCACTGGTAGAGGGAGAACGCGTGCGCGGGACAGAAGACTGCGAACGCTGATGCCATCGGCTATGACCGCAGCGGCGTAGAAGGCCGCCGTGAACAAGGCAGCGTCCGCACGCGAAAGAACAGCCAGCCCTAACAGCAAACCGATTACCGTCGCCCTACCGGTAGAAGGCTGCGGCTGGTCAAGCCAGCCGAGCATCAGAAATGTCGCCCAGACAAGCATGCAGGCCAGTAGTGGCTGCTCCAGTCCGCCGAGCGACCACATGGAGAAGGGACTGCTTAAGACCAGGGCGCAGCAGGCGAGCAACGCGGAGAAGAACCTGAGCTGATGGGGATAGTTGCGGTAGATGTACGTCACGATCGCAACCAGAATGAGCAGCGTCGTTGTGATGCCGAGTAGATGCGCCGCCACTGGCAGCGCCATGCCCAACGCGCCCAGGCCTGAACAGGCTAAAACCCAGAGGAAGTTGGTATAGCCCTCAACCGGCCGCATGTCGTTCCAGGTGAGGCCGTGTCCTTCGAGCAATCTCTGGCTATAGCGCAGTGAGATATACGCGTCATCCGTCATGAACGGAGAGAAGTGACGCAACTGCAGGACAAACAGTATTGCCGTCACGACCGTAATGATCGCGATGGAGAGGGGAACGCTCATCCGACGGTCAGGCGCCGTGTGCTCAGCAGGAAGCGCAGCCGGTTGTAGAACACGGGACATGGAAAAGGATCACTCCTGCCGGGGCCTCGGGCCATACCGGTTGCAGTGGTCAGTGTAACAAGGCCTTCAGTGTTGTCGCGGAGCAATCGGAGTTGTGGCCTGGATGGAAGAGTTCAACGCAACAGGACTCCGGCTGACACGTACTCCTGTCCCCCATTGTTGGTGCGCACCTGCGGAAGGTCGGGCGTTGGTGTCAGCAATTCAATCTGCCCATCGATCAGCAGTACGGTATCTTCAACCTTGCCGCCGCGGATCGACGGGTTCCACGCAAAGGCCTGTGCATTGACTACGACTTGGTGAGCAAAGGGCGCGGCGACCCAGTCACGTTCCACGTACCCGGCAGCGCCACCCTGGTGATGCTGCTCTTCTTCGTCAATAAAGCCGGCGTCGGCATAAGCGCGGTGGGCCACGTGGTACAAGTCTCGAGCCGAGGCTCCTACCCGCGTTGCGGCGAGCAGTGCGGCATTCACCTCGGCCGCTACCCCGAAGGCATCCACCAGCTTCTGCGGCATCGATCCAAAATGAACGAAGCGCGTAATGGAAATGCAGAGCCCATCCCGGCGTCCGCACAGGTTGACCATGCCGAAGTCGAGCAATGTCTGGCCGTGCCCTACCGCATGCTTGTACTTGAGAATGCGCTCGTCGACCGCCATCAACAGCACACTGGGCTCAATGCCGGCCGACCATAAACCTGACGCAACCATCGCGTTCATCTGCGACTCGGTGGTGCCTGGCTGCAGTTTGTGCAGTAGATCGCTGACGATCGTTGAGGCTTCCAGGCCCAGCGCGCGATAGCGGGCGATCTCGCTCCCGAGCAGCGGCGTTCGCAAGGGAGTCAGATCGCGAACTTCCGGGCATCTCGCAATCGTGTTGCCGTAGTAGATATCAGTGAGGATGGCGCCTGTGCCCACGATCCTGCTGATCTCGTCTTCAAAGCCGCTGCCGTGCCATGAGATGACAATCGGTTCGAAGCCGAGGTTGAAGAAGTCTTCATCCAGCAGGCGGGGCGCTTCGTTATTCGTTGTCAGGAAAAAGCGTTTGCCCTCCGCTGTGATCAAGATGGACGCGACGTTTGTTTCCGAAGCAAGCAGCACCCTGGTCTGCAATGAACCGGCAGTGATCCAGGCAAGATTTTCATTTCTCCGGATGAGCAATGCCTGGTATTTTTCAGTGTTTAGGAAGGCAGTGACGCGGTCGATCTTCGTTTGGATTTCCAGCTGCTTTTCTGACATTTCACTCCATCGTGCTTGAACGCGCGTGCAAGAAGCAGCGGCTTCCTTGCAGAATATCCCCAGGGCAAATTATTTGAAGGTGTAGAGCGAAGATACGATGAGCACTGGCCTTCTCGCCAGGAAAGGCTAGCCGTTTCCAGCCAGAAACACCCTAGCATCAGGTAATTTGCTCTAGTCCATGTTCCCGGATACCTCTGCAGCAATCAAGCGCAAATCCGGCAGCACATCGCCAAGACCGGTGGCTGTCGCGTTTCGTGTTCCCAACGCGAAATACACACCGCGGTAAAGCTTGAAGAGTCGTTCATAGATAGCGACTGCCTTGGGTTCCGGCTGATAGGTGATGTGCGGCAGGCATAACTTTTCCTGCGCCTCTTCAATGGTCTTGAAAACACCTGCGGCCAGTAGCGCGAAGATGCCGGAGCCAAGACTGGTGGGTGTTCCATCGGGCACCAGCACCGGCTTCCCGAGTACATTGGCATACACCTGGTTGAGTACCTTGTTATGCTGCGGGATGCCACCACCGTTGATCACGCGCTCAACCGGCACGCCGTTCTCTGCCATGCGTTCGAGGATGATGCGGGTGTGAAAGGCTGTGCCTTCAATCGCCGCAAACAGTTCATCCTGTGCCGTGTGCATCAGGTTCCAGCCCAGGGTCACGCCGCCAAGTTCCGGATTGACGAGGACAGTACGGTCGCCGTTATCCCAGCTCAGCCGCAGTAATCCTGTCTGCCCAGCTTGGTAGCTTTCCAGCCCCTTGCTCAGTTCCGCGACCTTGGTGCCCGCGCGGCGTGCAATGGCTTCAAAAATATCTCCAGTTGCCGACAAGCCGGCCTCAACCCCCGTGTATTGAGGATGCACACTGCCCGGCACGACGCCGCAGACGCCGGGCACCAGGCGGTTGCCCTGTTCCATGGCAATGATGCAGGTAGAGGTGCCGACAACATTGACGACGTCGCCCTCTTTACAGCCAACGCCAATTGCGTCCCAATGAGCATCGAAAGCGCCAACGGGGATGGGGATACCTGCTCTCAACCCCAGCTTCTGTGCCCACTCTGGCGAGAGATGGCCCGCCAGTGCATCGGAGGTTCTGAAATCGCCACCAAGTTTTTCCCGGATGCCATCAAAGAGCGGATCGACTTTCGAAAGAAATTCCTGGGAGGGAAAGCCACCCCACTTCGCGTTCCATAGCCATTTGTGGCCCATGGCGCAAATACTGCGCTGCACTTTTTTGGGGTCGGTAATGCCGCAGAGGGTCGCCGCTACCATATCGCAATGTTCGAAAGCGCTGGCGAACCTGTCTCGCTTATCTGGATTGTGCCGGAGAAAATGCAGCAGCTTCGCAAAGCCCCATTCATGCGAATACACGCCGCCGCACCAATCAATTGCTTCGAGCTTTTCCTGGTGCGCGAGTTCCGTAATTTCTCGGGCTTCCTTCTTTGCGCGGTGGTCGCACCACAGGTAGTACTCAGCTAGCGGCTGCATGTTGCCGTCAACTGGTACTACGCTCGAACCCGTCGTATCGAGCGCGATCGAGGCAACGCTTTGTCCATCGACCTTGGTGTCGGCCAGTACCTGCTGTGTTGCTTGCACCAGCGCATTCATCTGGTCGGCGTGCGCCTGTGTCGCGAAGTCCGGGTCTTCGCGCTTGCGATGTAACGGATACTCCGCTGACGCTGTACCCAGCCGCCCCCGCTCACTATCAAGCAGCGTGACCCGCACACTCAACGTCCCGAAATCAACACCTGCCACGACTGCCATGAAGATTCTCCTAATGTGTAAATCGCCTGCCTCCGGCAGCGCCTGCGCGGCGCGGGTGTTTGCCACACGGGACCACTTTTAAAAGGACCAGCAAGTAGTACCTACTGGTCCTTTTAAAATCGCCCATACGGCGAGTATCGCTGCCCGCGCAGGCCCCGCCGGAGGCAGTGCGGATGCTACAAGTCCGCAGGATTTTCATGATAGTGCATCTGCCAGCCGAGATAACGCGTGGCGGCTTCGTAGACTGGGCTCGCGGTCGTGGAAAAGTTCGCGGCGACGTGGTGTTCAAAGCCTTTCTCGCAGATCATGCGCAGCAGCTTCTGGAGTTTTGGGATGCGGACAACGCCTGCTCCGCCAAAGGTTTCGAGGGAGTCGTTGGTAAATTCGCCCTCGCCGACATAGCCGCGAATGGTGCCGGTATAGTCATCGGTTGAGAAGCGAAGGTAGCTCATGGCGCCGGCTTTGACTCGGCCCACGCAGGTGCCGAAGGTATTTTCTTTACCCACGGTACCGGCGATGATTGCCTGGAAATCCATCACGACGTCGTTGAAGAAATGTTTTGGCAGATTTGAGCAATGGAAGCAGACACACTTGTCTGGGTCTTCGCCATAGTTGTTGTTCCAGTCCAGCAGTGCGCTTGGCGTTTCGGAAGCGAGTGCGAGCGCATGCATGCTCAGCGTCCCGGCTACATCCACTTCGCAGGCACTGGGCAGCAGGTTTTCGCTCATCATGCTCATCACCGTGCAGGGCACGACGCCGAAATATTCTTCCATTGCGGTCCAGCACTGTACCGCCGAGACAGTGCAGTACGTCTGCGCCATCCAGGTTTCGATGACGGCGCCAAGCTTTGACATCTTGATCAGCGCAGCTTCCGGAATGCCCGAGGTGGTGACATATTTCTTGATGGCACCCAGCTTGGCCTGCACAGCGTCGTCAGTGTCTTTCAAATGATCAATGCGGCCGAGAATTTCAGACAGATCGATCGGCTCGACTGAGATGCCTGCACGCTCGAGCAGCTTCTCACTATAGCGGACCGTGTTGAAAGCGGCTGGACGAGCGCCAATCGAGCCGATGCGCAGGTTGGTGAAACCGCGGACCACACGACAGACCGCCGAGAACCATGCGAGATCTTTTGCGAAGGCTTCGGAACTCGGCGAGACCGTATGCTGCGCGGTGATGGAGTAGGGAATGCCGTACTGCATCAGGTTGTTGCATGCCGACATCTTTCCGCAGAAGCTATCGCGGCGATCGGAGATTTTCATGTCATCCCGGCGGTCCGGCGTGGCCTGCACCAGCACCGGGACCTTGAGCGTGGAGTAGCGGATAGCATCGACGATGCCGCGCTCTTCGCCGAAGTTCGGCAGCGTGACGATGATGCCGTCAATGTCGTCGCGATGTTTGCGGAAAAGATCGGCACAGCGCCGCGCTTCATCAGGGGTTTCGACCGCGCCGAACTTTGATTCTTCAGGGGTGAGGATGATTGGCTTGATGCCCGCTGCGGTGAGCACACGCAATATTTCCTCGCGGCCGGTTTTTGCCAGGTGGTCCGGAAAGAAGCCGCGATTGCCGACGATGACGCCGAATGTAAGTTGCCTTGCCATGAGATCTGTATTCCTTTTCAAAAGCCTGGTGATGCCCAGCATGAACCGGGGAAGAAGTGCGCCACGTGCGCGTTAAGACCTGCGAGGAAAAAACTTGATGGTGTACGCCAGCCCTGCTATCGCAAGCAGTCCGCCCCACCAGATGGGTGCATCCAGCCGTGCCAGCGCCGGAGGATTCAGCAGTGGATGCGACAGCTCCCACAACCCCGTCACGCCGATGATGGCGCCATAGGCCAGCAGCATGACTCCGCAGAAAAACCAGATGGACATCGTTTCACGCGCGCCTGCGCTCATAGCTGCTCCTTGCCGGACAATTCCACTACCAGAATATGACGTTCAATGCGATAAACACCACGCCCACCGCACTCGCCCAGACAATCGGCTTTTGATACCAGTGATCGTCGTGCTCTTGTGGCAACGGGGAGACGCCGTATACGAGTCCTTCGAGTTCTGCAACTGGACGGGCCTTCGTTGCATAACTAACGACCACGGTTACAATCACGCAGGCCACCCATGCCCAGAGTGCCCGATAGATATTTTCGGCCATGTCTTTAGCGTCCGGTGAAAAAGCAACGTAGCGTAGAGCGCTATGGTCATGCTGCACCCAGAGCCAGAGGCTGATTGAGGTCACGGTGCCGGCCAGCAATCCCCAGAATCCGCCCTGCCTGGTCGCGCGCTTCCACAGCATGCCGAGGATGACGGTCCCAAACAGGGGCGCGATGAAGAATGAAAAAAGCTGCTGGACGTAATCCATGATGCTGGCTGCGTGCTGCACCAGGTACGCCGTGCCGACGGAGATCAGCACGCCAACCAGTGTGCACCAGCGGCCCATGGCGACGTAATGGCGGTCGGTTGCTTTCTTGTTGATGAACGCGCCATAGAGGTCATACGTCCAGACGGTGGAGAAGGCGCTGACGTTGCCTGCCATGCCGGACATAAATCCTGCAATCAACGCCGTCACGCCCATGCCCAGAAGCCCGGGCCCGCAGTAGCGCACCAGCATCAGCGGCAGCACTTCGTTATAGCTGTGCAGGTGCTGCGCCACCGCCTGCGTCTCACCGACCAGATGAAAGGGCAGAACGGAGAGTGCAAGAAGGCCGGGCAAAATGACGATAAATGGCGTCATCATTTTGAAGGCTGCGCCGATGATCGGAGCCATGCGCGCCGAGCGAATCGTGTCTGCAGCGAGCACGCGCTGGACGACCAGGAAATCGGTGGTCCAATAGCCGAAACTGATCACGAAGCCGAGACCGAAGACTATGCCGCTCCAATGCACGCCCATGGGATTGGTATTGAAGTGGCCGAGGGTCGACCATAGATGCACGTAGTCGGTGCGGCCAAGGTTAGCGGAGATCTGGTGCGTCAGGTTCTTGTAGCCGCCGACTTCCACCAGGCCAAGGATCGGCACCAGCGCGGCGCCCACCCAGATCAGAACGAACTGAAGCACTTCGTTGTAAATGGCCGACTTCAACCCACCCAGCGCGACGTAAGCTGCCACCGTGATCGATGAAACCCAGATGCTGAAATTCAGGTTCCAGCCCAGTACCACTTTCATGACCAGCGCCATCGAGTACATGTTGATGCCGCTCATCAGGATGGTCATAAAAGCGAAACTGACAGCCGAAAGGGCACGTGCGCCATCCCCATAGCGCAGGTGCAGGTAGCCGGGAACAGAGTGCGTTTTCGAGATGTAGTAGAAGGGCATCATCACGATGCCCAGGAAGAGCATCGCCGGGATAGCGCCAATCCAGTACCAGTGCGTGGCCAGGATGCCGTACTGGTACGCCGAACCGGCCCAGCCCATCAGTTCCAGCGATCCCAGGTTGGCAGAAACAAAGCTGAGCCCTGCAATCCATGCAGTCATTTCACGACCGGCAAGGAAGAAGTCCTCGCTGGTATTACTTGAGCCCTTAAGATAAAAGCCGATGAAAATGACGATGGCAAAGTAGATCGCGATCACCAGGATATCGACGCCGTCCAGGTGAGCGAGCGATCGGGGCTGCACATCTGCCATTACAAGGGATGGCAGATGTGCAGCATTTTGAAAAGCAGCTAGTAGCATTCGAACCTCGGCGCCTTCATGTTAAAAGCTTTTACCTCAGCCCTTCTGTGACAGTCCAGCATCTTTTTGCGAGAGTGTTCTCCCGCAGGTCATAGGCGACAGCCAGTTCCTGAAATCAGCGGCTCTGCCCATAGGTAGCGCTTGCCCCGTGCTTACGGAAGTAATGACGATCGAGCAGGGCCTGCGACACGCCCTTTTGTCGAGGGTTCAGTGTAATGGTGGTGTATGCCATGCGCGCGACCGCTTCCAGCACCACGGCATTGTGGGCGGCATCGTCGGGCGTACGTCCCCAGCAGAAGGGTGCGTGCCCCGCGACCAGGACAGCGGGAACGGCCAGGGGGTCGATTCCTTTGAATCGTTCGGTGATGGCGATGCCGGTATTCAGGACATACTCGCCTCCTATGGCCTCATCCGTGAGTTCTGCTGTTACGGGGACGGGACCGTAGAAGTAGTCAGCATGCGTTGTACCCAGGGGCGGGATAGGCAGACCAGCCTGCGCCCACGCTGTCGCATACTCAGAATGCGTATGGACTACGGCACCAATGTCCTTGAAATTCCTGTAGAGATGCAGGTGGGTGTCGAGGTCAGACGAAGGGCGCAGGTCGGTGTCGACGATTTTACCGTCGAGGTCAGTAACGACCATGTGCTCCGGTCGGAGTTCGTCGTAGGGGACACCGCTGGGCTTGATGACAACCAGCCCGCTGGCTCGATCGATGCCACTCGCATTTCCGAAGGTATAGAGAACCAACCCGCGATGGACAAGTTCCAGATTCGCCTTGAGCACCTGGGCGCGAAGTTCTTCGAGCAGCACGATTCGACCTTTCTCTTTTTAGTACGCGGCGTATGTTCGGTGTAGGTGCAGTGCCGTGCCTGGAAGCTGGCATGGAAACGTTTTCTCAACCACCAGTCACGATATCTGCTTTATAGTAACCGGGTCAAGGCAGTAAAACGAAGCTCCTGTCAGCAAAGGCGCGTGCGAGGAAAACGAAGCGATATCCGCTGACGATGCGTCAAATAGACACTTCCTTACCGCCACCCCACCAGGAGAATCACTCGATGTCCGCCAGTAATGCAGGGAAGCGCAAGGCAAAGAGCATCGTCTCACGCCGGTTTGACATTCGCGACGTAGCGCTTCGCGCCAAGGTGTCGATTGCCACTGTCTCACGCACCATCAACGGCGTCCCCACCGTGGATAAAGAACTGGCTGCCCGCGTATGGAAGGCCGTCAAACACCTGAACTACTATCCTGACACGCAGGCACGCGGGCTGGTTTCAGGAAAGAGCAAGTTGTTCGGGCTGTTGATTTCGGAAATTACGAACCCATTCTTTCCTGAACTGATCCAGGGATTCGAAGATATCGCGGTGCGGCATGGCTATGATGTGTTGATCAGCTCCACCAGCCACGACCCGGCCCGCATGAAGATCTGCATCCGACGCCTCCTGGAGCGCAAGGTTGAAGGCGTGGCAGTCATGACCTTCGGCATAGAGGCGCCCTTGCTTGATGAACTGGCGCAGCGGTCGATCCCCATGGTCTTTGTGGATGTGTTGATCGACAATCCGTTAAGCACGACCCTGGTCGTCGACTACAAAAGCGGCATCACCCAGGCGGTTGAACACCTTCGCTCCCTGGGTCATCGGCTGGTTGGCTTTGTGAGTGGCCCGCTGCAACAACGCTCTGCCAGTCTGCGGAAAGAGGCGTTGCAGGCAGCTGTGCAGGAGCTTGAGATGGAGTGCCGGTCCGAATGGCTGATCGAAGGTGATCACACGCTTGAAGGTGGCATGCGCGCAGTGGACCAAATGTTGACCATCGACCCTCAGCCAACCGCCATCCTCTGCTCGAATGACATGACAGCCATCGGCGTCTTGCGGGTTCTGGCGAAAAATGGCATCCGTGTTCCAGAAGACGTGTCGGTCATCGGCTTTGACAACATTCATCTCGCGGAGTTCGTTCATCCGTCACTTACCACGATCCAGATGTCACGCAAAGACCTGGCTACTGCTGCTTTTGAGGCTCTGCAATCTGCAGTTTCGCCGACGGGCACTGACGTTGTCAGGGAGCGTCCGCGGAGCATCGCCATCCCCACGCTGCTGGTGGTACGCCAGTCGACAGCTGCGGTCTCAGTTCGACCCTCGTCAAGGCAAGTGCCCGGCTCAAAGGCCACCGTTTCTACGGAAGTGAACCCTCGTCCGGAAAAGAAGACGGCGGCCAAGGTTAACTCTGCCAAGGTCAGCCTTGCGAAAACCGACCCCTCAAAA
>CAZZXL010000013.1:0-25293 GCA_964658035.1 uncultured Acetobacteraceae bacterium
CATCGCCGGTGTCTTCCTGTTACTCAACTTGCATGACAGCTAGTTCGTTTCCAGCAGGTTCAGTGAAGTGAAAGCGGCGACCACCAGGGAATTTGAACGTTGGCAGGGTGATGGTTCCGCCAGTTTGGCGAACCTGTTCCTCCATGGCTTCGATGTTGTCAGTTTCAACAATGACAAGGGGTGCCTTGGTTCGGTGCTCAATTCCTGCATTGGAAACCGCCATCCACGCCGGATTCGGAGAAGGCAGTGTAATCACCTCCCCAGTCTTGAAACGACCAGCCAAACAGAGAACCGTAAAAAGCCTTCATCTCATCTGTGCTGGTTCCAGGAAGCTCAACTTACGCGATCTTATTGGTGGACATAGCTCTCCTGAGTGCGCGTTCGAGCGCAGCTCTCGCGGTGAGCCTCCGTCAGGTCTGCGGCGAGAAGAACGCATGCGGGTAGAGACCGCAGAATGCAGCCTCGCGAGGAACGAGCCGAGTCTACCGAATCATGCGCTTCTGGCCAACGAGATTAGTAATGAGAAACGCGCCTCACGCCAGTTGAGCAAGCCGGCCTGTGCCAATCGCACGTTCTGGAGCGGCAAACTTCCGCCTGTGCGACATATCAGTATCGATAGGGTGGTGGTGAGCGCATTGGCGAGGGCCTGGCCAATTTTCCCAAATCCTATGCTTGCGTAGCTCATATTTTCCTTCGGTTTGCCGAACCCGATGGCGCTCCGAATGGTCAATGGAGCGCCGTTGGGCGCAGCGGGTTAAATTTGCGCCAGGCCGCCGTCGACGGCGAGCTCGCTGCCGGTCATGAAGCTGCTGTCGTCCGATGCGAGAAAGGCCGCCGCCGCCCCGAGCTCCGCAGGTTCGCCCATGCGCTGGAACCCAGTCATCGCGCCGTAGGCCTTCAGGCCCTCCTCTCCCAGTGCAGCCGTCGCGAGCTCAGTCGCTATCGCCCCGGGCGACAGCACGTTTACGCGGATGCCGGTGCCCTTCAGGTCCTCTAACCAGGTTCGCGCGAGATTGCGCACTGCCGCCTTGCTCGCGCTGTAGGCGGTGAACGCGGGAGCGCCCGTAGTGCCGGCGCTCGATCCAGTCAGGATGATGGAACCGCCCTTGCCCATCAGCGGCAGCGCCTTCTGGACTGTAAAGATCGTTCCCTTCACATTGACGTCGAAAATATCGTCAATGTGCTTAGCGGTTATCTCGCCAAGCTTAAGCGGGCTTCCCACTCCGGCATTGGCGACGACAATGTCGAGGGTTCCGTGCTCGGCCTTCACCGCAGCGTAGAGTCGGTCGAGGTCGGCCTCATCCGAGACCGAGCCCTTTACAGCGCGGGCGTTGGGTCCGAGGTCGGCTATAGCGGTGTCGAGCGCTTCCTGTCGGCGGCCGAAAATGAAGACCGAGGCACCCTCTTCGATGAAGCGCTTTGCTGCGGCGAGGCCGATGCCGGTAGCGCCCCCTGTGATGACTGCAACCTTACCTTCAAGCTTTCCCATAATGACTCCTTCGATTGATGTATCGCGTTCGGTACAGTAGAGTAGAGTTCTTTCGCGATGGACGAGGACTGCTCAGGAGTCCTAATCTTTTGTCCATTCGTCCAAAAAGAGGGATGAAGTCAAGCTAATCGCATCTATTGAGCTGAGTCACGCGGCTCTTTTACTTGATGCTGCGCTTATCCAACAGAGAAGCTGTGCTCTTTGGTACGGTTCTCACAAGCACCAGGGCCTTCAAGAGCAAGGGGAGGCTAAGTTGGATCCGATAACAGACATCTTCAGAACAATGCACGTAACTGCTATCGGTCTGCATAGGCTCGAAGCCACAGCCCCGTGGGGATTGATACAGGAGAAGCAAACCGAAGAAGAAAACACGCTTTCCAGCAAGAAGCCTTCACCCACACATTTGGCGCACTTCGCCATGCTGTCGCGCGGTAACTGCTCGCTCAGTGTGGAAGGCATTCCAGAGCCAATTCCCCTCACCGGTGGCGATTGCTTTTTGCTGGCCCGTGGGACTTCGATCGTTTTGCGTGACAGCCCGCGAACACATCCGAAGTGGAGTTTCCGCGAGGTCAGGGCCAAAGCCGACAGCAATGTCGTTCATCACGGAGGGGGTGGCGCACCGACCACAATCGTCTGCGGATCTATGAGTTTTGATCGCGCCAGCCTCAAGCCGATCACTCAGTTATTGCCGAGCTTGATCCTGATTAAGGCGGAGCAGGCACGCACGCTTGCTCTTCATGGCACAATGCAGGCCCTGGCGTCAGAACTGGCAGAACAGGTGCCGGGATCTGAAGTAGTCGCAACTCGGCTGGCCGAGGTTTTCTTCATCCAAATCCTCCGGGCGCATATCGCGTCGGGACCGGACCGCAACAAAGGATGGCTCCGTGCGGTTTTCGATTCACAGATAGGCACTGCCCTGAGTGCCGTTCACGACAGAGTAAATACACCCTGGACGGTCGGATCCCTGGCCGCAGCGGCGGGCATGTCTCGCTCCGCCTTTGCAGCACGTTTTAAAGAGCTACTCGGGCAAACACCGCTGGAATATGTCACCGAGTGGCGGATGCAGAAGGCGATGCAGTTACTACAACAGCGGGACAAAAAGCTCATCGATGTCGCTCGGTTGGTCGGTTACGAGTCCGATGCTGCGTTCAGCAAGGCGTTCAAGCGAGTCGTCGGAGCCAACCCCGGCGAATACCTCAAACGTGGCATTGAAGGTTTGGCCGAAGTATAAAGGCAATAACGCCTGCGGGAATCAGCTTCCGCTATTGCGTCTTCGCGTTCCTGATTCGTTTTCAATCTTGTTGCTGCCTGTTAGAAGATGGCATTCGCGATGATGCGCGATAAGTGCTCAGCCCGTGGCGCGAACGAGGGTTGGTCGACTGCCCAGCCGAGCGCAGCCATCAAGGCGAACAGATCGTCCCCATTGATCTCGGTACGCGCCTTTCCCAAAGCCTGAGCACGGCGCAGTAGTCGCGCGCTCGCAGAGTGCACCGCTGCGCACGATGCGTAAAGAGCGGATTCCGGGTTTGTGTGAGCGGCCGCCATCTGGGCGACAACGCCCCTGTAGCTCTGGGCGAAGGCCACCCACTCTCGAAACCAGGACACGAGAGCCTCATCCGGTGAGTCCGCGGTTTCGAGGTCGTCCGCTCTCCGCGTCAGTGCATCCAGATTCGTACAAAGCAACGCTTCAAACAAGGCGGCTCGCGAAGGAAAGTGGCGAAGAAGCGTAGCTAATCCAACGCCAGCCCGACGTGCGATATCACGCATCGACGCTTCCCCGCTGTTCTCGGCGAAGATGTCGCGCGCCACCGCGAGGATCTTGCTGTAGTTTTTCTCGGCGTCGGCCCGCATAGCCCCTTGACAAGTGGAGCAGTGATCCACATACTGAGAGTGCGCATGTGGATCACTGCTCCAGATGCTTCCTGAATGATACAGCTCAGTGCCTACATTCAGGAAACACAAGAAGAACAGGGATCAAAGGAAGTAATGATGGGAAAGTTCGATGGAAAGATTGTGATCGTGACCGGCGGAAGCAGCGGGATTGGCCTGGCCACAGCCAAGCGCTTTGTGGATGAAGGTGCGCACATCGTGATCACTGGGCGGCGCGAGAAAGAGCTGAAGGAGGCTGCTGCCTTCATCAAGACAAATGTTACGACGGTCGTGGGTGACGTGTCGCGTCTGGATGATCTGGACCGGCTCTTTGCCGTGGTGAAAGAGAAGCATGGTCACATCGACGTTCTCTTCGCGAACGCGGGCGCGGGTACAGTCGCACCGCTCGCGGTTGCTACTGAAGCCCAGTACGACCAGACCTTCGACGTAAACGTGAAGGGAATGTTCTTTACGGTCCAGAAGGCCCTTCCCCTCTTCAAAGACGGAGGCTCGATCATCCTGAACTCTTCTGTTTCAAACGTGATGGGGCTTCCGATGTTTACCGCCTACGCCGCCAGCAAGGCGGCTGTGCGCAGCTTTGCGCGTGGCTGGGCTATGGAGCTGAAAGATCGCAGAATCCGCGTCAATTGCATGAGCCCCGGAGCGATCGATACCCCGGCCTTGGCGACCACTACGGGCCTCACAGCTGAACAGGCTGAGCAGGCCGTCGCCCAGTTCACCACGCAGATCCCGATGGGTCGCAGGGGCACGCCCGAGGAAATCGCGGCTGCCGTCACGTTCCTCGCCTCCGATGAAAGTTCCTATATAAACGGCGTGGATCTCGCCGTCGATGGCGGCATGGCGCAGGTCTAACCCCGGCGCCGTTTCGTGCCTGGCCCTCGCCAGTCCCGGAACCGCATTTCTCAAGTCCTGTGAAGAAGCGCCGTTGCGGAAAGGTGGGCGGGCGATCCGGGCCGGAGTCGCTTTCAGCGCGGATCACTGACGACAATGCGACTTGTGAGAATTAGCAAATATCCGGACACATGTGAGCGAAAGCTCTTCTGCGCACAGAAGATGAGTACGCCTCAATGAGCTATGGATTCACGACAGAACGCGGACACCCAGCCTTGAGGCGCTTGACGGCAGCGACCGTATTCGGCCCCAGCTCAGGATGATCGAAGTCTTTTCCATACTTCGGTAAGTTGAGGTACGAGTCGACGAACATGTAGGGAGGCTGCTTCAACAACGCCGTAATTGCATCGTCGCCATGATCAACTGCAATCGCTTTCGCAATGACGTAACCCAACTTGTATTCGGGCTCCGGAACGTAGAACCCGAGCGCGTAAACGGCGTCAAAGGGTACCGGTTGAGGTGCGTTCAGGCCCGTGATGGAAAGTTCGAGAAGGGTCACGTCCCTGCTGAGATAGGCTAGTCCATCCTGCATCTCGGTCAGCGCCTTTTTAGCGTCCGCGCCTTTTGCGTCGCGCAGAAGGAAAAGGTCTCCAACGTAGCTTGCAGTGCCTTCGTCATAAAGAGCTTCGAAGTAGTCGAAGGTCGTGGAGCATTGTTGCGCCAGCGCCCGGTACTGCCCCTTGTCGGCATCCTTGGCATGCCACCAGGCGTCTTGTTGCGGAGCGAAGGCACCCTGGACGGCGTGGTACAACTCGTGGGCCATGATGACTCTGGCAAGGTCGAAGTCGATGAAGTAGGCGAGGTTTAGAAAGAATTCCGGCTTTCCAAAAGCGAAGCCACCCGATACGCCACCCACAATCAGGTACCCCGAAATCGCCACCTTGGAATCACGCGGTGAGAATTGACCGACCCTTGCCGTGACCCACTGTCTAAACGCCACGGGATCGGCTTCGATCTGATTCAGCAACGCCTGCAGTTCCTCGGCATGTGGTTTCAAAGAAGCAAAGTTGAACTTGAAACCCTTGTCCGCTGCTTTGTCTTGCGCGGTCGCCAGGAGCGCATCGGCACAGCTCTGTGTCGTCGCTTTTCTGCCATAGCTATTCTCTTTCTGCACTAACCCCTGATTTCCGGGTAAGCTGCAGGCCTCCAGGGCCTGGTCAGATGTCAGATTTGGATTCTGCAAAGCTTTCAAGACTGCCCGTGCCGACGTGGAGTCTACGGCCACCTGTGCTTTGCAAATACTCGACGTGCAAACCACTAGAACGAGAAGAAGAAGGCGCAGTTTAGAGGGCGGCATGTGATGAGTTTTACATGGTAACGGGAAGACAGATACCCGATTGATTGCAGCCGAATCAGACGAATAACACCGAAGATTCGCATGAGTCCTGTGAAACGCCGCTCACCTCAGTCAGCCGTCCCGTCATGCTCCAAACGGCGTTTGTGGCGACAAACATTCGCTCATTGCGACATCCCGGTACGAAGGTGGCGGATGAGGCATGATGGAGACAGCATGCGGCCAATCTGCCTTGTTGTCGAAATCGTACTCCTTGCCTTAGCCCCGTCATCACTCAGGGCGCAGAGCCTCCAAGGCACGACTCCCATCGAGGCAGTCCGCGCAGTCAACAAGCAGGCCGATCAATCAACCCCAATGTGGTTTGTGCAGACATTGACCCAGCGCTTTGGCCCCCGGCTGACCGGCTCCGGCAACGAGCAAAAATCCGCAGCCTGGACTCTCGACGAAATGAAACGCGCCGGGCTAAGCCAAGTTCACACCGAAAGCTGGACGCTACATCGGGGATGGAAGCGACGGTACGCGTCCGCTCGCCTTCTCAAGCCTTACAAGACGGAGCTGCAAGTCGCCTCCTATGGATGGTCCGGTTCAACCAACGGTGCTGTTGAGGGCGAGGTCGTACTCGTGGATGGCAACGCAACTCTTACCGAAGAGGCCACGAGCAATTGGCGGGGCAAGATCGTCCTTGTTGCTCCAATCTCGAAAGACGGGATTCGTGGAGTTGCGGATGCGCCTGTTTTGGCAAACTGGGCAGAAAAAGCCCACGCCGTTGCGGTGATCGACGGCATCCCTCGCCCCGGAGGCATGCTGCACACCGGCCCAATCGGCTTTCCCGGCCGGGAGTCTTCGGTGCCAATCCTCGATATGCCGGAGAAACAGCGGCAACAGTTGGAACGCTTGGTCAAGCAGGGTGCCAAGCCCAGGGTCTGGCTCAGTATTGCCAACCGCTTTACCGATGGTCCGATTTCGGCAGAAAACGTCGTAGGAGAAATCGACGGCGCGGTGCACCCGGAGCAGATCGTTCTGATAGGGGCGCATCTGGATTCCTGGGATCTCAGCCCAGGCACAACAGACGACGGAACCGGCGTGGCGGCCGTACTTGCTGCAGCCCACGCGATTCACGACTCCGGGCTGCGGCCCGAGAGAACCATCCGGTTTGTTCTCTTCACCGGAGAGGAGCAGGGTCTCTTGGGTTCTCAGGCCTACGTGGAACAGCATCGTGCAGAGCTTCCAAACTTCGTCTGCGCTCTCGTGATGGATTGGGGATCAGGTCCCATCACACGCTTTCCACTCGCCGGTCATCCCGAGATGGAGAGGCCGCTCAAGGATCTGTTCCAGGCTGACGAAACATTCAAATCCATCAACACCTCTTCCGGCTTCCTTACCTTCACGGATGGCTTTGCCTTCACCTTCGCCGGTCTCCCCGGCATTGGCTTGTTGCAGGAGTCTCCCACGTACGATCGAGAGGCGCATTCGGCGGAGGATTCGCTGCCAACGGTCGACGCGACTGCGCTCCGGTTCAACACGAGAGTGCTTGCAGCATCGGCAATCTGGCTGGCAGACGTGAAGCAGAGGCCCGGAACCGCCTTCACGCAGGCTGAAAACGAACAGGCACTTCGCCCAGTTCGAAGCGCCCTACAGATGCTCGGAGTGTGGCCTTACGAGCGAAGCAGCATCCCGCGCTGACTAGTCCGGATCATTCGTCCCGCTAAACGCCTTACAGGTGAGGAGCAAAAGGGTTCGTCTTTCTTGCACGGCTGGGAGGCCCTGCCATGGCGAAAAGTACAAAGAGGAAAGAGCCCGAAGACCATTCTGAAGCTGCCCGACCTGGAGCAGTCCAAAACCGCTGTTCTAAACAGCCTTGGGTCCCGGAGTTCGCGAAGATCCTACGACCATGCCATCCGGGATTTCATTCACTGTTATTGCTCAGAACCCCGTTTAGCATGCAACAGCACCGTTGTGACCCGGTACCGGATCTCGCTGAAACAGCGGCGGTACGCTCCGGCGACAATCAACCTGCGTTTGGCTGCGGTACGCCGACTGGCGTAAAAAGCGTCCGACTGTGGCCTCCTGAGCCCTGATCTCGCCGCAGGTATACGCCGAGTGAAAGGTGCAAAGCGGCTGGGTGTCCGGGTCGGGAACTGGCTTTCTGCCGAGCAAGGCAAGACCCTCATCTCCGCACCTGCTGGACCGGAGCTCCGGAACGTGCGGAACCGAGCCGTACTCGCCATGCTCATAGGGTGTGGTCTGCGCCGGGCTGAAATCGTCACGGTCAGGATTGAGGACTTGCAGCTACGGGAAAACCACTGGATCTTGGCGGATCTGGTTGGCAAGGGCGGTCACGTGCGAACGGTGCCCGTGCCGGCGTGGGTCAAGGTAACCGTGGACGCATGGTTGAAGTCGGCAAACCTGGCGACTGGCACCCTGTTCCGTTCTGTGGCCAAGACCGGCAAGGTGTGGGGTAGCGGCCTTACCGCGAAGGTCATCTATTCCATCGTGAGAAACGCAGCCTCAGATTGCGGCTTTGGTCCTGTTGCTCCTCACGACGTGCGCAGGACCTGCGCTCGCCTCTGTCATCAGGCGGGCGGGGAGCTCGAACAGATTCAATTTCTCCTCGGGCATGTGTCCGTCCAAACGACTGAGCGATACCTTGGCTGTAAGCAGCGCCTGCAGAATGCGGTCAATGACCGCATTGGATTGGAGCCGGAGCCGCCCTGACCGGTGCTGGTTGACTATGCGACATATCGTTACTTGTCGATGAAGACGTTTTCCATCCATGCAAAACGAGTCAGGAGTGAGCCAGCGCCGCCGCCTCACTGCCTAGCTGTAGCCGTGTCAGAGACTTGGGTGCAGATTCCGAACTGGACTGACCTTCTCCAGCAGCGATGCGATATGCAGAATGGTCGACTCAGCCTGCCAGCTTCCAATCACTTGCACGTTGATCGGCATGCCTTCGCTGCTTGTGCCGAACCGTAAGGACACGCCTGGCAAGCCAGTCACGTTCAAGGGCACAGTAGCTCCCTGCATGTACGTTGCGTCCACAGTCTGACCGTTGATCACGAATTCAGATTGGCCGTGCTTGTAGGCCGGGACAGGCAGAACCGGAGTCAGCAACGCGTCATACGTTTGGAAATAGGCGGCGAATCCGTCCTTCAGCCGTTCCGCCGCCTGCTCTGCGTCGATGTAATCCTCCATGGACGTGTCAGGGAGCGAGAGCATGTACTTTGCCATCATGTAGAGCTCGTCGTCGGTGTGACCAGCCGTGGCCTCCCGGAACGCCGGCTTCATCTCCATCACGTGCAGACGATTGAAAACTTCGAGCGCAAAGTCGCGCTCGAGTGCTGGAATGCGTACAGGCTCCACCGAGACGCCGGTTTCCTTGAGCGCATCGGCTGCTGCTTCCACCGTCCTCGCAACCTCCGGGTCAATAGGTCCAAAGCCCGGCTCCACCAGCCAGCCCACGCGCAGCTTCCGGCCTGATGTGTTTCCGGGCTGGGCATCGAACGGAACGACACTGCTGTAGCCATCAAGTCCGTCCGGACCTGCCAATTGAGAAAAGGCAAGCGCCAGATCACGGATGCTGCGGGCCATCGGGCCCACATGCCAGAAACGTCGCGGCACTCGCGGCCAGATGCCCGTCATCGGAATGCCGCCATGGGTGGCCTTCAGCGAGACAATGCCAGTCTGCGCCGCCGGTCCACGGACGGAAATTGCGAGATCGGTGCCAAGGCCCAGCGGCGACATAGCCGCCGCAATGGCTGCTGACTCTCCTCCGCTCGACCCACCCGGGGTGCGGGTAAGGTCCCAAGGATTGTTCGATCGGCCGGTAAGCAGGTTGTCGCTCTCAATCCAGTAGGAGAACTCAGGCTGATTTGTCTTTGCCAGCAGTATGCCGCCTGCCTTCTTCAGCCGCGCGACGCTGGTTGCATCCGTGCCGGGCAGGCGACCCTTGAAGATGGGCGAGCCGCGTTGTGTCAGTACGTTGGCCGTGTCGATCGAGTCCTTTGCAGTGAAGGGAACACCATGCAGCGGACCAAGCGACTCTCCGTTGAGAACTGCAGCTTCCGCGGCTTTGGCGTCCGCCAAGGCCCGGTCTGCAAGAGTCACGATGGCGTTTACTTTTGGATTGACTGTCTCAATGCGATCAAGGTGCGCCATCACCACTTCCACGGGAGAGATCTCGCGTGTGCGGATCAGCTCGGCTAGCTTTGTTGCATCGGAATAAATCAGTTCAGTGTTCATTTCCTGACTCCCTACCTGCCACTTGGCAGGTGTATCAATGAAGATTCTACCTGTCACATGGTAGATTCAAGAAGTTCGAGTTTCTTTCTATAGAAGTCGCGGAGGTGGGCGATGAGTGAAAATGCCCGTGAACAAATTCTTGCGGTGGCAAAGCTCGTGGCACAAGCGCACGGGTATGCAGGATTGAACTTTCGTGATCTCGCCCAGCAGGTGGGCATTAAGGCTGCGAGCATCTACTACTATTTTCCGAGCAAGGCCGACCTTGCGACGGCAGTAGCAAAGCGGTACTGGCAGGATGCTGGGGTATATCTAGAATCTCTGCTCAAGGATTCAGCAAAACCGCTGGATGCGCTCCGCCGTTATCCGGAGACGTTTCGTTGGGCGCTGGTGAACGACAACCGGCTCTGCCTATGCAGCTTCCTGTCGGCGCTATTCGATGACGTCCCTGACGAGGTGAGGAAGGAAGTTCAGACATTCACCGATGTCAATACTGCCTGGCTCAAGAAGGTGCTGATTGCTGCGAAGAGAGCGAGCCCTAAAGAGGCGGAGAAGCGCGCCCATGCTATCTACGCCGCGATCGCAGGCGCACAGCTGATGGCGAGAAGCAGAGCAGATATGGCACTTTACGACAGCCTGATCGACAGCTATCGTACAAGCGGATTGCTGCCTGCCTGAATTTGTACCGATAAACGCAGTTAGTGGAAGTTCACCCGTAGAGTTGCCACCAAACGTCGAAATCGTACGCTAGCGATTTGAGGTCAAGCGAGCACAGGTGAAAAGCTCTTCTCGGCTACAGGTCTCAAGCGTCTATGTGGAATGGAAATGCCAGCGTAATCGCAGATCTTGTTTATTCCTAACAGGCAGCCGCCGGGACCGTGGTAGTGGGGAAATGCCGCAGGGATTTCCAAGGCGTGCTGGAAGGGTGGAAAGCCGCTTTTGGCTTTCCAAGCTTTCCAAGCGTCGTCATTTCCACGGTTCGTTACGCGGTGACGGCTGAACAGAACGGCAAACACAGGGCAGTTGCCGAGAATGCCGTTTCGAAGGGAGCGCGGAACCTGTAGGCAGCTCCCTGGCGAATCATGCCTGGATCATTTCTTCTGAATCAGTTTGATTTCGAATATCGATGGCCATTGCTTCCCGGTAACAAAGAGGCGGTCGCGTTGCGCGTCGTAGGCAATCCCATTCAAGACTGCCTCGCCGTCTCGATTGAACATCGGTGAAAGGATTCCAGTAAGGTCAATCCAGCCAAGAATGCGTCCGTCCTTCGGAGAGATGCGGGCGATGTGGTTGCTGTGCCAAACGTTGGCGTATATCTCACCCTTCACAAACTCAAGCTCGTTTAGCTGCTTGATTTCCGTGCCAGCATCCTTTACGACAATATGACGGATCTCTTTGAAGCTGGCAGGGTCACGGAACGTGAGGGTGCTTGAGCCATCGCTCGTGACGAGCTCGCGGTCGGTGCGCGTCATGCCCCAGCCTTCGCCACTATAGGTAAACTGGCGCAATACCTTCAACGTGGTGCGGTCGCGAACGAAGCCGACGTTCGTCTGCCAAGTCCATTCGTAAATATTCGGACCCCAGTCCACGATGCCCTCGCCGAAGAACTGCGTCGGTATGTCGACGGACTGTTTTATCGTGCCGGTCCTGGGTTCATACACAAGCACCTGAGAATGTCCCTTGAGTCCGGTGCCTTCGTAGAAGAGGCCTTTCAAATACAAGAAGCCCTCGGTGTAGCTGGTAGTAGAGTGCGGATAAACCGCCACGACCTTCTAGCCGTAGAACGGTGCCGCTGCTCCAGCGATGGTCGGAGCCCCCATCAGTGGTACGGCCATCAGGAGCTTGATTAACTTGGGCACGCATTCCGGCATGTCGGTAGTGTAGTTCCATCGAAGTCGGGTTATCGGCAAGCCACATCCTAAGCTCTGATTGCAGTGATTTGAATTGGTGTTCGTCCATCGAGACAGGGTACGGAAGCCAACTTCTTGATCAACCCGTCTACCTTGGCCAGATCGCCTTCCACGATCCCCCGCTCATCCGCGCTCAGGGCACCTCCTCAAGGTAGCGTCTGATCGACGCCTTGCTGTCGAGCGCCTGGCCTCGTGCACTCTCCCTAGGAAGGTTGAAGTCGCAACCGGCACACGCCATCCGATGGGGCAGGTACTTCAGAATGGATTCGTACAGTAGGAATCGCCGAGATCATAGAAAGCGTAGGATTGGCCGGATTGCTTGCCGGCCATCTCGTGATCGATGAGCACGGAGACCATGTGCGCCATGTGGTCGACCTCGGCAAACGAGGCGGCCAGCTTCGTTGGGCGAATCCGGATGTAGTGCATCGTCGAGGTGGGAGAGCTATGCCCGGACCACTGCATCAGCTCAACCAAAGACATGCCTTTAGGAACGCTGGCCAAGGCAGTCACAGCAGAGGCCCGTCCCCGATGGCTGGTGATCGTTCCCCGGCTGTCAAAGGTGGGCAGGCCCGCCTTCGCGCATAGAAGAGGGATAATCGTCCGGTTCAGGATATCCGCGCCCGGCTTTCGACCACGTAACTGAAACGGGAAACGCACTCGTTCGCCGGTCCGTTCGTCAATCAAAGCCGCCTGGTTTTCAGGACCCTCCTTTTGCCAGGCGTCGATTCTATCCTTGACGATGGCGGCTAAAGGTTTCTCGGTCCTTGCGGAAATTTGCCGCCTAACCTTTGCGCAGCTCCTGGCCGAAGTCGCCGAGCTGCAGTCGCAGCCCGGCGATAGGCAGGAAGTTCTCTTTGAGACTTCGAGGCACTTCGTCGCGTTCGCGATGAAACATCCCCACCACTTTCGCACGGTATTCATGAGTTCAGGAAATGGGGGAGAGGTGCAGTCGGGGCAGTATATCGACGCTGTAGGCCGGAGTGCTTCGCTGCCCTGGTGCCGACATTTCAGGCAGCCTGGGCTTCTCGCCACAAGACAGATGGGCTTCTACAGGCACACACATGGTGGATGTCCTTGTTCGGAACCGCGCAGGTGTTTTAGCGTCCGGCGAGGATGCAAACCTTTCATACGAGCGATCGTTGCTCGAACTGCAGATAGCTGCGCTCTGGCGGGGCCTACAGTGAACTACCGAACAGGGTTCCAGTAAGTGGTCCCTACACCAGTCAGCGAATTGGGCCTATTCCAGAGCGGCAAACTTCCGCTATTGCGACTTATTTAGGACCGAATCGGAGAGCGGCAGGATTACTGTGCGGGTTGTTCTTGCGATTTCATCTGAGTCAGGTGCTGTCTTGGGGGAAAACCGAACATCCTGTGGTATTCACGGCTGAACTGAGAAGGTGAACCATACCCGACCGCGTAGCCCGCCGATGCCGCGTCCACACTCTCCGACACCATGATCTGCCGCGCTTCCTGGAGGCGAATCTGCTTTTGATATTGAAGCGGGCTCATCGCGGTGACAGCCTTGAACTGCCGATGAAGGCATGCTGGACTCATGCTTGCCAAACGAGCAAGGTAAGCGATACTCAACGGCCTGGCATAGTTGTGTCGAATCCAGCCGATTGCCTTGAGGACCTGGGAGAATCTATTCTTCGGCAAAACCATCTGACGCAGCATGGCGGATTGCTCTCCAGTAAGAAGCCGGTAATAAATCTCGCGAAGCACAAGCGGGGCGAGGTGGGCAACGTCATCCGGCGAGTCGAGCAGCCGAAGCAGTCGCACAAATGCGTCAAGCAGCGCGGGTGCATTGCGGCTCACGGCGACGCCGCGACGCAACGTTTTCCTATCTTCGCTTTGCGGCAGATCGAGCAATACGGTTGCCAGCAACTTCGGGTCAAGTTCAAGCGCCAATGCCAAGTAAGGATGTTTTGGCGTCGCACCAGTGACCATGGCTGAGACGGGCAAATCCACGGAGCTGATCAGATATTTTCCAACGTCGTAGTCAAGTATGGTGTCTCCAGCGATCACCTGTTTTCTGCCCTGCGCGATGATGCACACCATGGGAGAGTACACTGCGGCGATCATGCAAGAGGACACCGTATCGGAACGCATCAAGCTCAGCCCAGCGACCGGTGTCGAGCAAGAAGGCTCTGCACTATGACGCTGCAAAAGTTCTTTTAACGCGTCGAGATGAGCCACTTCTGGACCTCCTGCCCTTGATCTTCCCGAAAGCTTTAACCTGCGGAATCGCTATACAAGCGAATGAGAGGATTGTGCAAGGATTGTAGAGCTATAGTCTACCGCCCTTTAGCCGGTTCAGCCTACCTTAGACCGAGCATCTATGGAGGGTATGACGGTTGGCAAAACGAACTTGGTTTATTACGGGAGTGAATAGTGGCTTCGGCTTGGTCATGACTGAACTGTTGCTGAAGCGCGGCGACCGAGTCGCAGGTACGAGTCGCAAATTGCACCAGCTCGATAGCCTGAAGGAACAGTATGGTGAGCAGCTCTGGCTTACGTCGCTTGACCTTACCGACACGTCAGCGATCCATCAAGTCGTTGCTTCGGCTTTCACAGAGCTGGGCCGTATCGATGTTGTTGTGAACAACGCCGGTTACGCCCTCATTGGAGCGGCCGAAGAGTTCACCGACAAGCAGATTCTTCACCAGCTCAGCACCAACCTTGTAGGGTCCATTCAGGTGGTGCGCGCTGCATTGCCCTATCTGCGTGGACAGGGTGGCGGTCGCATTCTTCAAATGTCCAGTGTAGGCGGTCAAACCGCTGTTCCGGGTCTGTCGGCTTATCACGCGAGCAAGTGGGGCATCGAAGGTTTTCTCGAAGCGACGGCCCAGGAGGTCGCACCATTTGATATCCAGATTACCCTGGTCGAACCGGGCGGCGGTCGCACCTCGATCTTTGACGCAGGACGTTTGGTGCACGCCCCGGCTTTGCCCGCCTACGCTGCTACACCCGCCAGAAAGACAGCAGACTTCCTTCAAAGCGGGGCCTATGTGCCTCCAGGCGATCCGGTCAAGATAATGCAGGCTGCGATCGACAGTGTGGATTTGATCGAAGCACCCAAGCGCCTTGTCCTGGGTAGCGACGCTTACAACGGGATTCACGATGTACTTACAAAGCGCCTTGCGGCACTCGAGGCTCAGAAGACCATTGCACTTTCCACGGATGCGGACGTGTAGGCAACGAGGGCCAGATTACAGTCCAAATGGACGGCACGGCCGAGCGTACCATCCAGTTCAACCCGGCCAGGATCAGGCACTTCGACCACGGGTATGCCGTCACACTCACTTTTCGCAAGGGCTCACCGAGGGCCGCGTCATAGCCAATATCAACAAGGATTTGGCCCGCTCCCTTATCAATACCCGGCTAGCCTACGTCGCGGTTTCGCGTGCGGAACACGACGCGAGGATCTACACCAATGATGCGGAAGGCCTTGGAGCGCGGCTGGCGACCGACGTAAGCAAAACCTCCGCAGTAGACTTTCGCAGGTTTCCCGTCCCTGCTCCTCAAAAGAACACCATCGTCCAGATGAGTGAGTATGCAGACCCGAACCATCGCCGCGCCGCCGTGGTCCTTGCTTACGCGGAGCCCCCTTCCAACACCGTCGTCGTTGCCAAGGACCCAGCCGAGCGGCGCGAGTTGAATCAGTTCATCCGAGCCGATTTGCAAGCGTCGGGCACCGTCGCGCCGGATAGCAGATCCCTTCCGGTCTACGTCGAAAAAGAGTTGGCGAACCCCAAGCTGGCGACTCAGTACGCCTCCGGCGACATCATCCAGTACCGGCAAGGAAGCCCAGCCAGCCAGGGGATTCCAAATGACAGTGCCGCCGTGGTCGTCGCCACCGACACCAGGAACAACCAGCTCACCGTCAAGACATATCACGGCGACGAGGTGATCTACAGCCCTCACCTCACCACGGCGATGACCGCCCAGAGCAAGGTGTACCGGGAGGAACACCAGGAATTCGCCCAGGGGGATCGAATCCGAATGACCGGAGCCAGCGGCACCCAAGGAACCCGAAAAGGCGACTTCGGCACCATTACCGCCCTCGGCGATAAACTAGAAGTGCGATTCGACAAGGGCGAGAGCGTGCAACTGTCGAAAGAGCAGGCGAAGCACATCGAGCACGGCTATGCCGTTGACAGCCTTAGAACAGGCCCTCCAGGCAAAGTTCTTTTCAGTCAGGCCGGTTCATCCCAAGCCACATCCGAGGCCGTTTCCCTCTCTCGTACGGGGCGGGAGGTAAGCGTCTACACGTCGGATGGATCAGCCCAGGCGAGCGCGGTAGCTCCGGCAATTGCACTTCCGGACCTGCTCAGGCCTGCCATTGTCCTTCCAGTTCAGCAGCAAAGTGAAGCTCTTTCCAACGCCGTTGCACCGGAACAAGCTCCAGTCATCCAGCATCGCCACAGTCGTGGGCGCTAACCTCCAAGGATTCAACCAGCGTTTCCTATCCCCTGCCCGAGCCATTATCACCGCTTCCCTTGTCTGTGCCTTGGCTCCCGCCGCGGCGTTCTGTGCTCCGAACCACCGCGCCATTCGCGACCAACTTGTAGCCCTCTACCCCCTGACCAGGGTAGGAATGAACGGTTTAGCCGGTTTCGACTACACACGGATCACTGAGCCGGGACCAATTCTCGCTGTTCGGCTTCGCGGCGTCTACGCCGACGTTGCGAACACCAAGAACGCCATCATCGAGACAAAATACACGAATGGACAGATCACCCAGGCGACCGGCTTTGCCGCCGCCTTCGGTGGCAACACCAGCCATTCGCGGACGCTTGCTCCGAATGAGAAGGTCTATGTCACGCAGATCACCGTCAAGCGGGATGCAGCCATGTTCGAACTGCTCACGGTCGATGTCGCAACCCTGGGAGATGGCCGAGGAACCCGCTACAGAGCCGAACTAAACGTAAAGCTCCCAGTCCCGGAGAACATGACGCCCGAGGATACATTCCGCATCGTTGATCGCGGGATGGTGACTTTATCAGATCTTGAACCACTTCCGGTGTTGCTGCATCCAACTGCGCGAGGATGACTATGCGGTTTCGAGGGACATTGGCGAGCTTGTTGACAGTGATAATGCTGTCCTTCTCGTCATTTGCCTCAAATTGCGAGATCCGCTGCGACTTAAAGAGCGTGGTGGGAAACTGCCACGGTGTTCCGCACGCCGATCGGCAACGGACAATGCCAGCGATGGCTGGCATGGCGCACCCTATTGATAAGCCCGGCCCGGCGTCTGCGTCGCAACACCAGGATTGCGGAGATCACGTCTGCGCTCAGCAACCTATGCTGATGACCGACCAGCATGCTGTACTGAGACACCTTACAGTCAGTGTCGGCATGGTAGCTCCTGATCTGGCGCACTTCGTATCCGACCCGACTCTTGGAGAGTTTGCCGTTCGGGGGCCTCCTCCCTTCCAAACAGGCACGCCCGTTTCTCTCCATACAACCCTCCTGATCTAATCTCGCGACCTTCCAGCAGACGACATACACCTATGTCGCCGGCCGGAGTGTGTCGCTTTGCTTCCTCCGTTTGGATCTCAGCAGCGCCACACTCCGTTCCGGCGGCGGCTATCTTCGCCCGCATCGCCACGGAGAACCCTCATCATGTCTACCCGTAGAAACTTTCTGCAACACACCGCCACTCTGGGTGCCGGCCTCTTTGCCGTAAACAGCGCTCAGGCGGCAGGAACGAACGCGCTCTCCTCCTGTTCGACTACCCAGATGGCCAGTAATGGCGGCTACCTTGGCGTGAGCAGCGGTTCGCTTTCGAAAGTAGAACACCGCATTGGCCCCGCTACGAACACACCGGTCGTGACGACGGACGTAGGCGATCTCCCTTATGAGATGGACGGCGACGTGAAGGTATATCGCCTTACCGCCCACGTCTTCAAGCAGCAGATTGCGCCGCAAAAGACGATTGATGTCTGGGGCTTCAATGGCAGTGCCCCCGGTCCGACGATCCAGGTCACACAAGGCGACAAGGTTCGGGTGATCTTTAAGAACGAGCTGCCGGAGCCGAGTTCTATTCACTGGCACGGGTTCGAGGATCAACTCGGCAACGACGGCATGCCCGGCATAAGCCAGGCTCCCGTGAAGCCGGGCGAGAGCTTCACGTACAACTTCGTCATCAAGCAGGAGGGCACGTTCTTCTATCACTCGCACATGGCGATGCAGGAGATGGCGGGGATGCTTGGGGGCTTCATCATGCACCCGAAGACGCCCTATCGGCCCCACTGTGACAAGGATTTCCTCATACACCTTCAGGAGTACCAGCTGCTCCCCAACGCCACGACCCCAGACACCATGGGAATGCACTGGAACTGGCTGCTGCTGAATGGGAAGGCTGGACCCGCTACGACTCCACTTGTTGTCCGCCAGGGAGACCGGGTGCGGCTTCGCTTCGTGAATCTGGGAATGCAGCATCACCCCATGCACGTGCACGGACACACCTTTTACACGACCGGCACAGAGGGTGGACGTATCCCGGAGACCGCATGGTGGCCCGGTAACACCGCGCTGGTCGGAGTCGCGCAAGCTCGCGATATCGAATTTATAGCCTGTAACCCAGGGGACTGGATGCTGCACTGCCATATGCCTCACCACATGATGAACAGCATGGCGAACCAGGCCGGTCCGATGACTCGCATGGCCGGGTTTCCCGATGGAAAGGGACTGCGGGGCGATGACAGCCACGGTCACCTGATGGAGCCGGGTGCGCAGATGAGCATGGGCGCTATGGAGAGCATGGACATGAAAACTATGCAGGGGATGCAGATGGGAGACACCAGAGACCCCAACGCGGCCTCCGATCCGGGTGTACCTTCAGCAGCGCTATCGGCGGGGAGACAGGCGGCTCCAGGCGGTCCACTAGCCAATACTGGGCTCGACGCCGGCATGAACGGCATGATGGCAGAGCAGATCGGAAGCAAGCCCAAACTCAGCGAGGAGCAGAAGCGCAACCTCAATGCGTTCGACATGGGCGGCCCCAGTATGAAAGAGCAGCATTCGGAGACCTCTCCTCACGCGAACAACGTGCCGAACTTCCCGCAGGACGCCTACATGGAAGGTCCGATGATGAACATGGACAAGTTGGTCGAGAAGCCGGAAAACCTGGGGCTTCGACCGAACTGGAGCCGGTTCATGCAGGGCATGATGACCTTTGTCCGCGTGCTGCCACCCGAGCAGTACGATCAGGTTATCGCTGCGATGAAGCAGGCACGACGCCCCGGCGATCCCTATGTCTCCCTCTATGTCGATCCTGACCGGCCAGTGCGCGGTTAGCCGCTCTGCCCTGTAATCCCAGCAATGGGCTTACACCTTCGACAAGACGAAACAAATTCCTCGGGAGAGAGCTATGACACTGAAGACTTTTATGTTCGGGATAGCTATAGGCACGAGCGCCTGCAGCCTCCTTGCACAGCAGCAGCCCAGGCCAGACATGCCCGGTATGACCATGCCTCAGCAGCCGGCGAAGCAGCAGAACTCGCCTGCAAAGCCCACCAAACCAAATCGCAACGGGAACCCGCCTGAAACCATGCCCGATGACATGAACAGCATGGGGAACGACACCGGCGGCAAAAAGGCCAAACAGAACTCGGCCAGCGAACAAGATTCCGTTCGGCAACAGGCGGGCCAGATTGATATGAAGCCCGGCGCGAGCAGCGATCACCAGTCCTTGACCGTCCCGGTCCAAGAGCTGCAGGAGCCCGAAGCTCTTGAGTTCCGTACAGGAACGGACATGCCAGCGCCGGAGTTGCTTGGCGCAATTGTGAAACGCGATCCGATGACTCTGGAGCAGTTTCTCGCGCTTGCAGACAAAGCCAATCCGACACTGGCGCAAGCACAAGAGAACGTAGATCGCTCCAACCAGCAGGCTCGCCAGGTCCGTCTCCCGCCCGATCCGATAGTGGGTTATACAGGCGACCATATCCGAGGGGGCGAGTACCACGGAGGCGAGCAGGGAGCGTTTTTTACCCAGGAGTTCGTGCTTGGTCATAAGCTCGCGTTACGCCGCGACATCTACCGCGAAGAAGGCCGTTCCAACCAATATTCGTTGGAGGTACAGCGGGCACGTGTCCACAACGATGTCGCCCGAGCCTTCTTTGACACTCTTTCCGCCCAGCAGTCCGTAATCATCCATGATCGCCTGTTGAAGGTTGCACTGGACGCGGACACCAATACGCATGAGCTTTCGCGGATTGGCCAAGCCGACGCTGCGGGCATCCTGACGGCGGAAGTCGGGGCAGAACAGGCGCGGATCGATTTCCTAAACGCGCAGCGCATGTTCCTTGCTCACTTTGCACAACTGGCGACTTTCGCGGGGCAGCACACCCTTGATACTCACCCACTGAAAGGTTCTTTGGCTGAACCGCCCGGCTTCGATCCGAACGAGTATGTGCAGCGTGACGTGGAGGAAAGTCCCCTCGTGAAGCGAGCCCAGGCCGACGAAGCGCTTGGCGATGCCCGCTTGAAGGACGCCAAACGGGAGCGTGTACCAAACCTGAATCTGACCGCAGGCGAGTGGTATTCAGGTGAGGAAGTGATGAGTGGGCGCAAGGCTGGCTGGGAGAGCTTTGCCCAAGCAGGAGTCCAACTGCCGCTTTGGAATCACAACCAGGGCAACATCGAAGCCTCAAAGATTCTGCTCGACCGTGCTCACCGTGAGGTGGAGCGGACCAAACTCTGGACCCGCAACCAGACTGAGCCTCTCGCCCAGCAATATCTGACAGCGCAGTTTACGGCGGAGCGCTACCGGACTGAAATGATCCCGCGAGCTCGCCGAGCGTACCAACTGGAGGTCACCAAGTACCAGCAGATGTCACAGGAATACCCTCCGGTTCTAGCCGCTCAGCACATGCTCTTTACGCTCCAGCTTGGCTACACGGAAGCGCTTAACGAAGAGTGGCGAGCAGCTATTGCTCTGCAGAACTATGCCCTGATGAATGGTCTAGACGAGCCGATCAGCACAGGCACGGCTTCAACCACGATCAACCTACCGACTGCACCGGGACCGAACCCGTGATGGAAGTGACCATGAGGCAGAAAATCATGCAGCGAGCGATCAACGTTTGGGCCGCGATAGCTCTGGCAGGCGTTGTGGTGGTTATCGTCGCCTTCGGGGTGCTCTGGCACGGGGGTTCAGCTCCCACCCGGAGCCACCGAACATCAAGGCTAGAACGGTGTTCGTTGGTCGGGGATGCCCGCATTCGGAGCGCCCGGCAAAGAGGACGCTTGGAGATGGTCGCTTACGTCCGGCACCTGCCAAAGCTGACGCCCGTGGAACAGCAGCATGTTCTACATCAATACGGTGAGCCGATGGATCACGGCGACAGTTCTCACGAACATTTCACATTGAGGTGAACATGCTACACACAATCGCTTGGGTGTCTCTCGGTCTTGCGTTCGCCTGCGCCATCGTGATCGCCTTTGATCAGGCTCGTCATCCGCAGAAGATGTGGATCATGAATATCGTCTGGCCGGTGACAGCGCTTTACTTCAGCGTGTTCGCCGTTTGGGCCTACTTCCGTGCCGGTCGCAGCATGACGAAGGGCGCGGTGAAGGGTATGTCCGAGCAGGAGATGAAACAACATCAGGAGCAGCACAAAGAGCAGGCGCGACGGTCGCCGAGCTGGAAACAAACCGCTCTCTCCGATAGTCACTGCGGCGCAGGCTGCACTTTGGCCGATATCGTGACGGAGTTCACGGTATTTGGCGTTGGAGCGACGTGGCTCGGGAAGGAGCTCTATGCCAGCTACCTATGGACTTCATCGCCGCATGGTCGCTGGGGGTCGCCTTTCAGTACTTCACCATCAAGCCGATGCGGAATCTATCAGTCGGTCAGGGAATCTGGGCCGCAATCAAAGCCGACACGCTCTCCATCTCCGCTTTCCAGATCGGCATGTATGGATGGATGGCGTTGGTGTTCTTCAGATGGTTTCCCAGTCCACACCTCCATGCGAACGAACCCACCTATTGGCTGATGATGCAGATCGCCATGATCTGCGGATTCATCACTTCCCTGCCGGTGAATTGGTTTCTGGTGAAAATCGGCTGGAAAGAGGCGATGGGATGACGGCCCTGGAGAACAGAGCAGCCCGGACACCGAAGCCCAGCGCAGTCCTGTCGGAACTCCTGGAGCACAGGGCGGAGTCTCTAGGCTTTCTGACACGACGGGTAGGCAATCCAGCAGCTGCCGAGGACATCTTGCAAACGGCCTAAACCAGGGCGCTCGAAAAAGGCGGGCAGATTCAGAACACGGAAAGCGTGGTGGCCTGGTTCTACCGGATGCTGCGGAACGCACTCGTCGATGACAATCCCGACCTGACGGACATGACGCGTCGCTTTTGGATTAGCGTCGCTTTGGCCGTGCCCCTGCTGGCGCTCATGGTCTCTGACCTCTTCCCTTCCATGCCGCTGCAGCACATGCTGGCAGCGCGGACCTGGGCCTGGATCGAGTTTGCGCTGGCATCGCCCGTCGTGCTTTGGTGTGGCTGGCCGTTCTTTGTGCGAGGTTGGCAATCGGTCGTGAACCGCCACCTTAATATGTTCACGCTGATCGCGCTTGGCACCGGCGCGTCCTTCCTTTACGGCGCCGTGGCTACGATAGCTCCCCCAGATCTTTCCTCCATCGTTTCGTGCCGAAGGTGGCCAGATCGCGCTCTACCTGGAGCCTGCGGTCGTCATCATTGCGCTGGTCTTGCTGGGACAGGTGACGGAACTACGCACCCTCAGTGAGACCAGCAGTGCTATTCGTGCGCTGCTGGGTTTGGCTCCGAAAACTGCGAGACGCCTAGACGAACAGGGCGGCGAAAGCGATGTGCTGCTCGACCACGTTCAGGTGGGCGATCGGTTGCGGGACAAACCGGCCGTGGCTTTCCAAGAGTTTAGATCACGACCTTTGGCGGACCTGCTTTGCCTGCGCCGGCACGGCTTGCGGAGGCGATGTCACTTTCCGCAGGCAGCCAGCATTTGATCGACGACAGCGCTACTGCTCTGCACATTCTTAAGACACGTGGTGCGGTATTCGGCAGGAACGTCCTCACAGGATTTCGCGCTGTTGGCCATCTCCTTCTTGCTGGCGGCGAGTTCGGCGCACTCCTCGGGACTTGGCTTCGGTGGCGTGGCGCGGGAGGCTTCAGCAAGCTGGGCGGCGCTGCAGGGTCCGTCGTAATGGACAGTGGAGTGGGCGGACATTTCGGTGGTGCCGAGTTTTGAAAGTGTGTCGATGGTGAAGGTTCTGTCATCGAGAGCGGTCATCGTGTTGTGGATGATCTGGGCGCTCGAGCCGCGTTTGCAGGTCTGTTCATCCTCGGCGAGTCTCTCTTCATCATGGAGGATGCGTACGGTGCAATCCTGCATGGCGCCTGCGGTGTTGGCCAAGTGGATGGCCGCTGCGACCTGAGCCGGGTTGGGGGGCGCGGTGCAGGTGGTTTCAGTGGTCGGCGCGCTGGGCGGCAAGCCGCTCATTTTGCCCTCCAGTTTGGTGGTGTACTGGCCGGTGGGATAACGACGAAAGTGATGGAAAACAGCGGCACCCTGCTGGGCTGCGACAGGAAGAGCGAGGAGTAGCAGAAGGCTGCAGGCCTGGCGACGAGTGTCCATGAGGACAAGTGTAATTACTTGGGGTTTTCTGGCAAGGCCAACAATAGAAAGACGACGTCGATGGAGCGAGTATTACGGCAAGGCTGTTTTTGCGAGATCAGTACCGATAAATGCCGTTAGTGGAAAGTTGGGCTGGCGATCCGGGCCGGAGCCGCTTTCAGCGCCGATCACTAACGACAATGCGACTTATTGGTACTGATCCGTTACATTCCGCACCGGCGCTTTAGGATAGTTTGCCGTACCGGTTTTGGCTCCGTTTTTTCAGGAGAACAATGCGCCGCCATTCACCGAAATAGTCTGGCCCGTGATGTAGCCGTTGGTTATAGCAAGTAAGACCGCTTTCGCTATCTCGTCCGCCGTTCCAGCGCGACCACTCGGTATGCGGGCGATCACATCGCCGGAGTCTATGAGTGCTCGAGTCATCTCCGTGTCGATCAACCCAGGGGCTACAGCGTTCACAGTGATGCCCTGCTTGGCGAGCTGTAGAGCATAGCTTCGCGTGAGACCTTCCAGCCCTGCTTTTGCCGCCCCGTACGCGACACTGAGAGAGCCTGCGCGAGCGCCCATCGCCGATATATGAACGATCCTGCCCCAATGCCTCCCTCGCATACCCGGCAGAACCGCTTCTGTGCAGAGAAAGGCGGACTTTAGGTTGATCGCAATCGTTCGGTCAAACTCCTCTTCCGTCGTCCCGTTGCCATGCGACGCCGCTATCCCTGCATTGTTCACGAGGATGTCGATCTGTCCCGGACGCTCGCCAATAATCCTAACCATGTCATGGACAAGAGCGCCTACCGAGACATCACAACTGAACGCTTCAGCACGACCCTTGTGATCTCGTATCTCACTCACCACGGCGTTTGCATCCTTGGCACGTTCACGGTAATTGACGGCGACTGCTGCGCCGGCCTCGGCCAACGCCAGAGTAATGGCTTTCCCGATTCCTCGCGACCCACCGGTAACCAAGGCGACGCGGCCTGTCAGTTCACTCATGCTGAGAATCTCCTACCAATCGGATGCCCCTGAGGCACACACAACCTACCGCAATCCATGTGACGAGTGCCCTGAAGCGCACAACGCTGTTTCCCCTCAGCAGAAGGTCGCCGGCGAGAACGCGACGTCCCGGTACTAACGAGGCACTTAGAAAGAATGGGTGGCTCTGTTGCTTCCATCACGCCGTGAGCGGCAAGCGAAAGTTGCAACAGAGCCACGTCAAGGACTTCAAGCTCCCGCAACCCCGGGCGTCGATCCACCCGATGCCAAGGTCACCGAGATGGGTCAGGGCACCATCGACTACCGGCCCATCTTCCAGCAAGCCTCCCGCACCCAGCGTATCCAGCACGCCTTCGTAGAGCAGGAGGCCTTCGATATGCCCTGGCAGCAATCCATCAAGATCGATGCCGACTATCTGCAGCACTTGAAGGTCAGAGCCCAGTCGAAGATAACTCTCTGTTCCATGGGAGCGTGAGCATAGAGCGACCTGCTCGATGGTGACCCAATGGCGGCGAAACAGTCGCCGTACAAGCAAAGAGAAGTACAAAAGACAAGTACAGACGAACGGGCAGACTGCCCCACCGCACCGTCGGACCACCATCGCATCACTTGCCTACCACAACCTGCCAACATGCCAGAACCCAAAGCTCTCACCTTTGCGTAGACGGCTCCCCGGCAAAAATATTTATTTCTTTCTGCTGTCTTTGGCTTCTCGGAACGAGTACAGTTCAGAGGATCACCCGGAAAGGGTGGTCATGGATCCAAGTTGCTCATCCCGCTGGAGCGGTCCTGGACTTGCTGACGACGAACCAACGCACTCCCACGCATCACGCTCGTACCACGCAGTCTTGTGGCAGAAGCAAGGCGCCTCCCAGGCGAGACTGCTCGCGCGCGCCTTACTTTGTTCCCACGCCTGCGGCTCGGTACCGCCCGGCACGCACCAGTCGATCGACGGTGCGCGGGCTGGG
>CAZZXL010000013.1:25303-28408 GCA_964658035.1 uncultured Acetobacteraceae bacterium
ACTCGCACGCGCATGGCTTCTACTGGACGGAAGGGGTGCGCGGGCTGGGCTGGGTTCCCACAAAAAGCTCCCGCTACCTGATCCTCAAACGCCTCTTCGACATCGCCGTCGCTGTTGCTCTTCTTCCGGTGCTGATACCGCTCATCATCCTTATAGGGGTCATGGTCGCAATGAGCTCCGGCCTGCCGATCTTTTACCGTCAGGCTCGCCTCGGCAGAGACGGCTCCGAGTTCTTCATCTTCAAATTCCGGACCATGAGCAAGGATGCCGACTACCTGCTCGCTGCCTGGCTCCAACGATCGCCTGCAGCTCGTGCCGAGTGGCAGCAGTGTCATAAGCTCAAGAATGATCCGCGCATCACCTATTTCGGGCATTTCCTACGCAAAACCAGCCTGGATGAACTCCCGCAGATCCTCAATGTGCTCCGCGGCGAAATGAGCCTGGTTGGGCCTCGACCCATCGCCCACGCCGAACGCGCCAAGTATGCCGAACGGTATGCCTTCTACTCCACGGCCCTGCCCGGCGTCACAGGTCTATGGCAGGTCTCCGGACGATGCGATTTGACCTATGCCCAGCGCGTACAACTCGACGAACAATACGTTCGCGAGTGGACCTTCTCGCGGGACATGCGGATACTTCTTCGCACTCCGCTCTCCATACTGCAACGCGAAGGCGCCTACTAGCACAGGGACGCCTCATTCGCTATTGGGATGGGCGCCCGGCAGCGTGCCTACCGCAGCCCACCCTCCACCACACAGGCCTCTATCCGACGCGCGCACCGGGGTCCTTTATCCCCGATGCAGCGCGGAAACAAGCCGTTGGTAGCTGCTTCCCGGCGGCGCCTCGGTCCGCAGGCGCCGTAGCCCCTGCCGCCCGAGCGACCATAGGCAGCCCAGCATCAGGCCAACCACACCCGCGCTCGCAAGAATCACCCATCGCACCGGGCCCGACTTCTTGTCCGGCACCGTCGCCCGATCCACCACCTGCAGGATCGGCGCGGCTCGCGCTTCATCAATGCGCGCCGCCTCATACTGCTTGGCTAACAAGCCGTACAGCGCCTCGTGGTAGCGCAGTTCCCGCAGCTTGCGCGCGTACTCCAGGCTCGCCGCCGGAACCCGCGCCGCCGGGAGCTCAATGTCGCCCGGCTGCAGCTTCCTTCTGTCATTCTCCATCCGCGACAGCTGCCCTTCGATCGAGGCGATCTCCCCCTTCAACCGGACCACATCGGGGTTTTCGTCTGTCGAGGACGCGCGCAGCGCGCCCAGCTCCACCTGCTTGCTCGACAACTCTGCCTGTGCCTGCGCGATTTTGCGGATCACCATCTCCGCCTGCTCACCGAGCTGGATCACCCCGGTCTTTTCCTGGGTCACGACAAAGTCCTGCTCCGCGGTCTGCAGCGCGCTCTTCTCGTCGTTCAGCTGCATATCAAAGAAATGCCGCCGCTGTGCCGCCTCGCTCGTCGCCAGCTTCGCGTTCACCCGGTCCAGCTCATCCACAAACGCATTGGCTAGATCGCACGCGCGCTGCGGACTATGATCCACCACGCTGATGTGAATCATGCCGTCCTTCTGGGACTCGAAATCGACATGCTTCGCCAGCGCCGCGCGGCTGTCAAAAAGCGTTTTCGTTCTGTAAACTGACTGGAGATGAAACTGGCTTACCAGCCTGTCAGCAATGCCCTGACTCTTCAGTATCCCGATGTACAAGTCTGCAGGGCTCTTTAGCAGGCTGCTGCCGCCAATCGAGCCGAGCGAACCAAGCGAACCGAGCGAACCCAGCAGCATCGACGCCGAAGACTGCTGCTGGGCCGGTGGCAGCACGATCGCAACGGAGGTATAGCTGGGCCTTATCACGAAAGCAAGCAGCACACCAACAAGCAGCGCCACCCCCGTAAAGATCGCGATCAGCCTGCGATCCCTCACCAGCAGAACTATGAGCCCCAGCACATCGACCTGGCTTCTTTCGGTTCGCGGTTCCGCGGCAATTACCTGGATTCCATGAGCTTGGTCGGGATGCATCTAAAGCGAGATTATAAACATGGCTGAGTGTCCCTGTAGCGTCGGCTGCCATGTGCCTGGCCTCGGCCTCGCCCCTGTGGCTGGCGCGCCCCGCTTCTCGCTGCACCGCCTTGCGGCTGCCACTGCTCGCCCAGGCGCGGATGCACACCCCTGATGCCAGCCACGCTTGCCACCCTTGTTCGCCGCCTCGGCCAGGTCGCCGGTCTTGATCGCGCCATCTTCTTCACTGTGCTCGCGCGGGTCTCCCAAAGCCTCGGCAGCGTCGTCACCGTCCTGCTCATCGTGCGCCTGCTCTCGCGCGTCGAGCAGGGCTACTACTACACGCTGTGGAGCCTGGTCGCTCTGCAAACCCTCTTTGAGCTCGGCTTCTCCTTTGTTGTTCTCCAATTCGCCGCGCATGAGTCGGCCCACCTCCGTATAGGCTCAGACGGCGTCATCACCGGCGACCCCGCGGCACACGGCCGCCTCGCTTCCATCCTGCGAACCATCCAGCGATGGTATCTCTCCGCTGCCCTCCTGATGGTCGTCTTCCTGGCCCCGTTTGGCCGCCATATCTTTGCCGCCCGTCCCGCGACAGGCGTCCACTGGCAAGGGCCATGGCTGCTGACGGTTCTCGCGGCCGCCGTCATGTTCCAGATCGATCCCACCTTCTCCTTTCTCGAGGGCTGCGGCCTCGTCGCCCAGGTAGCACGCGTGCGCCTGCTCCAGTCCATCACCGGCACTGCCATGGCCTGGACCGCTATGCTCACCCATCGCGGCCTGTATTCCCCAGCCATGGTTATCTGTGGCCAGGCGCTGGTCGGCTTGGGCTTCCTCTACACCCGGCGCGCCCTCCTGCTCGCCCTCGTTCGCTACACACCCGGCCAGCACGCCATCAGCTGGTGGCGCGAGATCTTTCCCTTCCAGTGGCGCATCGCAGTCAGTTGGCTCTGCGCGTTTATTCCAAACTTCCTCTTTACGCCCCTGCTCTTTACCCATCGCGGATCCATTGAGGCAGGACAGTTCGGCCTTTCCCTCAATCTTGTTGCCTCCACCGGCACCATCGCGCTTTCTTGGATGAGCACCAAGGCGGCCTCCTTTGGCTCCC
>CAZZXL010000013.1:28418-52874 GCA_964658035.1 uncultured Acetobacteraceae bacterium
GCTTGCTCGACTCTTCTCCCGCACCCTGCGCCAGTCCACCGGCCTGCTGGCTGCCTGCGCCACGCTCTCGCTCACCGGGGTGCTCCTGCTCCCACACTTCAACCCGCGCCTGGCCAGCCGGATGGTCGCCGCACCTGTCTTCGTCTTTCTCCTTCTTGCCATGCTCTGCAACCATATCGTGCAGTGTGAGGGCTACTACCTTCGCGCGCACAAGCTCGAGCCCTTTCTCCAGCACTCGCTGATCATCGCCACTCTTTTGATCGCCGCGACCCTGCTGGGCGTGCGCGTGGCCGGCTCCTTCGGCATCGCGGCCGGCTACTTCCTCACCTACGGCCTGGTTGCCCTGGCCTCCGCTACACTGATCTTCCGGCGGAAAAGAAAGCAGTGGCGCCGTGAGCACGAACTTGCCTGAACGTAGTTCAATGCAGGGCTCGGCACTCGGCGCGGCCATAGAGGGCGCGGTATACCTTGGCATGACCGGACTAGGTGTGCTGGCTTGCAGCCTGGGACTAATGGGGGTGCGAGGCGCAGTTTGGCTCACGCTTCTGCTGGTAGGCGGGCTCTTTTTGCTCTCCTGGAAACGATTTGATGGCGGCCGTCACCCGTGCTTTTTGTTCCTCGGGCTCATTCTTGTCTTCCAGTGTGGGAGGCTCTTCGGGTACATCACTGGCTTCCTAGATGACCCTTTCCGAATCGAAGTGCAAAGCCCCATGCCCTTTGATATCGGCCCCATCTACAGCGAGATCACCCTGCTCTGCATTATTCTGTCAGCCTTGTTTATCTATCTTCCTTGCCGATGGCGCTACGAGGCGCGCCTCTACGAGGGAAAGGACGGATGGGCGAGGTGGCTTCCGTATGCGTATGCCTTCTTCGCACTTCTCACACCCTTCACTGCCTACAAGAACTATCAGTACCTTCGGTATATCCAAAGCCATGGGGGCTACTTTGTTCTCTACATGGATCCAGAAGGAGTCTTTGAAAGTGCAGGGTCTATCGTGCGGGTGCTTTCGCTCCTGGGCTCGCAGGTGTTTATGTTTATTTACCTGATGGAGCGCCGCCCGATCCGGCTGTTTGTGGTCACTGGTATCTTCATCGCATTGTCAGTCATGGAGCTCCTTACTGGCTTTCGCGGCAAGGTCTTCATCGAGATTCTTGTCCTTTGGTATATCTATAATCTGAAGCACGGCAAACGCTTCCGCATGTTACCCGTGATCTCCGCAGGGCTGCTGTTGACCGCAGTGGGCCTGCTGGTTGCCGGATTTCGTGAGCAGCGCACAATCGAGTCCCTGGGCCCTATTGGTTTTCTTTCGGTGCAGGGTGTTTCACTCAATGTCACCGAGTGCGCCATTGCCTTTCAGGATATCTTTAGCCCTCACGCGTTCTCCTACCTACTGCATGGATTAGGAGAGAGCTTTGTTGCTGTCACAACGCTGCCGGAAGGAAGTATCTTCGCCAACGATCTAAGTATCTTTCTAAGCGCCGAGGCCTACCGACTGGGCGGCGGCACGGGTTCCACCTACCTTGCGGAGGCGTACGTGCTAGGCGGCATGCCGATGGTTGTGATCTCTTCTTTGCTGGTCGGCTTGGTGCTCAGCTGGGTGCACAGGCAAAGCAGCAGTTTCGCGGGAGCGCTTTTGTTGGTCTGCGCGTTACCCAGCTTGATCTATCTTCCGCGGAGCGGGCTAGTGGCGCCTTTCTCAGCTACCCTCAAGAATCTGATCCCGATCCTCTTCATGCTCTGCATTTTCTTCCTCGTGCGAGCGGCTGGGCGGCTTCTTCTCCCTACGCATACCACCCCCTCTGAGTTACCCGGACACCCAGAGCGTGTCTAATCGGCAAGAGAGTCGCGACGCGCTGCAGGCAGGCGACCGGCCTGGATTGCTGCTGGTAAGCATCACTCCATTCTTTGGTGGCGGGGAGCGCTACTACGCCAAACTATGCAGACTTCTGGCTGAAAAATACTCCGTCACGCTCATCGCTTCCAACGATGAGCTGCTGCGCCTTGTCGCGGATGCAAGAGTTGCGCTCATGAATACCCAATCCCAGCATAGCTCCCGGCTATGGCGCTACCTCTTAACGGCGGTGGCGCTTATTAGGGCCAGGTGGACTTCCCCCCGGGCGGCCGCTGTTCATTTGAATGGACAGGGCGAGGCATACCTGGCGCCGCTCGCCAGGCTGCTGGGTTGGCCAGTAATGATCACCCGGCATACGCTTCCGGGAGCAGAGCCCTCGGCATGGAAGCGGCGCATAGCAGGCTGGACCTACGGACTGGCCGCCCGCGTCATTTGTGTTTCAGAGGCGATCCGGCGTGACCTAGACACATGCGTCCGCTCCACGCGGGCAGTAGTGATCCCCAACTGGCTCGCCGCGGAGCAATGCAGAGCAAGACGCGCGGAGCGGTTTGATCCCGATGCGCCCTTCCGCCTGCTTTATGTCGGACGGCTCATCGCGGCCAAGGGAGTGCCTGAGTTGATGCAGGCCATGGAGCGGCTTCCGCACTGCACGCTCGATATCGTAGGCGAGGGGGAGCTGTTCCCGCAGATCGCGGCAGCTGCAGACTCGGCCGCCATTACGGCCCACGGCTTTCACCAGGACTGCACACGCTTTTACGATGAAGCCGACCTCCTGGTCTTCCCCTCGCATGCGGAGGGACAAGGATTGGTGCCGCTGGAGGCAATGGGGCGTGGACTGCCGTGTCTGGTCAGCGACATAGACGCCGTGATGGAGACGGTAGACCAGGGCCGATGTGCGGCGGTTTTTCGTGTAGGCGACGTGGATGATCTGGTGCGACAGGTCGAAGCGCTCCGTAGCGATCCAACCCAGCGAGCCGCCCTCAGCGTGGCCGGCCTGGCGCGAGTGCGGGAGCACTACATGGCCCACGCAGCGCAGGAGAGCTACTTTGAGCTCGTGCAGCAGGTGCTGGGAGAAGGGCAGGAGCAGGCATGAGCGAGCGCCCTACCGCAGCGATCAGCGGCCCCACCTACTCCATCTTCGACGGCCTGCAGAAAGGCAACAAGCGAGGGCTCGCGCGCTTCTCCAGCCAGCTCGCCCGACACATCGATCTGTGTGGCTGGAAGCGCCTGCTGCCCGCCGGACCTCACCTCCGCTCCTCGCTCGGTGGTGTACTCGTCAGCGAACTGGTTGAGCCCCTGTGGCGCACAGCCATGCGTCCGGAGGTCTCCATCTATCCCTTCAATGTCGCCCCGCTCATCTGCCCAGCCAGCCAGGGCCTCCGCGTCCTCGTCCTCCATGACCTTATCTTTCTTGAAGACCTGCCCGGCAAAGGCTCCGGCGATCGCTACCGGGAGGTCAAGCTCGCACGCTCACTCGCCTCCGCTGACTGCATCCTCACCGTCTCCCAGGCCTCGCGCGCGGCTATCTGCGACCTCGGCGTAGCCCCGGAGCGCGTCTCGATCCTTCCCAACGCGCTGCCCTCGCTCTTTGAGCAGGCAGGTCCCCAGGCCTTGCCGCCCGCCGGTCCAGCCTGCAGAATCCTCCACTTCGGCGGCCTTGCCCCCTCCAAGAACACCCGCGCCCTTGTTCACGCTCTCGCCCTCGTCAAGGCTGCTGGCAGACCGATACACCTCCTGCTCGCCGCCATGTCTCGGGAAGCGCACGTCGCCCGGCAATGGTGTCAGCACGCCGGCCTCACCGCAGACGAGGTCTCGATCCTCCCCTACCTCGATGACCAGGCGCTCGTCCGCCTCTACGGATCCGCCCATCTCCACTGCATGCCCTCCACCGCCGAAGGCTTTGGCATCCCCGTGGTAGAAGCATCGCGCTGCGGCGTAGCCAACGTCCTCACCCCTTTGCCCGTCTTTTCAGAGCTTGTCGGCGATCACGCCTTCCAAGCGCAGGACACCTCAGCCCCCGCACTCGCATCCGCCCTTCTCCAGGCCATCTATGCGGATCGCCTTCCCGTCATCGCCCGCGCCCGCGCCCGCACCGACCGCTTCCTCTTTGAACGAGTGCATGTCACCCATGCTCGGCCCGCTCTCCATGCCATCGAGGCGCTATGCGCGAGGACTTGAGCCCCCCGCTGTTCCACACGGCAAGCGAGGCCACCGCACCTGGCAAGCGCCTCGCTGCCGTATGGACCCGGCACCCCGAGCCCGCAAAACTCGCCGGCCGCCCTCGCGTGATGCAAGCCATCCGCGAGGTCATGGAAAGCAACTACCAGGTCCATCACTGGAAGCTCTCAAACCTTCTGGAGTCGCGCAGCCCCTCCGCCTGCCTCCATGCCGCGGCCGCAGCCATACGCTCCCTCGGCGCCGGACAACTTCCCTCTTGCCAGTGCCTACTCTTCAGCAACCGCAGTTATTACAAATCCGTCATAGACGAGATCCTCGCCTTTCAGCCCGACGTGCTCTACTGCGATGGCGTGCGCACGTTCAGCTTCCTTCAGGCTCTCCTGCAAGGCATCGGGGCCCGCTCGCTGCCGCGCATCGTCGTCGACTTCGATGACCTCATGTCGCGCCGCATGGAGGCGCTCGGCGCCTCCGGCGTGGCGCCTTCCTTCGGCTATCTCCAGTCCAAGGTCCCCGCCCGGCTTCGCAAGGCCATGGCCCGCGGCCCCCTACCTCGTGCCCTGGCATCCTACGAGCGCCGGGCGCTGCTCGCTGTTGAGGCCGAGCTTGGCCGGCGCGCCGACGCCATCACCCTGATCTCGACAGCGGAAGCAGCCATTCTCTCCCGCCGCCTCGGGGCAAGCGGAGGCCGCGCAGAGGTCCACGTCATCCCTCCCGCGGCGCCGGTCCTGCACCCACCGCAGGCCTATCCGTCCTTTACCCGCTTCATCTTCCTCGGCAGCGATGTCCTGCCGCAGAATCGCCTTGCCATCACCTATATCCACGAGCTCTGGCGCACCCTGCGCCCACAGGTGGAGATCCACATCTTCGGTGACATGGTCGAGCGTTGGCCGGCCACCGAACGCATTCGGCTCCATGGCTATGCAGCCTCACTCAATGCGGTTTACGAGGAAGGCAGTGTCCTGTTTGCCCCCGCCATGCTCGCTGGCGGCGTCAAAACCAAGGTGCTTGAGGCCCTGGCGCATGGCTGCGCCGTTGTCGGCAATCCGCTCACTTTTGAGAGCATCCCGCTTGAGGCCTACCCACTTTGCATGCCAGACGCAGAGTCGCTGGCCGCCATTGTCTGCACGCCACAGATGTTTCTGCCGCAGATGCGCGAGGCCGCCCGTCTCGGGCAGCTCTGCCTCCGGGCGCACCTCAGCCCTTCCGGCTTCGCCAGGAAGTGGCGCCACGTGCTCGGCTAGCCTGCACGCCCCTTGTCGCCGGTGGCTACCGCACCACGTTGATCGCGGCTGCTCCCAGCGCAAACTGCCCAAATACCTGCGACCAGTCCGTCAGCCCTCGCAGCAGCGTCCGCTTGTTGATGTTGTCCGGAACCACCAGCGTGTCGCCCGGGTGCATGGCCGTCCGGTTGAAATGCACGTCCCAGATCGTATCCGCACTCCCGCTCCGGCTCACCACCGACCCATCGGCCCGGATCACAAACGCGTGGCGGTGGTCCCCATCCCGGTTCACCCCGCCGGCCTCGCGCAGGTAGTCGCTCAACAGCCGGTTGGGCGCAAATAGAAACGAGTTCTGGTTGTACACCGCTCCCACCACGCTCACCACCTGCGGCCGCGCCGGCACCGTAAAGCTGTCGCCATCTTCCAGCGGCAGGTCGGGCAGGATAGAAACTTCCGCCGCGTCGAAGGGAATGCGCAAAACTACCCGTCCCGTCGCCCGCAGCCGCTTCACGCTCGCTACTAACGATCGCTGGCTCTCCAGGCTGTTGCCCGATAAGGCCGCCTCCGAGGCGCTCACCACTGACGCCGCGCGGCTCGATCCTTCAACCTCGATTTGCCGCTCCAGTGAGCTTGCAAACTCGTCCAGGCGCTGCTGCTGCTGCTGCCGCGTCGACTCGCGCGTAAACAGCGACCCGTACAGGTACGCATTCGGCGTCACCCCGCCTACACGCCGCACCAGGGCCCGCAGCGTCTCGCCCGGCAGCGCCTGGTACACGCCTGCCGCCCGAAACTCACCCTCCAGCCGAACAAACTTGACCTGCTGCTCCTGCGGAACGCTGATGTCTGCCTTGGAAAACACTGTCACCACATCGCCCGGCTCCAAGGGGAGGTCCTGCTCCGCATCGCCCCGCAGCACCACCGCCCCCAGGTTGAACGACACAACATTGGTGGTCAGGTCATTCGGGTTCAGTCGCTCAATCGCCGCAAACGCCCAGTCCACGTCTGCCGCGCTCCGCTCAATGAAGTTGCGTTGCGGAAAGCTCCCGCGTCCGCTCGACACGCTTCCAGCCACCGGGCTGTTGCTCGCCTCGGCCCGCACGCTATCGCGAGGAGCCTGCGACCGCCCCCCATCGGCGATGTCACCGCTTTGGTCCTCTGGGTACAGCGGCTCCCCCGTACCATACCGGCCGCCCTCGCCGCCGGCATAGCGCGCGGCATCCGCTCCATCCCGGGAAGCCGCTTCCGTGTCACCCGGCCGCTCGTCTCCGGCCCCACCCTGCTGCTGCGTCGCGTCCTGCTGGCGCAGGCCCTGGTCACTCTGTCCTCCGCTGCCACTCACCGTCGTCCGCCGCCTATACTGCGGCAGCTCCCCCCCTGCGCCTGCAGGCTTGTCGAGCGGTGAGTACACGTCGGGCACAAAGGCCCCCTTCGCATTTGTGCGCCGCCAGTATTCCCGCGTGAGCAGCGCGTCCTGGTTGGGGATCAGGTCTCTCACCCGCATGCCCGGGTGCCACTCGTACCGTCCGGGATTGGCGACATTGCCCCGCAACGTCACCGTCTTGTTAAACCGCGGCACCAGGGAAAGCACCCGCAGCAGATCACCTCCGTGCAGTGGTGTCTCCAGCCCTGCGCCCTCCAGCCGGATACTCAGCTCCTCGCGCGCCTGGCGATCCGCGATCCGCTCAATCGAGGCACTCTGCGTCGAAGCCAGCTGCGAAACCCCTCCTGCAAGTGCAAGCACATCGCGCACCCTTGCCTCGCCCGGGCCCGGCTTCAGTTCATAGATGGCCGGCTGGCGCACGCTGCCCGCCACCGCCACCTGCGGCCCCACCGGCGGGAAAAACACGATGTCGCCCGACTGCAGCACGCTGTCATGGCTCTTGTCGCCCGCCAGTAGCAGGTCATACAAGTCAAAGGTCGTTACGATCTGCCCGCCCCGCTTCAGCTGGATGTTGCGCATCGATCCTTCACTCGCTGGCCCGCCAGAGGCAAAGACTGCGTTCACCAGTGTCGAAAGCGAACTGATCGTGTAAGAGCCCGGACGCCGCGCCTGCCCCACCACCAGCACCTGGATCGAGCGTAGCTGCCCCAGATTCGCATTCAGGTCGAAGTTGCGATACAGCCGCCCGATCTGCGAGCGCAACACAGACTCGAGCTGCGCGTACGGCAGCCCCGCCACCTGCACCTGGCCAACATGCGGCACGTAAATGGCGCCGCCCCGGTCCACCGTCAGCCGCGCATTCAGCGCCAGCTGCCCCCATACCCGGATCAGAACCTCGTCGCCTGGTCCGATGGTGTACTCCGGCGTTACCTGCACTTGGTCCACTGGGGCAAATGTGCTTGGCTGCGCGTCACGGAACAGGCTGGCGCCATAGACCGGCAACACCGCCTCTGTAGAAGCGGCCACCAGCTTTTGGAACTCGGTCAAAGGTTCTTTGCGCCCCGGCACACGCCGCGCCGCCACAGCGCCCCGCGCAAAGCTACCCGCCGACTGGTCCACATACAGCCGTTGCGTGTCACTGTATGGCGCAGGCTGCGTGGCGCCAGCAGGTACCTGCTGGCGCGCCGCGTCACTCCCCGTTGGCCGCGTTCCCTGGTCGCACCCAGGGTTATCGGCCTCTGCCTCGTCCGAGCAGTCTACCGGCGCTTGCGTGAACAAGCCCCCAAGGCCCTGCGTTGCCTGTGCATGCCCGGGGGACACACTGCCGCTCACCAGCAGACATCCCAGGATCGCTTGTATCCAAAAACCACTGCGCACAACACTCATCAACCGCCAAAGCTCCCGGTTCCGCGTCTTTCTGGAGTCATCCTACCTGATCAGGCCCGCCGCGGACTCACGTCGCTAGCGGCCCAGCACCAGCCTCCGCATGCCCTGGCCGCCAAACACCGTCACCTGCGCCCCAGCCGTCACATCCTTCCTGGCTCCCGTGGCCACCACCGGCGCCGACCACAACTCCCCCTGCACATACGCTCGCAGCTCTACATCCTTGCGGAGACGCAGCACTGTTCGTAGTGCAAAGTCACTCTGAGTTGTCCCTCCGGCGATAAAATCCTTGGCCGCCTTGGCCCGCCTGTACTCCAGTTGCACGCTCTGCCGCGGGTCCAGCCACCAGGTAAGCCATGCCTGCCCGCCTTTGCCCTCACGCCCTATCCAGTCCCCGAAAATATCCCCTTTGTTGGTATAGGCATTGCGATACTGCCCCTCCCAATACACATACTTGCCACCGTTACTGCGGCCTGTAGCAGGGTCCGTTGAAGCAGCCTCCACCCGCAGGTCCATTCGTGGCGCCCCAGGTATGTGCGACAAGTAGACGCCCGGCCGCACCGCCGCATGTCGCGGCGCGTCGATCGGCGAGGTATCGTCATGCACAATTGAGTCGGTGTACAGGGTGGCCCAGTTCCGCAAAAACGGCAGCCGGTACAAGAAGTCAAAGCTCGAGTGCCGCGCACCCGGATCAAGCCGCGAATCCTTCTCCGCCAAGGACACATTGCTGAAGCCAGCAAAGGAATGCCAGAAGGAGCCAAACGTCAGCGGCACGTGCCCCTCACCGGCAAAGACCACCACTCGCGAAAAACCAAACTCAAGATTCGGCGTCGGCTGAAAGCTGAATTTCTGCGCATGCACCCACGGGTTGCGCGGAAAGCTCTGCCCCTTCAAACTCCCAAAAACTCCCTCGTAGCGAAAGGGCCCTGTCAGCCGCGACAGCAGCGGGATACGGAGCGGCACTACCCGGTTAATCCGCAGCCCGTACACCGGTTCCGCATTGTTGCTCCAAGCCATTGCCCCGCCTTGCCCTGGCCCCCACCAGTCCTCACTCTTGCCGACCGAGATCTCGTGCCCCACCAGGCGCATCGACGCGTTCGCCTCAATTAGCCGGAACACATTTGTCTGCCGCATCGCCCCCGCCCCGGGAGCCAGCGGAAGCTCATCGGCCACGCTAAAAGCCTCCAGCGCCGCGGGCGAGTACGCGCCCACACCTGGCGCATGCTGGTACTCCCCGCGCACCTGCAACGTAAATCTGCCCCGCCCTGTGTGAGCCAGAAAGCCCTCGTAGCTGTTCAATCCCTGCCCGAATGGCCGCCCATCATCGTCCACAATCGTCTGCCCCACATGGTAGGAGTCGCGCAGCGGCTGGCCCGCGATCTCTTCCACCCTCCCATACACACGGTCCAGCTTCGCGTATGCAGGAGACCCACCAGCGTCTGCCTTCGCAATCTCGTCTCCAAAAGAGCGGGCTAGCGCCGCATACAAGTCCTGCGCCGTCTCCTCCCGTACATCGGACGAGCTCCGGCTTTCCAGCTGCTCCCCTGCCGCATGCAGCATGCGCACGAACGTATCCCGTGTCCAGGGGCGCATGCCCAGGTATCCGCCTTCCCCGTAGCCAAGCGCCATCAGGCGCTCCATGGCTGGATACTGCCAGCTGTCCAGCGGCACCATCGCCGAGCCATATGGCGCATTAAGGCTCGACTCCGGTAGCAGCGATGGATCGGCCCCCTGCGCACGTGCCACCGCAAACGCGCACGCCAGGAAGCCGGCTGCCGCCGCCAGGCGTCTCGCAAGTGGATAGCAGCAGTCCTGGCAACCAGGCTTGGAGCGTCGGTCACACGCAGCAAGCCAGCGGCGCCAGCGGGGAAACGAGGAGGGAAACAGCAAGGCCGGCATCAGGCCCAGTCTACTGTATTGACGGCTCCGCTCTAGCCCTCTCTAGCTGCTCCTCAGTGCGCCTAGCGGGGCTAAAGAACGATAGACGCATGGTCCGCGAGGGCTGGAGTGAGTCGCAGCTGCCGATGTAAAAGGCGCGCTAACGGGTCTTGCCGGCCTGGCGGCAAGCCGATGACGAGATCAAAGGTTGGTGTTCGGCTCCGTGACGCCAGACGGGACTTTGAGCAAAGACAACCTGCTGAGGCGGTACCTGGTCGCCTTCGCTTGATGACAGACCCCGGTAGCTTTGAATCACCGGCTCTTTGACTTCATGATCGCCGCGCTCTACGAAATCCCGAACAACAGCCGGGAGCTTGGTGGCCTTTTCGACGATCTTTTTGAGACAGGCGACATCTTCCAGAAAGATCCCGCTTGAGCGTCGCCGAGCCAAGACGAGCCCGACTTGTTCGACGTAGGTAAGGAGGTCGAGGACGAGGCTCTGTTGCATTTAACTGAGTGACGGCAGTTTGGTTCGCTGCTGTTTCGCTTCCGAGCGGAAGACGGGTCACGTCAAGCTGGCCGATCAGCTGGAGGCGATCCTCAAATCTCCACGCCCAAAAATCGAAACTCAGAAGTCCTCTTCCACCCACGTTGGCCGGTTAACGGAGCTGCCTGTCAGCCGGAGGAAGGGGGAATCGCTGGCAACCCTCTTTGCGGCAGAGACCCTTGCGCATCACATGATCCTTCCGGCCGCTCCGGCTCTCGTCTTGATACAAATACAGGGGAAAGCACTGGCTCGCGCCATCGGATTGAACGTCCATTATCCGATCGACTATCAATGCGAAGTGACCCTGCCCCGACCATCTTTGCTTCACTACGATTGCACGATTCGTGGCCGCCGGGAACAAGCGATACATCTGGTAGATCATCTCGTTCAGTCGTCTATCGAAGTAAAACCACTCCTTTCTAAACGGCCCATCCTCCCACAGCACCAAATCCTGTGCAACGGCGGAACTGAATATGTCGATACACCCTAGAAGCGGAATCTCGCGACACCCTCAAGCTGGCGTGATGGATCGCTGTTTGTAATGCCAGCCTGAGGCGCCAGGAAGGACGCTATGGGTGTTGCGCCGTTGCCATAGATGTTATTCAGGGCGACGAAGTTCCGACTATTCAACACGTTGAAAGCCTGCGCTCGGACGTCAAGCGACAGCCGCTCATGTATGGGGAACTGCTTGGCGAGCGACACATCCACCCTTCGCTGCGAGGGTCCTTTGAAGGAATTGCGTCCTAATCCGACTGGACGGTCGACGGTGTACCCATCGCCGTTATTATCGACACCTGTCACCGGGTTGACGGGAAGTCCGGAGCCGAAAGTGCCCACCAGAGAAAAGGTCGTGTTGTACCAGCCGTGCAGCACTGCATCGGCGATGAAGCGGTTGCGCTGGTAGAAGTCGCTCGGCCCGCGCTCAGTTTTGTCGTAGTCCGGAACCCACTCACTGGGAACACCACTGTTGTAGTCGGCGTAGAACATCGAGTAGGTGTAAGAGCCCGACCATAGGTAGTGCCCGTTGACCTCGCCCCACTGGCCGAAGCGTTGTGCCAGGGCTGCGTCGAACGACTGGTACACGCTCGATCCGGTATTTACGATCTTGTCGATCAACGTGACATTATCTATGCCGTCGTAGGTGTGGTATAGCCTGGTTGCATTTGCAGCCGCTACGCTCCGTACCTGGCCGGGCTCGGTGCGGATGAACGGCGCGGGATGGTTGATGTCATAGACTCGCATCTGCCTCACCGTGTGCACCTGAAGCCCGCTAACAGTCAGCACTGTATCTTTCGCGAGTTGTTGCTGCACAGAGAGAGAGAACTGAAACGCGTAGGGGTTCAACGACTTGTTACCGGAAAGATATAGATAACTGACAAAAGGAGACGCGACGCCCCCTGAAGGATTAGCCACGGCATTTGGATAGGTGGGACAAGGATTCGGACTAACCGTGCAATCCCAGTTGTAGTTGTATTGGGGAGAGTTAGGACCGAGTGTGATAAAGCGCCGATTGAGATACATGTAGTACTGGTCGAAGTAGATGCCGCTACCGGCACGCACCACTGTATGCCCATCCCCGCCCACATCCCAAGCGAGGCCGAGCCGCGGACCAAAATTACGACCAGAGCTGGTGATGGACTGGTATTCATACCTAAGGCCCGCATTTAGGGTCAGGTTCGGCCTGAGCTTGATATCGTCCTGCACGAAAAGATTGAACGCCTGCTGCCCGTAGTGGATGAATGCGATCCCGTAAGTCTGGGCATACTTATAGGGCGTCTGATTCGCGAAGTCCGCCGCCGTGTGATACGAGTAAGTACCTAGCGGCGAGTTGGAGTAATCCGCCACCCGCAGAACCTGGAACTCGCCACCGAGCTTAATACTATTCGCGCCATGGTCGAGCGCGTACAGATCGGCCCCCTGCTCCGATTGCGCATGCACCCAGCTATAGGTGGAGTACCCTTCCTGGAGGTAGTTGGTGACCGAGACGCCGGCGCTCGTCGAGAGCGGCGTCGCACTATCCGGAACATAGTTGGTGTAGCCAAATCTCGCAACGTTCACGGCCCTGCCAATCACGGCCTGGTCTGCCATCTGGCCCCCCCAGGACTGCACCCGTGCTGTGCGCCCATAGGTTGCGTTGTTGATGCCGGCTACCCGGTCATCGGCGTTGTTGGTCGCATAGTGATCACCATTCAGACGCAGCGTCAACACGTGATTCGCGCTGAGGTCATGGTCGATCTTGAGCAGCCCGGAGTACTCATTGCTCTCGCCGTCAAAGAAGCCTGGGTTGGGACTGGTAAGCACTGCTCCGCGATTTACCTGCACTCGCTCATAGCTGGCGAAATAGCGCGTCGATGGTTCGAGGAGAGGGCCGCCCTGGGAGGCGCCCCAGTCGAGCTTCTGGTTAGGCGTGTGGAAGGAGGCAAGTACAGGCTCGGCCTGGGTGCCGCTGGGTCGAAGATAGGCGAAGTATTCGCCATGCGTGGTCCGGGATCCCGACTTGGTGTCAATGTCGATGATGCCGTTCGTCGAGTTACCGAACTGCGCCGAATAGGTGCCTGTCAGTACCTTGACTTCATCCACACTCGCGGCAGCAACATTGCCTACCGGTGCAACGGCATAGACCCAGTCGTAATTGATCAGGCCGTCAAGCTCATAACTCGTATGTCGATACGAGCCCGCATTGATGGACAGGCGATTGGAGTCAGCATAATTAGCACCCAGCCCCAGTGTCTGTCGCACATGAGGATCAAGCAGCGCATACTTCGCAGCACTCCGCGTTACAGACGGAACCTCTTCTACCTCTGCCGGACTGATTGTCTGGCTGATCTCCATGCCGCTCGAGTTCAAATCGATCACACCTTGGGTGACGAGCACATCGGAGTGGATGTTGGCGAGCTCCATGTGCGCGTCGACCTCTTGCTCCTGGTCGGGAACAACGGTAAGCCCTTCCTTTGCAAAGAGCGCGAGGCCCTGGCCCTCAACCGTGAGCGAGTAGTTCGCCCCTTCATCCACGAGGCGGAACGCAAAGCCTCCGTCCGGTCCGGATGTAGTCGCAAACGTGCGCCCCTCTCCATGCAGAACAACTGACACATTCGCGATCGGCATGGCGTTTGGGCCCGCTGTAACCGTCCCATGCACAGCGCCTGTGGCTGCCCAGACGATTTGGGACGTAGACAATGAGGCAAGGCATACGTATAGAAGGGGCTTCATCAGCGCACGTACTCCTGGTATGCGGCGGCTATGTCGGCACCGGCTGGATGAATCAGGAACCTGTAGCGAAAGTGCAACTCATCGCCGGGCTGCATGCTGACGCTCCCGTCCGGGAGGGACCGGTTGTAGAAGCGCTGGGCAAACGGATTGGCGAAGAGCAGACCAAAATCCTTTGCTCTCCAAGTCGTAGGAGAGTGGAGGTTGGAAGGGTGGCTCATGAAAGCGATGCCGACCCGTTCACCCTCGAGCGTTCCTTGCCAGTCGACCCAGTTCGAGTGGGAACCCTCGATATGGTCAGCACCATGCACACCGGTCGCGCTCACTGCCTCTCCACCAAACTTTTCACCGAAGGGCGGAGCAAGACGGAAGCCGATAATGCCATCGCGCGCATCTTCAAACGTCGACAGCTTTACGGCCTTGAGGGTAAAGTCGACATCCATCATGCGGCTGCTTGCGGGCTCGGCATACACCGTCACCACCAGCGTCTCGTCGATCATGGGCTTTCCATCCTCATCGACCCACTGGGCGCTGATGGTAAAGCCACCACTCTTTTGCCCATTGTGCGTCTCGACTACATCCTTGAACAGGATCTTGCCGGCATGCGGCTCCGGATCAGCAGGATCAATCTCCCATAGGTTGAATCCACTTACGTGCTCGCCACCGATCCAGAGACCGCGCTGATGAGGGTGGTCGCTCGGTTCCCCAGGAATGCTCTCCATGGGGAAACTTCGTACAACGCGCTTGCCGGATGCGGTGTTGAGCGGCCAGAAGTAAGGCTTGTGCGCGTCCGCTCCCTTTTGGAGGGCAGTGAAGAGCTTCCCGTTGACGTTGACCGTGATCTGAGTCGCAGTGGACTGCACTTCTACCTGGGCACGAGCGAATGCCGGGAATAAGGCTCCGACGAGTACAACGAATGCGTATTTCATGATTTTCAAGGTGATTCCATGGCATCTTGATGTGTTGAGGGGAGCGGTTGTGGTTTATGCCATGAGCGGGGAACAGATGGCGTTAGGCAAATCTGAACTCCATCAAATCTTAAGGAATCGTCATGAACGCTTCATGCTGGCGCCGATGAATTTCTGGTGACATGGAATTCATTCGAGTGGGAGCAACACGCTATTGCGTAAGGCGTACAGTAGGCGCGCCTCATGCTGCACCAGCGCCCGAGTAGAGCAGATAGGCACACCTGCTCCGGCAGCAGCGTGTGTCTTTTTTCAGGGCACTGCATCGTCGCTCCACGGGCGGCAATGGTATGCTGCGCATCATGATTGCCCCCACAACTTCATTGCTGGAGCCATCTCCGGATGAGCCATCCACTGGGGTCCGCATCGTTCCGTCCACTGCTGAGAGGTAGAAGCTCAATCTGCCGACATACTCTGGTTTGAAAGGCCCCTTCTTGAGCTCGATGACGAGTAAGGAGTGAAGCCTTAAATGGTAGAAGAGCAGGTCGATATAGAAGGGCTGCCCATCAACTTCGAGCTGTACCTGGCTCCCGACAAAGGCGAATCCGCGGCGGAGCTCCAACAGAGGGTCTCGAAGATGCTTGAGGAGCGCACGTTTGAACTCCCGCTCTTTCGCTTGAGCTAAGGGTCACAAACTCGAACGAATAGGGATCCTTGAGGATCTGTTGCGTCAGATGTCACGCTGCACTCAAATTCCGGAATTTAGACTGAAGGCCTGATTTACTGCACTCAAATTCCGGAATCCCAAGGCGTCCATGTACTCTAATCCCGAGCGAAAACTTCGGCCAGACAAGGGCGAGTAGTGGTCGGCGTTTGCGCGTCTGCCGAGTAAGGGCAGACGTTAAGCGAGGACGAAGTGCAGGAGGCCAGAGCCGACTCGCGCGCTCGAGAAGCTAACCTTCCGCTCTAGGTAAGACCATGAAGACTGAAGTCCAGAGACGAAGGATTTTGCGATACCGAGCCTGACGTTGGCGCACATCAGATACAGGAGAGGCGTTCCGAATGAACTCCGCAATTGTCGTGAGCATTTCTTGTCTAGGCAGCGGCACAGATGTCTTTCTGTCCCCCTTCCGAGGTAAGTGCTGTAGGTCTGGGTACCAAGCGAGCAGCTGGAACATGTCATCGACAAAGCGGCGGAACTGGTGGGCAGTGGCTTGGCCAAGCAGAGCAACTTCCGGTGAAGCGCCACGTAGCGCAGCCAAGTAGGGCTGCTCAACGAGAGAGGGGCTGCGGCTGAGGCCGGACTTCGATGTGCCGTGGACCAGACCGGTACCGCAGAACCAGCAAGAATCAGTTGTGTAGCCGGATCAGAGCCCAGGGATAGTGGATCGGGCTCCCCGCAGGTAAGACACCCTAGTCTCAGTGCGTCGCCATGCACCATGCAGTGGAGAAGGCAGGGAAAAGTCCACTCCCAACGAACATGTACAAATGACTGCTGAGCGATACACCGAGGGCAATACACATAGCCTGTTCTTTGATCGCAATGTCTGAACCCTGGATGTAACTTTGAGCTCAAGCGAAAAAGGAGAGAGCGCTCTCCACAAGGCAAACGTGATTGGAGATCGAGAGGCCTTATCTTGCCAACAGGTACTCGATCGATGGTTGGAGGAATACGCTTCCGCAGAAAGTGACTTCAGGGATGTACGCTTCAGGATTTGGTCTCCAAACACATGTCAACAAGCATTGCCCCGCGCAGCGGACGGAGATTCTTGTCTTGACAACGCCTTCGATGTTATCGATGTTGCATTAACTTGGCCGGGCGGCGTGGCCAGGTCGACAGCGCAGATCACGCAGCAATCTCAAAGAGCTTGTTGATGTAACGGATCTGCCAGGCAGCTCAGGCTCGCAGAGTATGCAGTGCCGGCGTCTGATCATGCGCATGATCTCTAAGCCCTTGATGGTGGCGTAGGCTGTCTTCATCCTTTGGAAGCCGCGTTTGCGCCGGATCACACGCTTGAGCCCGCCGTGGTCGGCCTCGATGATGTTTGTTCAAGTAGTTTGATGTTCGATGCTTCATCTCGGGCGATAGCTTGCCCTCGCGCTGTAACCGGTGGATCGCTCTTGGGCAGGAGCCAAGCTTATCTGTGGTGATCGAGCAGGGGTGCCAATTGAGCATCGTCTTCAACGTTTTGCCAAGAAACTGATAGCTGCGCGCGTTGCATCGATGCGTCACCTCCACGCCGCGCTCCCGCATCATCTCCGCCAAGTTCCGATAGGTGATTCGGTACTTGCAGTACCAGCGCACACAGACCAAGATGATCTCAAGGATAAACGGCGACGTTTGAAGATCGACCTGGCTGGCTCCTCGACTTGCTTCCACCTTACACGCCGGCCAGTTAATGCAGCAGTGCCAAAACAAACACAGTGAAAACGCAAACAAGAAGGAAAGCCTTGAGGCTTCCCTTCTTGTTTGCATCCGGTTAGAAGTCAGAAGTTGTAGTGCACAGAGAACTGGATCTGGCGCGCCGGGGAACGAGTGTCTTTAATCTGTCCAAAGGTCGTATCGCCAATGTTGGTGTCCTCGTAACCGTAACTGGCCAGGTTAAAAGCGTTGAAGAAGTCAGCGCGGAATTCGACACTTTGTGACTCGGTGATGTCGAACGCTTTACCGGCCGTCAGATCGACCTGCCGGTAGCCTGGCGATCGCTGGCTGCCGTTGCTCGCAGTGCCGAACTGCTCCGTTGCCGGTGTGCCATACGCGCAGCTTCCGTTGTCGATTCCGGAGGTAAGGCACGGCGCGGCAGAAGGATCACTCCCGAACCAGTTTGCGGTCGTGCGATGATGCACAACCAACTTGCGGTACTGGTCGGGGCGCGAGGAACGGTTCTGCACCGAGGTTGTGTCTGGCGCGCCAAGCGTGACGGGAAAGCCCGCATATAGAATCGCGGTCCCGGTGAGCTTCCATCCACCGGCAGCTTCATCGAGCAGCCGGTTCATGTTCGCGCCGTACTTGCGCCCTCGGCCAAACGGCAGTTCATACACACCCGTGGCACTGATATTGTGCGGCGTGTCCATACCGCTCGGGCCGTACTCAGAATGCAGGTCATAGCCATTCTGCGCATAGGCGCCATAGCCATTACCCTGGGCGCCGCTGTTTGTAGCCGTGCCATAGAAGCCCACGTTATTGGTCAGTGACTTCGAGTAGGTGTAGTTCAGCAGGTACTCGAGGCCGTTGCTTTGGCGATGCCGCACCGAGGCCTGGAGAGCGTTGTAATTCATCATCGCGTCACTTTCAGTGACCACGATGGCACCGGTCTGCCCCACAAGGTTCGCATAAGGAGCAGTGGTCCCCGGCGCCGTGAGCTGGTTGCCGGCACGAGGATCAATCAGGTGTTGCCCGGTCTGGCCCAGGTAAGCGATATTCACCGAGGTCGTGTTGTTCAGCTCATACTCGGTGCCGAGGGTGAACTCCTGGATGAGCGCTGGACGCAAATGGCTATCCCAAGCGCGTAGCGTATTGCTGCTGCTCGAAGCCGCAAAGCTCTGCGGCAAGGCATTTTCAGCACTTAACGGATCTCCGGGGCTGCTGGCGGTCGCCGGGTTGGCCGTAAATTCATAGGCCGGCTGGAACGGCGGGTTGAAGTTCAGGCGAAGGTTTGCTCCCGTGCCCTCAAGATAGTTCGTGATGCCATAACCGCCGCGGATGACAAACCGCGGCATTGCCTGGTAGGCGAAGCCGATACGCGGCATGAAGTTGGTATAGGTCGAATGATAGAGTGCGTGACCATCGCCAAAGACCTGCGCCGCTGCTGCCGTGCCGGCATAGTAGTACTGTGCGGTCGCCAGATCGACATTGGCTTCTTTATCGTTCACCTCGTAGATCGGCTGGTCGTACTCGTAGCGCAGCCCCAGGTTGACGGTCAGCTTGTCCGATACCTTCCAGTCATCCTGCACGAAGCCCGCGTCGCGATACTGACGCTGCCCGCTGCGGCCTGTATTGGCCGAGATACCGGCATAGAAGACCTGGTCGCTCAGGAAGTCTGCTACGTTGTTGCCGGTAAACGAGCCAGAGTATTGCTCACGGCCCATGATGCCATCGTTACCCGGATAGAAGTTGTTCTGCTGGTAACGCAGAATCTCCACGCCGGCGCGCACGGTGTGCTTCGCGAGCTGGAAGGTGATGTTGTCGCCATAGGTGAAGATGTTATTGATAAGGCTGCTGCCGCCACCCGTGGTACCGACGGTAGTCAAATAGCTCAGGTTGCCGACCGATCCCTTGCCGTTGCTGAAATCCTGAGCCACAAAGCCGGGATAGGGCTGATTGGGGTAGTTAATGCCAACCTTGGAGTTACCGGTCAGACCGAATGCACCGGTCGTGTCGGCTGGAACGCCCTGCACCCAGCGCACACGGGACCAGCCGGCGCGGAACTCGTTGATGATCGATGACGAGAAGGTATGCACGTTGTTAAACGCAACGCCCTTGAACGGGTAACTGTTGACACTGGGGAAGGTGATCGCGATGCCGTTTTCCGGGTTAGCATCGGAGGCTTCGCCTTGCGAGTAGCGCACATTGAACGAGTCCTTCTGGCCTACTCTCCAGTCGAGCTTGATGTCGCCCTGATCATTGCGCCTCGTCAGCCTGTACGGCCCGATGTAGTTGTTCTCCGCGACTCCATCGCTGGGCGTGTTGTTAGGAACAGGGTAAAGCTCCGGGTGCGCAAACAGGTACTGTGCCACCGGGTTAGTGATGGGCACCTGGTTGTTCGGATAAGCCACAATTCCCTGCCCTGCGACATAGTGCGTGATCTGTCCTGTCGTTCCCCCGTTCGCTGTCGTCAACAGCGACGAGAAATTGCCGGTCCGATACGCCATAGGAATAACACTCTCCGCTTGTGTGCCGCCGGTCTGGTTCCGAGCGCCTTCGTAGTCGGCGAAGAAGAACAGCTTGTCCTTCAGAACCGGTCCACCGACCGTGCCACCGAAGATCGTCTGGGTGAAGGGCTGCTTCGGATTGCCCGCGAAGTTGTTTGCCCAGGAGTTCGCGTCGAGATTGTAGTTCTCCAGGAATCCAAACAAAGATCCGTGGAACTTGTTTGTGCCGCTCTTCAGGATCGTGAGGATGTCGCCACCGTTCACGTTGCCGTACTCGGCCGGAGCGTTGGAGGTGATTACGGTGAGGTTTTCAATCGCGTCAGGACTTGGGTTATAACCGATGACGTTGTTGATCGTTTCGTTGATCTCCACGCCGTCCAGCAGATAGTTGTTCGTCTGGTTACGGTTGCCGTTGACCGACGTGGTGCCGTTTTGCCCCGTATCGCGCTCGATGGCCGAGCTTCCGCTCATATCGGCGATTGAAGTCGCGACCGAACCCGGAATGAACATCGTCACAGACGAGAAGTTACGGCCGTTCAGCGGCAGGTTCTGGATCGTGTTTGCCGTGAACGTGCTCTGGATCGTGGTGTCTTCGGTATCAAGAATCGGCTGAACATTGCCCGAAACATTTACAGTCTCGGTCGCGGCGCCGGTCTCCATCTTGGCGTCGACCTTGGCGACCTGGTTGACTTCGAGCGTGAATGGCGGCGAGACAAAGGTCTTAAACCCTGGCCCTGTAGCTGTCACGGTGTACTGCCCGATCTGCAGAAAGCGAACCGAATACTCGCCGGAGTTGTTCGTCTTGGCTGTGGTCTCGACGTTGGTCGCGGTGTTCTTGACCACAATTGTGGTGTTCGGCACGACCGCGCCCGAGGTGTCCGTCACCACGCCATTCACCGTGCCGGTGATGGTTTGTGCGAGGCCTGGCGCGACTAGGACGAAGGCGAGCGCACTGGCGGTAAGCCAGCACTTGAGGTTGGTGTCACTCATAAAGGGTATGCCTCCAAAAAAGTTTCACTTGCAAAGGAATGTTGGTAGGGGCCTTGATATTCCGAGATGCCATAGTGATCGTCTCGCGGGCAGATCAACACCAGCCTAGTTTAAACTGCCATGGAAACATGCAGTGACGCGGAGGTCGGCACTCCTTAAACACATCGAGCCGACTGGTCATGGGCCAGCGCTCCAGCATGCGCGCTTTCAACGCGGCGAGCTTTACCGGCGCCTATTGCGCAGAGGCGAACGCGAAAGCCCGCCCTCGCTGTTCTTATCGAGGATGCAGACATGCTCGCTCGCTTTCCAACCGAAGCAGAAGTTCCTCAAACAGCCAGCGGCCTATCGTACTGTCATAGGTCGTGAGCAGCATAGGCGCCGGCAGCGATCATAGAACGCCAAAAGACAAATGCAAGCCGCAGTCGATGAAACTCAATCAGCCAGCCGGTGAGCAATGCTATTGTAAGCTGCCGCAAGAACCACGTGGTCGAGCGCCCAAGTGGCACTCCTCGAGCAAATCTCCACTAAGTGCTTCCATCGAGCCTCCGCGAGGCGCCAGGTGACGCAGCGACCATGTTGTGAGCCTTATAGCCAAGGATTGTTTCATGCTACGGAGCCGCTCGTAGTAAAGGGTGCTGATCTGACGTTCGAGCGCCCGCGTCGTCCAGCCTTGGCTCGCAGTCTCCTGCATATACCACAGCCTTGCCGGCTCGCTTTCCACCCGCAGCAGAATGCGGTAATGGGTCCAGCTCAATGCGTGACGCAATGCGTCACGCATCCGAAAGACCTGATAGAAGAGCCTCATGTATCGCAGGTTCGAAGCATCGAACCCTCGCCCGAACTCCGCCGCGAGAGCCGTGACCAGGGTTTGCAGCAGACGGCTGCCGTATTCGGCGCGCGAGGCACCCACCTGTTCAAACTCGACGATGTGCCTTCCAATCTCCCAGCAGGTCTGAACCTGCACGGCGTCCACGGCCCGTAAGGCCCTGTGACGAGCGGCCTGGATCAGAGTGCTCAAGGCTTCAATCAGAGGCGAGGTGGCCATGTTCTGCCCTGCCGATATGTCCAGCGATGCTCCCATAGATCCTCCTGTTAGTGATGGTATACGCCGATTGCTGCCGAAGAAGAGAAGCCCTCGGCACCGCCGACGTGCGCGAAACTTAACGGAGCGTCACGCTCTTGCGGCAGAAAGTTGCTTCAGCAGTGCCGGCAGTTGGCTATGCCATCTAGGCAAGCCGCTTGAGCAGGACAGGCCCGAACTCTCTGCGCTGCCCAAGCAGAACTTTCTGCAGCCGGGCGAGCTCGAGCAGCGCCAGGAATAGTGTGGCCCGGGCTTCGGGCGCGGGGAGCTCAGCAAACCACTCCTCGGTTGAAACCCCCATGCCCAGGCGCGAGCGTCTCGAGCCTCCCCTCAAGCCGGGCCAGGACCTCGGCCACCGGGTAGCTCTCGCCCTCGAGCAAACGCGCACCCTGCGCATGGGCCTTCGCCTCCGCGAGCGCCAGGCGCGCCGCCGCCAGTGCGTCCTGGACGGTAGGCGGCGGGGCAGCCACGATCACGTCCGAGATCGCAGGCGAGCCCTCCTCCTCCACGCCCGGCCGCTCGCCCGGACCGAGGCCTCCCGCATCCATCCGGCTGCGGAGCAGGCCGGCCGTCGCCTTCCAGGCCTCGTGATCGAGGAGCGCGCGTTCGAGTTCCTGGCTGGGCGGCACCTCCCCGGGGCACTGGAGCAAGAGCGACCGGCTTTTAAGCAGGACGAGCCAGGAGGCGGTTTCAAGGAAGTGCGCGCCGGTTTCGGGGTCGGCTTCCTTCACATGCCCCAGACAGGCATGGTACTGGCGGGTGATTCCTGCGATGGGCAGGGCGTCGAGCGGGTATGGTTGCGGCGCACGAGTGTGAGCAGCGGATCGAGCGGCCCCTCGAAAAGGGGCCTGTCGCGGGAGATCGCCACCGTAATTATGGCTCTTCCCTGCCCTGGCCCGGTTGCTCGGCCCATCGTTCCTTCGGCCAGACGCTTGGCGAAGGCCGGGTCGTTCGCTGCCGCGTCGTCGGCCAGCGCCAGCAGGCAGCCGAGGAGTTCTTCGGGGGAGGAGAAGCGGAGGGTCAAGGCGCCCGGGGCCTCGAGCGTGACGCCCACAAGGCCATTGCTGTCACCGGAGTGCCGGTCATCGATAAAAGAACGTTTCAGAAGCGCACAAGCAGTGTTTACATCGAGTGACCGGACGAGCTTGGGCCGACGAAACAGCGCGCAGGCGAGTTGCCAGTCAGCTGCGTACGCAAGTAGGTGGTCACGCGATATCCGAAACTGCGCGGAGTTCTGGAGAGACCACTGTGGTCAGCTCAGCGCTTCAGTTCAGCTAGCGCCGTTCGAAAAGCCAGAGTGCTGTTCATCTGGCTTACTTCCTCTCGGCTTCAGCGCCGACCCTGCTGCTCGACGGTGATCCCAACCGGAGTGTAACCCGGCGGTCGCAGCGTGGACATCTACCTTTCCAGGTTGCCGATGAACGACAGGCCGCCCGGCTTTCCCGCGACTTTGAGCACCTGCTGATCGACACACAAGCCCGCCCGGGCAAAGATGACCTTAAAGCTCTCGCCTCAGGCTGCGACATGATGGTAGTTCCGACACCCTCAGATTTTTTGTCTCTGGAAGCGACCATGCTGACCCTTGCGAGAACTTGGAGCCACCAACTACAGGATATTGCTCACTATGGTTGCTCCCCGCCCCGGCAAGGACGCAGAAGAAGCTAAATCCCTTCTTGAAGAAGCTAAGGTTCCCATTTTTGATTCGGTAATTCATCGCCTCGTCGCTTTTCCAAAGGCTGCCTTAATGGGCACGACCGTAGACCGGTGCGGCGATCCGAGAGGTGGCATTGCTGGCGAGAGTATGAGGCGGTCGGAGAGCAAATCATAGCGGGGGGCAGAAATGAGCAAATTTGCGGCGGTATTCAAGGAGCGGGGAATAGAGGTAGTCGAAGCCAACCTTGAGGCTCAACCCTGGTTGGCGCCTGCCCACAAGGTCGGGAGGCCACGAGGAAAGCGGAGCGATGGCGAGAACACCCAGGTTACTGGCTACGTTCCCGCACAACTCTACTACGATGTCCGGATCAAGCTCATGGAACAGAAACGCAAAAATTAGACGAACCAAAACCGACTTCTCGGACCTAATACGCAGCTGGATGGAGCGCTGGCTAGCTGAACAGCTGTAATTCTGTGTACGCGGTTACGCACCCAGGTGGCGAAACGGAAGCAAAGAAGTTTGGGCCTAAGGTCGACAAGCTCGGTGCAGGGAGACGCGGTAGGTTGGACGGCTGAGACGCTAACCGACCACATCAATACTCTAGAAAGTCTTCGACATCTGGGCCCGAGCAAGGGGGAGAAAGACCGCTCCTCTTGCACGAGTTCGCTCCGCTCGCGCAGAACGCGTGCTGTAACGACGGCGGCCGGACTTCTGCCCAGATGTAAATCAGGATTCTGGGCAGAGGTCGAATGGGCCTTGAGCCGAGGGTCCGATAACTGTTGCTTGGTGTTCCCAATAGCGCTAAACGGCACGTGATTAGCGCACCTGTCCGCGTGCCACAAGACCGGCCAAGGCGAGCGAACTAGCTTGTCAAGATGCGTCGCTCACCCCCTGCCGCCGCTTGAAGGTTCGATCGTGAGCAAACGTCGGCGCAGGAGAAGCACGCTGTGCGCCCACGTTTGCAGCCCAGGACGCAGCCTGCCTCCCGCCGCTCTGCCATAGCTCTTAGATCAAGCGCCCCAGGATCTGCGATGCCATGCCGCCGAAACCACTTTGTGGAGGCGCCTGCTGGCCGCCTGCAGTGAAGTGAGCCATGACCATCGGCAGCAGTGTCGCCATCGCGGTTTGTGCTATTTGCGGGGAGACGCCCGCCTTGGCGGCGACGCTGTCAATCAGGCCGGTGCCTCCAAGACCTGTCTGAATTTGCTCCGGAGTCGCTTGTGATTGTGCACCGGAAGCCCAGTTCTGCACATGCTCCTGCATGCCATTGTTGCGAAACGAGTCCATCACGCCGGACAGTCCGCCCG
>CAZZXL010000014.1:0-52259 GCA_964658035.1 uncultured Acetobacteraceae bacterium
CCATGTGAGACCTTTTTCCAAGAACGAAACCTTGGCCTTCCTGAGGGCTTGTTTCCCCGCCGGCTACGAATTGGAAGAGTTCCGCGGCGCCCAGTTTTATCCCTTTCCGCTGCACCTGGCGCGCTTCCTTGCCAGCATGTTTCCTACCTCCGCCTTCACGATATTCTTTATGATCCGGAAGGTCAGGGAATATGACGATGGCTTTCTTAGCTATCCGGCTCGCGCCCAGCTGGAAACCAACTTCTGGACCGGGGGAGCCCGGAGCGACTCTCAATACTGGGTGCCGAGCGAACAAACAGAGGAACAGCTTCAGGCTCCGCGGACCTGATTGCATCACCAAGAAGGCTCTCGGCCCACGTTTTACTTGCGAAAGCCTTGGGAAAGTTCGCAGCTAGCGAGTTGCGAGACTGTAGGGGAAGGTGAAGCGACCGATCTGGACGACGGATTTGTCGGTGGGTGTCCAGATGCGGAAGGACTCCACTCTTGTGGTCGCAGGCTCGCGATGGGCTTCAACAATACCCACTGCTTTGCCGGTAGCGGCCTGGTAGAAATTTACTTTTAAAGCGTCTTCAACGCGTGTCCACCCAAACAAGTAGTCACCTGCCGGTAAGGCCATGCCGCCAAGTTCTATCGGTACCTGCGTCAAGAAGTAGTGCGAGTATTTGCCCTCGGCGGAGTACCCGGCAGTGATCATGACGACGCCCGCGATGAAGTGTCCCTTGCCATCAGTGATGCCGGACGCTGTGCGGAATTCGGTCTCTATGCGCTCCGACATAGCGGGTGCCCGGGCCGGGATGACCGTATGCAGTTCGGCTTCGGTCGCGATGCGCCAGCTCTTGTTTTGGGAACGTGCGGCGTGCGCGCTGAAGATGAGGCAGAGGAGTAGCGCACATGTTTGCGCAAATGTTTGGACGATAGAAAATGCAGGTCCCTCCCCTGCGCTGCGCTTCGATCGGAATGACAAAGACTCACGTCGCGTCGGGCGGGAGGGCAAAACTTTACTTCGCTCCGGCAGCCACGGCAATCGCTGGGCGTTGAAAGCTCGCTTCTCTGTTTCAAGACACCGAGCAGCCGGCTTTATGACTGGTGAAGGGTTCATAGCGCGGGTTAATCCAGGTGCACGATGCCGCGTTGCAGGGCCGTTGTGGCTGCCTGGGTCCGATCGGTCACGCCCAACTTGCCCAGCAGATTATTGATATGTGTCTTGACTGTTGCTTCCGAGATGAAAAGCGCGCTGGCGATCTCCTTGTTGCTGTTGCCGCCGACAATCAGCTTCAACACGTCGGTCTCTCTTTCGGTGAGAGCGGGATTGCTCATACGCTCTGCCAGTCGTTCCGCGACAGGACCCGGGATCCGCGACTTGCCGCTGTGGACCGCCAGAATAGCGGACACCAGTTCGTCGCTGTCAGAACCCTTCAACAGGTAGCCACGGGCACCCGCCTGCAACGCTCGAAAAATATCTTCATCACCGTCAAAGGTCGTGAGAACAATGATGCGGGCTGTCGGAAACTCGGCACGAATAGCCTTGATCGCGTCGACGCCATTGCCATGCTGCATGCGCAGGTCCATCAATGCCACATCCGGTTGATGTTTCCGATAAAGCTCTACGGCCTGCTCGCCACTCGACGCTTCCGCGATCACCTGCATTCCCGGCATGGTGTTGAGGAGCGCGGCCAGACCCTGGCGAACAATGTGATGATCGTCAGCGATCATCAAACTTACTGACTGATTGATAGAAATACGGACACCTTCTGCTCTCGTGAGCCTAGAAAGGGTTGAGAGCCATGTCAATCCATCGTTGGATGGAGTCTGCCGGATGAGAGTCTACGGGATTGAGTCTGCGCGGCGGCCGCCTCATGGAAGAGCCGCCTGCGCACGGATGGTAGTGCCGTAGCCAGGTTGACTCTCTATGGTTAGATGAGCATTGGCTCGCTCCGCTCGCTCGTGCATGCCCCGGATACCGTAATGACCTGCCGGGCCCGATTTTTCCGCGGAAGGTGTGAAGCCCCGGCCATCATCCCTCACGCTCAGATCGACACCGTGAGCCTGGTACGCTAGCTTGATCTTGATGGTCTTTGCCGCGGCATGACGAATAGCGTTGGTGACAGCTTCCTGCCCAATGCGAAGCAATTCGTCTTCCAGTGCGCGCGGGGCCCGGCGGTAGGTGCCCGTGACATCAAGCGTCAGCTGGATCGGGACGTCACCGACGATCTGGCGGGCCGTGGTCCGGAGGCGTGTCGGCAGGTCCTGCTCAACCGCTCCATCGGACGAACTTGAACGAAGGTCCCAGATGGACGAGCGGGCTTCAGCCAGGCTCTTGCGAACCAGGCTGCGGGTGGCAATCAACTGCTCACGAGCCTTATCGATGGACAGCGTCATCAGTCGCGAGACCAGGTCAAGCTGAACCGAAATGGCAACAATGTCCTGCGCCAGCGTGTCGTGGATCTCGCGGGCAATCCGACCGCGCTCTGCAAGTACGGCATTAAAGCGCAATTCAACCTGGCGCAGGCGGTAGAGGTAGAGCTGCCAGGCGATGAGCGCGAGCATCAGCGCGCACAAAGTGTAGAACCACCAGGTTTGGTAATAGTGCGGAGCAATGACCAGTGCGAGTTCTGCTGCATGCTCGCTCCACTCCCCATTGTTAATCGAGGCCTGCACGCGGAAGCGGTAACGTCCTGGCGGGATGTTGGTGTAGTAGGCGGTACGGCGGGTGCCGGCGTCGATCCAGGTGCGGTCAAAGTGGTCTAACTGGTAGCGATACTTGATCTTGGAGGGCGAGGCAAAGTTGAATCCGGCATAGTGGAAGGCCAGCCGGTCATGGCCTGCGCTGACGTGCAGTCCGTCATGCGACGCCCCGGTTGCGTCCGGGATGGCATCAGCAACTGCGTCGTCTACGGTTACAGTTTCAAGCACCACCGGCGGGACAAGCTGACGGAGCAACGGCGCGTTGACGTTGACGATTGAAACGCCCTTGCTGGTCGCAAAGAAGAGGTGACCGTCAGAGGAGCGGAGGGCTTCCGGGTGGCCGCCGCTACCGCAATCATTAATGCGCAGGCCGTCTGAGACGTCGTAGTGGATGATGACTGGCTGCGTCTGGCCAGGCTTCTCGACGAGAGCGTGCAGGGCAGACATGGAGAGTCGATAGATTCCCTCCGAACTGCCGAACCACACCTGGCCGCGCCCATCATCGAGGATGCTGTAAACGGTGTCGGGAAGCTGAGGGCGGGCGGCAACGCCATACAGCCCTCCTTCCGCGGTGCCCACCCACAGCGTTCCTCCAGCATCTTTGCCCAGGGCGGTAATGATCGCGGGCTTTGCACCGCTGCCATAGCTTGCAATCGTTTCCCGGCGCACGTGGCTCAAGCCGGCACGCGTTCCCACCCACACACTGCCGTCGATATCCTCAAGCAATGCACCAACCACGTTACTGGCCAGGCCCTGGGCGGTCGTGTAGGTGTAGATGTTCGCCGAAGTGATCGCGGTCCCGCGGGCCGGCATCTTTAAATGTGCCAGGCCATGAGTAGTGCCAATCCAGAGACTTCCATCCCGCGCTTCCAACAGGGAACGAATATTGTCATCCGGCAAGCCGTCGGATGCCGTCAGCGTGGTGATGCTTGTGCCCTGGATGTGGCTCAGTCCGTCCGGCGTGCCTACCCAGAGATCGTCAGCATTTGTACCTGCAAGCGCAATAATTTCATCACTGGCAAGTCTTTGTTTGCCGGCATCAGCCCGCTGACCGACTGTCGTGAACACACCGTTATGCAGCCGCGTCAGGCCGCTGCTGGTGCCGAACCACAGATCATGCTGCTTGTCCTCATAGAGTGAGCGAACCTGATCACCGGCCAGGCCATCTTTCTTCCCCAGGGTGGTGAAAGGTGGTGAACGCACAATCGCGACCCCGGCATTCTCACTGCCGACCCACATGTTGCCTTCGCGATCGCCATACAGCGCAAGGATATCGCTGCCGCTGAAACCTTGCGGCAGCGAAACGAGCATCGTCCGACCATCCTTCGAAACAGTAAGGCCGGCATCCGTTACTCTCCACACTGAGCCGTCGGTCGTGCCGACGTGCAGGTCAGACCGCTTTCGGTTAGAGGCGGACGGGCCCGGATTTCCGGACGGATCTGGAGCAGCCACAAACGTTGATGCGACCAGGCATGCTGCACCCGCGGACGTCATGGCGCAAATTTGCCCCCGTAGGCCCTGATAGGTCGAGAGGATTGAGTCAGAAGGGAGGCCGTTGACCGTCCCGTACCGGCGAAACTGCCGGTCAGCCATCCTCAACAGGCCATTTGACGTCGCGATCCACAGCGTGCCGGACGGCTCCTCAAAGAGCGCGTTGACCAGGTCGCTCTGCAATGCGGGCGTGTTGCGGCGATCGAAGGTGACGAAATCGAAACCGTCGAAGCGAACGATCCCGCCGTCCGTCGCCATCCACAAGTAGCCATCACGCGTTTGCAGAAACTGGCGCACCGAATCCTGTGGAAGGCCATTGCCTGTGTTCCATACCTGGTAGGTGTGATGTTCGAAGAGCGGTTGCGCCTGCATGCCGAGGCAGCAGAGCAGCAGCGCGAATGCGGCAATCAATGTTCGCGTTCTCGAAGATCTTTTGATGATCATGGAAGCAGCGGCTTCGGTCGTCGAAGTTCTAAATGGTCTCCGACGATGAGAATGCGGCATATCAGACAGTCAGAAGATGTGATCGCTGTCACCACAGACCGTGCCGACAACCCGCTAATGTCTCTGAACAGAGCGGACATGCCCTGGCCTGGTGTCTGCAACCACAACGCATGTTTTTCGTAATCCAATGGAACGCATCCTATCAAATGAACCGGATCAGACTGTCGAATTGCACGATAGACCTATAACTGCGATGGCACTGAAACTCAAGGACTTTTCCGCCGGAAGACTGCGGTGTATCCGGGAATTTAACTTACTATAGAGGCATGGGCGATGAAGGCGGGCCCGGTGACCACCTACCGGACCTGAAAGTAAGTGCAGCACCCAACCTGCGGTACGCAAGCGACCGAGGAAGCGACTCAGCATTGTCTTTACTGCCAGCAAAGTTTATTCAAAGTGCGCGAGCAGCTGTTGGCCTTTCTCTTTTCCTGCTGACGTCCTCCGCTTTCGCGATCAACAACGGTACCAGCGTATTTTCGCGCGATGCCACCCCGGCGAGTGGAAGCTATAGCCTCTCGCTTTTTGTCTTTGCGATTACTGGCGGCATCTTCATCGTGGTGGGCTCGCTTGCAGCATACGCGGTGATCAAGTTTCGCGCGAGGCCGGGCGATGACCAATCGGAACCTGTACAGATTTTCGGCAGCAACCAGATCGAGCTTTCCTGGACGATCATTCCTATCCTGATCGTGGTTGTGCTTTTTCTTACGTCCGCGCGCATGATCTTCGCTGTGCAGGACGCCAGGCAGCCGGCAAATTCCATCAAGGTAACAGCCGTCGGCCATCAGTTCTGGTGGGAGTTCCAATATCCGGAATACGGCTTCACCACTGCAAACGAACTGCACGTACCAGTGAGTGATCCGAAGGCGCCAACGCCAACATTTCTCAAGCTGAGTTCAGCAGATGTGATCCACAGCTTCTGGATTCCGCGTCTCGCCGGCAAGACCGATATGATCCCCGCCCGCGTCAATGAAATGTGGATCGATCCCAGCAAGGCGGGCATGTACGAAGGCCAGTGTTCACAATACTGCGGAACGGAGCATGCCAAAATGTTGCTGCGGGTATACGTGCAGCCGCGCGCCGATTTTGATGCATGGGTCAGGAACCAGCAGCAGACCGCTGCGCAGGTTGCTCAAGTGGAAGCCGGTCGACAGGTGTTCGAGTCGCAATCCTGCATCAACTGCCACGCCGTTAAAGGGACCATCGCAAACGGACGCTTTGGTCCGGACCTGACTCACCTGATGAGCCGCGACACCATCGCAGCGGGCGCGGCAGTCAATACGCCGGAAAATTTGAGACGCTGGATAGAGAATCCAGAGGTCTTCAAGTCGGGATCGAATATGCCGGCCATGAACCTGAGTCCCGACGAACTGACCCAGGTGACTGCGTACCTGGCGACGCTCAAGTAGAGATGAACGACGAGGAACATTTCACAGCGGGTGAAATGCGGAGAGATTTCTGGCCGACGCTCTCCGACAAGAAGCTGAACAGTATGGCTGTTAATGAGCCACGGTAACCTTTAGGAGCACGAAGATGTCGCATTCAGCACTGCCATTGCCGGGAGGCGTCAGGGACGTCACCATCGATCACGCGCCGCCGGGGGCCAGCTCGAAAGGGACGTTTCTCGAGACGGCACACTCCTGGGTGGTGACTGTCGATCATAAAAAACTCGGCATCATGTACATCGTCTATTCGCTGCTCTTCCTGGTAGTCGCAGGGATCGAAGCAATGGTTATTCGGGTGCAGCTGGCCATTCCGCACAATACATTTGTTTCGCCGCAGGTATACAACCGTGTCTTTACCATGCACGGCACGACGATGGTGTTCTTCGTTGGTATGCCTATCCTGATCGGCTTTGCCAACTACTTGATCCCGCTGATGATCGGCGCGCGTGACATGGCGTTCCCGCGACTGAATGCTTTCAGCTTCTGGATGTCGGCGCTGGGTGGCGTGGTTCTGTATTACAGCTTTATCGGTGGTGTAGGGCTTTCAAACGCAGGCAGCGCTCCGGACATGGGATGGTTCGCCTACGCGCCGCTTACTTCGCGCGCCTTCTCACGAGGACATAGCACCGACTACTGGACTATCTCGCTCCTCATCAGCGGCGTCGGGTCGATCGGCGCAGCGATCAATATCATCGCGACTACCATCTGCATGCGCTGCAAAGGCATGACGATGTTCCGGCTGCCATTGCTTGCGTGGATCTACCTGGTGCAGGCGGTGCTGATCCTGGTAGCGGTGAGCCCGTTGACTGCGGCGCAGATCATGCTCATGGTTGACCGCTATCTTGGCGGACACTTCTTCGATACGCAGGCAGGCGGCTCGGCTTATATCTGGATCCACTTCTTCTGGATCTTCGGCCACCCGGAAGTCTATGTGCTGGTGCTGCCGGCCTTTGCTTTCGCGAACGAGATCATTCCGACCTTCTCTCGAAAAGCGATCTTCGGCTATCCCGCCATGGTCGCCGCAACCGTCGCGATCGGTTTCGTCAGCCTCGGTGTCTGGGCCCACCATATGTTCACCGTGGGCATGACCTCTGTATCAAATGCCTTCTTTACGCTTTCGACCATGCTGGTAGCGGTGCCGACAGGCATCAAGATTTTCAACTGGGTTGCAACCATGTGGGGCGGACGGATACGCTTCGCTACCCCGATGATCTTTTCCGTGGCATTTGTCTTCCAGTTCTTGCTTTCCGGTCTAACCGGCATCATTCTTTCCGTGTCACCTGTTGACTGGCAGCTGCATAACAGTTATTTCGTCGTCGCGCATTTTCACTATGTACTGGTCGGCGGCATTCTCTTCATGATTTTTGCGGCGCTCTACTACTGGTATCCGAAGATGACCGGCAGGATGCTCGATGAAAAACTGGGCAAGCTGCACTTCTGGTTCTTCCTCATCGGCTTTCATCTCACCTTCGACTTCATGCATATTCCCGGCTTCCTCGGTATGCCTCGGCATATTTATACCTACGAGCCGGACCGTGGCTGGGGTCCGTTGAACATGATTGTTACCGTCGGTGCTTTCATTCAATCCATCGGCACCCTCATTTTCGTCTACAACCTGGTCTATTCCTATTTCAAAGGTCCGGAAGCAGGCGCCGATCCGTGGGATGCCTGGACTTTGGAGTGGGCAACAACCTCGCCGCCGCCGTCATATAACTTCGCTGTCGAGCCGGTGGTCGGTAGCCGTAGACCACTATGGGATGTGAAGCACCCTGACGATCTTGATTCGCAGTGGGAGTAAGCATGCGCCCTAAGGCACCGCAAATAGAAAAAGGACTGGAAGCATGAGCGCAGGGACACCCACCATCCCGCACGGCACTGGCAGCCAGGTGAATGCAGCCAATGCCGAACCATGGGTGATGCCGTACAAAGGTCGTGTCGGGATGTATGCGCTGATTCTTGCTGAATCGGCGATTTTCATCATCTTCGTCATCGCCTACATCTATTACATCGGGCGCAGTACCTATGGGCCGCAACCCAAGGAAGTCCTGGAAGTGCCGATCCTTGCTTCCATCTGCCTGTTATCGAGCAGCCTGACCATCTGGCTGGCAGAGCGCGCTTTGCACAAGCGTGCCATGGGACTTTTCTCGGCATGGTGGGGTGGCACGATCTTGCTCGGCCTGGTCTTCATGATCTACACCGCGCTCGAATGGAAAAAGCTGATTTATACGGACGGGCTTACTGTCAGTACTAACCTTTTCGGCACGACTTACTTCTGCCTGGTGGGCCTGCATGCTTTCCACGTAATTGTCGGATTGATCATGCTAAGCCTGGTATTTTGCTTCGGCCTGATGGGGAAACTTACCCCAAATCACACGGAGCGGGTGGAAGTCCTTTCGCTGTACTGGCATTTCGTTGACGCAATATGGGTTGTGGTTTTCACCGTCGTCTATATCGTTGGACGTTAAGGTCGAGTTGATCACCGCTCGGCAGAAAAAGAGATAGCTTTCGTGCATCTAGAGACTGAGACAATTCACAAGAGCGACGTCGTTGTTCTGCCCGAGCCGACAGCCTGGCCGGTGGTCCTCGCGGTAGGACTGACACTGCTGCTTGGGGCGCTGGTGACGAACACGATCCTCGCGTATCTCGGTGGCGTGCTCGTCCTTTTTGGGGCCATCGGATGGTTCCTCGATGTACTGCCGCACGAACGGCACGAAGAAATTCCCATCGTCGTCGAAGAGTTGGTTTTTACTTCCACGCGAACTTCCGTGGAGCGCCTGCGATTCGCCTTCCCAAGCAGTCCGAGCGCCACTACCGGCCATGAGCGAACGGCGGTGCAAACCAACCCGATTCTTTCCGGATTGAAGGGCGGGATTGCCGGCGGCATTGCGATGATCTTTCCGGCGCTGCTTTATGGATTGATTGCCTATCACAGCATCTGGTACACGGTGAATTTGCTGGGCGGAGCAGGCGTCGCCGCCCTACAGAATGCGACCACTGCACAGATCGCGCAGTTTCACTGGGGCGGTCTGCTGGTAGCGTCGTTGATCCAGGCCGTTACGTGCCTATTGGTCGGTTTGCTCTATGGTGCTTTGCTGCCTGTCATGCCGCGCCATCCCATCATCCTGGGCGGCCTTGTCGCTCCAGCTCTTTGGACCGGCCTGCTGCACTCATCGCTGGGACTGATCAATCCGTTCCTCGATGCGCGCATCGACTGGTGGTGGTTTGCTGCTTCCCAGGTCACTTTCGGCCTTGTTGCCGGCTACGTCGTTTCGCGCCAGGGCGGTTTGCGCGAACTGCGTTCGCAACCCTTTGCCGTACGCATGGGAATTGAGACTCCAGGACTAGGTCATGGCGATCATCATGATGACCAGGGAGGAGGCAAGTGACCTTTCGCCACTGGATCGCCGTCGGAACTGTAGCCGCCGCTGCACTGCTGACGGGCTGCGACAACATGCCGGGAAAGCCCGCGCCCGGCCCGGAAGTTCCTGTGCCTTCGTCCGTCGTTGACTTTGACAAACTCTATGCACAGAGCTGCTCGGGCTGCCATGGCGACAACGGGCAGCATGGGGCTGCCGTCGCGTTGAATAGCCCCACCTACCTGGCGCTCGTTGACGACACCACGCTCAAGAATGTGACAGCAAAGGGTTACAAGGGCGGCTTGATGCCGGGCTTTGCGGCCGGCGCCGGCGGTCTTTTGACAGACGCGCAAATTGACGCAATTGTCCACGGCATGCGCAGCAAGTGGGGTAAAGGTAACGTGTTGGCCGGGCTCAATGCTCCGTCTTATGCTGCAACCAAAACCGGAAATGTTGCGAGAGGCGGCGAGGTCTATGCTCAGTCGTGTGCCAGCTGCCACGGCGCCGCCGGCACGGGAGCCAGGAAGGGTTCAATCCTCAACGGTTCTTACCTGGCCTTGATGGACGCGCAAAGTTTGCGCACGATCACAATTGTTGGCCGGCCCGAGTGGGGCATGCCTGACTGGCGTGGTGACTCCGGCGGCCATGCTCTAACCGACCAGGAAGTAACAGACGTAGTGGCATGGCTGCAGGCGCAGACGCCGAGATATCCCGGGCAGCCTTATGCAAGCGTAATGCCCAAAGCCCAGGCACCCCCGCCGACCAATGCAAAAGGAGACAAATTCTAATGGATACGAGCACTGAACACGCTCATGGCCCAGAGGGAACGCCGACCAGCTCTTCGCACCTGCCGGCCCCCCCGATGCCCAGTTCGCCTCCCCTGACGCCGCAGGACCTCTCGCGCCGCTCGATGTTGATGAAGCTCGGGCTGCTGCTGAATGGACTGGTCGCTGCCGCCATCGCGACCCCCATCGTGCGTTACCTGCTCTTTCCTCTCAAAGGCAAAGATGGCTATCTCACCTGGATCTCGCTCGGCAGCATCGAGAACTTCGAAGAAGGTGATACCAAGCTCGTCACCTATCGCAATCCCTTCACGCATTCCTGGGACGGCGATACGGGCAATGTTGCAGCGTATGTGCGTCGCAACAAAGGAACCGACTTTACTGTTTTCGCCATCAACTGTGCGCATCTTGGCTGCCCCGTTCGGTGGTTCGCTCAGTCAGAATTGTTTATGTGCCCCTGCCACGGCGGCGTCTATTACTCAAATGGCGACCGGGCAGCGGGGCCCCCCGAGCGCGGCCTGTTCAAATATCCGGTGCGCGTCACAAATGGCAGCCTGATGATTGACGCAGGCCAGATTCCGACGTTGGCTAACCAGCAAGCAAAGCTTGTCAAAGGAATTACTCCATGCCCTGGTACAAACAAACCTACGATTGGCTAGAGCGGCGTATCCAGCTCGAAGGGCCGGTCAGGGAAGCGATCGAGCACCCGGTACCGCGCAACACTGCCAGCTGGTGGTATGTCTTCGGCAGCGCGAGCTTCGTGCTCCTGCTGTTGCAGATCGTGACCGGCATCCTGCTGGCGATCGTTTATGTTCCCGGAGCAGGCGAGGCGTGGAATAGCCTGCAGGTACTGAACCACCAGCTGCCGCTCGGCTGGTTCCTGCGCGCCATGCACGGCTGGGGTTCGAACTTCATGGTCGCCGTGGTCGTCATCCACATGGCCCAGGTATTTCTCTTCGGCGCTTACAAGTTTCCCCGGGAATTGACGTGGATCCTCGGTGTCTTCCTGCTGCTGATGACCCTCGGCATGGCGTTCACCGGCCAGGTACTGCGCTTTGACCAGGATGCCTACTGGGGTCTCGGCATCGGCGCATCTATTTCCTCGCGCATACCAGTCATTGGCGGCGCGATCGTCCACCTGCTGCTTGGCGGACCAATCATTGCCGGGTCTACGCTCACCCGCTTCTTCGCCCTGCATGTCTTTGTCATCCCCTCTGCCATGCTTGGCTTTGCCGGCTTGCATACCTGGCTGGTCATCAAGCTTGGCATCAACGAATGGCCAACTCCTGGCCGTATCGTGCGTCGCGATACGTACATCCAGGAGTACCACGAGCTGACGCACAAAGATGGCCTTGCCTTCTTCCCGTACGCCATCTGGAAAGACTTCGTCTTCTCCGCAGGCCTCCTGCTTGCGGTCGCCGTCTGTGCCGCAATCTTTGGCCCGTATGGCCCAACCGGGCAGCCTGATCCTACCATCATCCAGACCGTTCCTAAGCCGGACTATTTCTTCCTTTGGATTTATTCAATCCTGTCGTTTCTGCCGAACTGGATGGAGACCCCCTTTCTACTTGTCGCCCCGGTCATTGGCATCGGCTTCATGCTTGGCCTGCCGTTCCTCGCGGGTATCGGTGAAAAGAGCTGGTACCGCCGCCCCGTCGCCGTCATGTCCGTTGCCATCCTGGCCGTCGCCTGGGCCACACTCACACACCTGGCCACCTATGAGCCGTGGAGCCCGAAAATGGAGGCGTGGAGCGGTTCAGCCGTGCCGGTCAAGTACATCCATGGCCGGACGCCACTCGAACTGCAGGGGGCAAATGTACTGCAGGAAAAGCAATGCCGTAACTGCCACATGCTGGGTGGGGTAGGCGGCGAACGAGGGCCTGCGCTTGACGGCGTAGCGGATCGTTTGACAGAAGATCAGTTGATCCGGCAGGTACTGCAGGGCGGCGGCAATATGCCTGCCTACGGCAAGAACCTTTCACCGCCGCAGGTAACAGCGTTGGTGTCATTCCTCGAAACGTTAAGTCGCAATGGTCATCCGGACACCGATGCGTCCCGTCCGCTCGTTGAGACGACCGCAACGAACGAGATGAACACACCTAAAGGACAGTAGTTTGTTGTTTGTCTCTACCTGCGGGCCACAAGATGCACGGTCGTTGACCAGCCTGCATCTGTGGGCTGCATAGATGCTGGATGTTGGCGACGCGGTCGTCCGCTCCTGGGCCTGGCTGCCCTGGATAAGCGTGGCCCTGGTGCTGACGGGCCTGGTGTACCTTCGCGGCTTCCGACTGCTCCAGGCGACCAGGCCGGACAAGTTCCCCCATTGGCGCGCCCTGGCTTTTATCAGCGGGTTGTTGGCAGTCTGGATTGCCCTGGCCTCGCCGCTCGATGCGATGGGCGGATTCCTGCTGACCGCTCACATGGTGCAGCACTTCATCCTGATGTCGGTCGCACCACCATTGCTTCTCCTCGGCTATCCCACTGTACCGCTGCTTCGCGGCCTGCCACGACCGCTGGTGCGCGATGGCCTTGGCCCTTACTTCAGCATGGGTTGGGTCCATGGCTTGCAGGGCGTTCTCACGAAGCCTATTTTCGGCTGGCTTGCGATGAACGTTGCCTACATTGGCTGGCACGTTCCCGCGGCCTACGAACTTACGCTTCGTTCGCAAAACTGGCATGAGGTCGAACACGCCTGCTTCTTTCTAACGTCCCTGGCCTTTTGGTGGAACGTGGTGCAGCCCTGGCCTAGCAAGCCTCGATTCTCACGATGGACAGTGCTGTTTTATCTCATCTCCGCGGACTTGGTGAACACCGCCTTGTCAGCATCGCTGTCCTTTTCCGGCAAGCTGTTTTACCCGACCTATTCCGCCGTCCCGCGCATCTCCTCGCTTTCGCCGATGAATGATCAGGTCGCCGCAGGCGCCTTTATGTGGGTGATCGGCTCCGTCGTTTTCCTGGTACCGGCGATTGGCATTACTGTGCAGCTGCTGGCTCCTCGAAAATTTGCGGGCACGCGGCCCATGCCGGCGTTCAACATTCTCCAAGCAAAGCCGTCACCTCGCTTCGACCTTCTGCGGCTTCCCATTGCAGGCAGGTTCTTACATTCACGCTATGGCCGCATGACTTTGCAGACCGTCAGTCTTCTGCTCGCGGCTGTCGTCATCACCCACGGGTTCACCGGACACCAGATGGGCTCCATGAACCTGGCCGGCGTTGTGCCGTGGAACTACATTCGCGCCATCGGTGTCGTTGCACTGCTCATCTTCGGCAACCTGTTCTGCATGGCGTGTCCGTTCATGCTGCCCCGCGAACTTGGCCATCGCCTCGGTCTCGCGACCCATGCCTGGCCCACCTGGCTGCGCAATAAGTGGCTGGCAGTTGTGCTGATGGTACTCTTCTTCTGGGCCTACGAACGCTTCTCCTTGTGGGACGCGCCTCTCCGCACCGCATGGCTGCTCATCTTTTATTTCGCTGCTGCTTTCGTGATTGACAGCTTCTTTCGCGGCGCAAGCTTCTGCAAATATGTCTGTCCCATCGGCCAGTTCAATTTCGTCAGTTCACTTTTCTCGCCAACAGAGTTGACGGTCCGCAGTCAAAGCGTCTGTGCCTCTTGCGAGACCAAAGACTGCATCCGCGGCAATGACAAGCAGCGCGGCTGCGAGCTTGATCTTTTTCTGCCGCAGAAGGTAGGCAATCTCGACTGCACCCTCTGCATGGATTGCGTGAAGGCGTGCCCGCATGACAATGTCGCGATCTACGCCATGTCGCCGATGCGCGAGATCAATCGGCAGGCAAACGCTGATCCATTGCGCTCCGGCATCCGCCGCTTGTCCTTGCGCACGGATATCGCGGTCGTGATGCTGCTCGTAGTCTTCGCAGCGTTCTTGAATGCCGCCGCCATGATCGGCCCCGGCGCAGCCTTCTTTGCGGAGTGTGCGCTGATGATTCCGATTCCATGGCAGGGTACCTTAAGCGGCGTCGGTGCCTTTGCCATCGCGCTGTTATTTGTCGGTATAACCTGGCTCGCCGCGGCATGGATGCACCGCGTGGCCAGCCCAGGCTATGCCAAAGTACTGAACCAAAATATGACCTCAACGAAACAGCTATTCGCGAACTTCTCATTGACACTTCTGCCGCTTGGGCTCGGCATGTGGGCGGCGCACCTGCTCTTCCACTTCGCCACTACCTGGCAGAGTGCACTGCCGCTAGTACAGCAATTTGCCCATGATGTCGGGCTGCATTTTCTAGGCACGCCACGATGGGCGGGCATGGCCGTGGTCTCTGGTAATTCCTTACTCGCGATGCAACTCTTTGTGCTCGATGCGGGCATGCTGTTGACCATGTATGCGGCTTGGCGGATGGCCCGCGCTATGCATGAAACAACTGCAGGTTCGCTGCGCCTGCTGCTGCCGTGGGCTGCGGGACCGATTGCGCTTTACGCGTTCGGCTTCTGGGTACTGCTGCAACCCATGCAGATGCGTGGCATGATGATGCAGGGCTAAGCAGCGATGACGAAGCGATTGCTGGTCCTCATCGTCCTACTTTTAACCTGCCCGGTCACCACTTTCGCAGACGGGGGCAGGCTCCGCTTCAGCCAAACGTCCGGGCCATTCCTCGTCACGCTCTTCACCGCCCCCGAGCCTTTGACGCGTGGCCCAGCGGATTTCAGCATCATGGTGCAGGACGCCAAAACCGGCAACATCCTTCCGGATGCAAAGGTCACGCTGCTACTTACACCCGTACAGGGAAACAGCCTCAGGGCAGTTGCGAGCCATGGCATCGCGACAAATCGCCTTTTGCAGGCTGCGCAGTTCGACCTTCCAACCAGCGGCAACTGGAGCGTGCATGTGGATGTACAGCAGGGAAGCCAGTCCTCTTCTGTTGACGCAAATGTGCCGGTACAACCGGGTTCGCGCAAGGCTGTGCTGGTGTGGATTTTTGCGGTGCTGCCCCTGGTGGCGCTGCTGCTTTTCACCCTGCATCAGCGTCAGAAAGCCTTCCTCGCGCGCCGTTCCCTTCCGACCGCCCGGTGATCTGTCCGCGTAAGATACAGTACGTATGGCAACCGTAAGCTCCCTGCTTCTTTCTGGAAACCCGCTCAGTCTCGAAGACATCACCACAGTCGCGCAGTACGGAACACCTGTATCGCTTGATTCCACTGCGCGTAAACGTATGGAAGCTTCGCGCAGTATCGTCGAGTCTGTACTCGCCGACGATACCCCTGCCTACGGAATCAATACCGGCTTCGGCAAATTGTCTGACATCCGTATTGCTCCCGATCAGCTTGCGGCACTGCAGACCAACCTGGTACGCAGCCACTGTGCCGGCGTGGGCGAGCCGCTCTCTGAAGCCGAAACGCGCGCCATGCTTCTGCTGCGCGCCAACGTTCTCGCGAAAGGTCACAGCGGCGTCAGGCCATTGCTGGTAGAGACCATCGCCCATTTCCTGAATCGAGGCATACATCCTGTTATTCCTGCACGGGGATCAGTCGGGGCAAGCGGGGACCTTGCACCCCTCGCACATCTTGCGCTTGGCCTGATCGGTGAAGGAGAAGTGTTCTTTCAGGGCCAACGCGTTTCTGCCGCGCATGCATTTTTGCAGGCAGGCATTCAACCATTGCAGCTGCAGGCAAAAGAAGGCCTGGCCTTGTTGAATGGCACACAGGCCATGTGCGCGGTCGGCGCCCTGGCGCTGGTCGCGGCAAACCGGCTTGCGGCGCTGGCAGACCTTGCCGGCGCCATGTCACTCGAAGCCTTGCGCGGTACCCCTGCAGCCTTTGATCCGCGCATCCATGAAGCTCGCCCGCATCCCGGCCAGATTGCATCGGCAACGCATCTGATGAAGCTGCTCGCAGAGAGCGAAATTCGCGAATCGCACCGTAACAACGATCCTCGTGTGCAGGATGCTTATTGCCTTCGCTGCATGCCGCAGGTGCATGGCGCCGTTCGTGGCGTGTTGGCGCACGTAGCGGAGGTTATTGCGATCGAGACCGGTTCAGCGACCGACAATCCCTTGATCTTTGTTCATGAGAATGGAGAAGGTGGAGACATCCTCTCCGGCGGAAATTTTCACGGTGCCCCCATTGCTCTTGCACTGGACTACGCTGCTATTGCACTGACCGACCTGATGAGCATCAGCGAACGGCGCATTGACCGGCTCATTAATCCTGATATCAACGAGGGCCTGCCGCCGTTCCTCTCGGATACGCCCGGCCTTTCCTCGGGCTTCATGATCGCACACGTAACAGCAGCTGCACTTCTTAATGAAGCCAAGGTGCTTGCCCATCCGGCGAGTGTCGACAGCGTGCCGACCTCGGGTGGTAAGGAGGACCACGTATCCATGGGCATGACTGCCGCGCTTAAATTAAAACAGATCGTCGCGAATGCCGAATACCTGATCGGCATTGAGATCATGATGGCGGCGCAGGGGCTGGATTATCGACTGCCGTTGAAAGCCTCGACCCTCGTCGAAGCAGCCAAACAGGTAGTGCGACTGTCAGTGCCCCGTCTGCAGCAGGACCGCGTACTCAGTGGCGACATTGAGCAGATCGCCACGCTGATTCGTGAAGGCAAATTTGACCGGTGGCTTGCTCTAAAATGATCAACTGAAGTCGGCTGGCTCAGCAGGTCTAGGGTCTCGCATGATGATGGATTCCAGATGCTTGAAGCGGCGAACTTTCGAGTGCAATATTTTTAGAGTCGGTATGCTTTCTTGGCTAACCGATAAGTCAAATCCTGCATTAACTCGAAAGCTTCATCTTCATCGAGTCGGTGGTCAGCAACTAACTTCGCGAGATAGCCGGCGTCCATTCGCCTGGCTGTGTCGTGGCGGCCGGGGATGCTGAAGAAGGCGCGGGTGTCGTCGTTGAATCCTACCGTGTTGTAGAAGCCCGCGGTCTCAGTGACAGATTCACGATAACGGGTCATGCCTTCAGGGCTATCGTGGAACCACCATGGCGGCCCAAGTTTAAGGGCGGGATAGTGGCCGGCGAGGGGTGCGAGTTCGCGGCTGTAGGCGGACTCATCCAGGGTAAAGACGATGAGCGTCAAAGCAGCTTCGTTGCCGTAGCGGCTGAGGAGCGGCTTGAGCGCGTGCACGTAGTCAGTGGGACCCGGGATGTCAGCCCCCTTGTCCGGCCCATACTTCGTATACACCTGCTTGTTGTGATTGCGATGCGCGCCAGGGTGCAGCTGCAGGACCAGGCCGTCTTCGAGGCTCATGCGCGCCATTTCGGTGAGCATGAGGGCGCGAAATTGCTCATGCTCCTTGGCCGTTGCGCCCTGGTGGCGCGGATGGATGCCGAGAACGTTGGTGAAAAGGCGCCCTGCCTCTTCGGTGGAGTAGTCAAGGGTGTGCGCCGTGGCGTGGCCATGGTCGGTGGCAGTGGCGCCATTGGCTTTAAAGAAGGCCCGGCGTTTGCGGAGAGCGCTAAGGTAGCCCTTCCAGGTATGCGTGTCCTCTTTGGTCAGGTCACCGAGGGTGTGAATATTGTGGGCGAAATGCGGGTTGTCAGGATCGACGACGGCATCGGGTCGGAAAGTAGGGAGGATGCGGCCCTGCCAGGTGGCATCGTCTCTAAGAGCCTGGTGGTGGGTAAGCGTATCAGTGGCGGCGTCGGTGGTAGAGAGGACCTCGAGATGGAAGCGGTGGTAGAGGGCACGGGGCAGGAATTCTGGCGTTAGAAGTTTCTCGGAAATCTGATCATAGTATGGGTCTGCGTTTGCTACAGACAAGCGTTCCGTACAGTCAAACAACTCCGAGAAAGCATAGTCGAGCCAGAGGCGGCTGGGTGTACCGCGGAACAGGTGATAGTTTTCTGCAAAGAGACGCCAGACGGCTCGGGGATCGGGCTGAACGGGCGGAGTGTGCTCCGGACGGGTGGGAATGCCCATGGCTTCCATGGGAACGCCCTGGCTGTAAAGCATGCGGAAGAGGTAGTGATCCGGCTGGAGGAAGAGCTCGGCCGGGTTGGCGAATGGCTTGTTCTCAGCGAACCAGCGGGCTTCCGTGTGGCCATGCGGGCTGAGAATGGGCAGCTCGGCAATGGAAGCATGGAGGCGTCGAGCGATGGCGCGCGTATCAGGATCGGCAGGGAAGAGGCGGTCAGGATGGATTAGCGGCTTGGAAGAGGATAAGGTGGCGGCGACCGCATGCGTGGTAGACATGATGCTGGGCTCCTGCAGTACAGCTTGATGGATCAAATTTCGGTGAAAGGATGAGCACGGTGGCGGGATCAGCATACCTACTGGCGACGACCCGCGACAATACCATGATCCCGCCGCCCAGAGGTGACACCACACATCGACGGCATCGCAGAAGCGTTTACGGTCCGCCGTAACGTATGCACAAGGTTCCCGCAGGGAAAATCTATGCAAAGGCGCGATAGTGCGCTGCGGCTCTCGGAGTAAAGGTGTTGGTTTGCTTCGTGATTGTGAAAAAGGTGTAAATCCAGTCACTCAGGTGCAACGTTTGTTGCATATAGGGGTAACTATGAATAGTTACCTGTTAACTGGCGAGTAACCTTGAAAGCTGCAGGTGACCGGATGCGTATTTTGGTCGTGGATGATGAGCCCATTATTGCCGAAACGCTAGGAGCTATTCTCAGACAGGCAGGGTATGAAGTCGAGACCTTTGTTGATCCGGACGATGCGCTTTTTTCAATGGATGAGAAGCCCGCGAATCTGGTACTGACTGATATGCGCATGCCTAAGATGAATGGCATCGAACTGGCGACCCAGATCGCCAACGTCTACCCGTCCTGTCACGTCATTGTTCTCTCAGGTCAACCGCGAACTGAGTCTTTGGGACGACCGTTCTTCAACTGGTCGCCGTATGAAATTCTTTATAAACCTTATGATCCGCGGGATCTGCTTGCTGTGATCGCGAGGATCCGCAAGGCTGCTTGAATAGGCTTTTATGGACCAGTCGGGCCTGAGATGGCAATTGATAGCCGGCTACATCGTCTGGTCTACTGACGACTCAAGCTCATTTCGAGTATCGAAGGGGATGCAAGCCAAACCTTCATGTAATGACTGCGCATTCTGCCAACGCCGCAATGGCGACGGATGAACAATGTGGAGGGGTTCGTTCAAGATTGCCGTTTCTCCTCACTTCTGAACCTGGCGCAAGATTGCTGGATGGCCGTCAGGACCACTCGGATGGATGTCCGCCGCTCTAAGTTATGCGCAAGTCCGCTGGTTCAAGTTGGGGCACCAGTACCTGCAGGGCCGTAAGGGCAATCAGATAGGCAGCAGCGGCGATGGCGAACAGTGGCCAGTATAGGCCTGTTTTCTGTAAGAGGAACCCAGCCAACAGGGATAACAGCACGCCACCGATGGCGCCTGCGGTGCTCCCGATGCCGGTTACACCGCCGACAGCGGAGCGCGGAAACATGTCAGACGCCAGCGTATACAGGTTGGCCGACCAGCCCTGATGCGCCGCACATGCGAGGCCGATCACACCAACGGCTGTCCATTGATTGCGTGCATGTGACGCGAAGACAATTGGCAGTACAGCGCAGGCACAGATGAACATGGTTGTTTTGCGCGCGTTGTAATGGGTGAAGCCGCGCCGCATCAAGCGTCCCGAGAGCCAGCCGCCGCCAATGCTGCCCGCGTCCGCGGCGAGGTAGATGGCGATGAGTGGAAGACCGATGGTGCTGAGGGTCAGTCCGTAGGTGTGGTTGAGAAATTTTGGCAGCCAGTAAAGATAAAACCACCAGATAGGATCAGTCGCGAACTTGGCGAAGGCATACGCCCAGGTCTGTTTATGGGTCAGCAATTGCGCCCACTTGAATGTGCCGGCAGCTGGCTGCGGATCACTCCGGATATATTGAAACTCCTGCGGTGACAATCCAGGCTGTTCTTCGGGGACGTGATAGCGAAGCAGCCAGGTGACAATCCAGCAGCCGCTGAGGATGCCGGTAAAAAGGAAGGCAGCATGCCAGTTGTAGTGCAGTGCGATGAGGGGAACGACCAGCGACGCCACAATTGCTCCCAGGTTGGAGCCGGAATTGAAGAGACCGGTCGCGAGCGATCTTTCCTTGCGCGGGAACCATTCAGCGACTGTCTTGATGGCAGCAGGGAAGTTGCCGGACTCGCCGAGTCCAAGTGCAGCCCGGCAGACGGCGAAGGCAATGACGGTCGAGGCAAGAGCATGCGACATGGCGGCCAGTGACCAGGCGGCAATGATGATGGCATAGCCTATGCGTGTGCCGAGGCGATCGACCAGGCGGCCCATCAATGTCAGACCGATAGCGTAAGCGATCTGGAATGTGGCGATGATGTAGGAATACTGTTGTTCATTCCAGCCGATCACGTGCTGCAGCGTGGGCGCTAGTACGGCAAGGACCTGGCGGTCGGTGTAGTTAATGGACGTTGCGGCGAACAGCAGGGCGCAGACCGTCCAGCGCATGCGGCCTGACGGCTTGTCAGGCTGAACCATGGTCCTGGTCTGCCGCGTTACGCTTTCGATGGAAGGGCCCCCTGATTGTCTTTTGGAGTATACGAGACGCGGGTCAAGCTGGACATTCGCCGATTGTTCGCCTACGCTGCCAAGATGGGTTTGGAAGTAGCAGGCATGACGGCAGCAGCCTTACGGCGGGAAGTAAACGAGCGGGCGTTGGCCTATGCGCGAAGCGAAGGTTTATTGCATGCCATGTCGGATGGCAGCTCGCCGAGCGTGATTTTCGGTCCGGATGAAAATGGCCGCCACGGAAATTTTCATCACCCGACCTACAAGCGCATCTGCACGAACGGCGGCTGGTCTGCGCGATTGAACAAAGTGCATACGGCTTCGCGCCGGATGTATGTGCGCAGCGACTGGCAGTGGAAAGAACTTGACTGTGCCTGTAGCTCGGATGCGCTGCTGATGAATATCTTCTGTCATCGCGACGTGCTCAAGGATTCTTTTCTGGGCAACGTGTTTGGCGTGGCGATCGACGAACCGCCGGTGCTCGGGTTCAGGCCCCGGGTGCCAATGATCAATGGGCGCTTCGATCAGACGGAAGTGGATATGCGCCTGGGCGATCTTCTGGTTGAGGCGAAGCTGACCGAGAGTCATTTTCAGGTGGCGACAGCTGCCAAAATGATGCGCTATCGGGACGTGTTCCAAGTATTTGGCTGGACAGCAGACAACTGGAATAAAGTTGGGGATGATCCGCTAGCGAGGCGCGGGTACCAGGTGATGCGCGGCATACTTGCCGCCTACGCAAGCGGTGGACGATTTTGCCTGCTGTGCGATGCCCGCAGAACAGACCTTATAAAAATATGGTTTGCCGTGTTGTGCCGTGTGCAATGCGCTGAGTTGCGGACGCGCATCATGCTGCTTACCTGGCAGGAACTTGCCGGTTTGTTGCCGCCGCCGACGCGAACGTTGCTGGCGCGCAAGTACGGGATCCTCGCGAACTCGTGCATCCAAATGGACAGACTGAAACCAAGAGCAGGCATCCAAACCCCTTGAATGCCCTCTAAGCAAGAAGTTTCTCTAACGAACAAGCAACGAGCGCAAGAGGAAGGGCTTTCTTTCCTGAGGTGTTGTGCGCTCTGGTTTTGCTCCGCTGCCGCGGGGTTTACACGGACTGACAGATACGAATGAGGATGCCAATGGCGAGCAACAAAAAGATAGATTTACGTGAAGGAAATCCGCATCCACGCGGCGCATCCTGGGATGGCGAAGGAACGAATTTCGCTATCTTCTCAGAGCATGCAACCAAGGTCGAGGTATGCCTTTTTGACGATGATGGTAAGGAAGAGTTGGAACGGATCGAACTCCCCGAATATACAAACCAGATCTGGCATGGTTATTTACCCGGGTTGAAGCCCGGTACGAGGTATGGCTATCGTGTATATGGGCCGTATGATCCCGAGAACGGCCACCGGTTTAATCACAACAAACTGCTTCTTGACCCTTATGCATGCGCGTACACAGGGCACCTAGAATGGAACCCTGCATTGTTCGGCTACCAAATGGAGTCTGGTAACGATTTGACCTTTGATGAGCGCGACAGCGCTCCGTTTATGCCTAAATGTGTCGTGGTAGATCCAAACTTTGACTGGCATGGTAAGCCAGGTCGGGTATGCCGTCCGTGGGATGACACGATTATTTATGAGACGCACGTCAAGGGATTCACAAAGCTGAGGAACGATCTGCCGGAGAATATCCGCGGCACTTACAAAGGTCTTAGCTCACCCGAAGTTTTAAGCTACATCAAGGGTCTCGGCGTTACTGCCATTGAATTGCTGCCTGTTCATGCATTCGTGCAGGATAGCAACCTTCTGGAGAAGGGTCTGAGGAATTATTGGGGCTACAACAGCATTGGCTTCTTCGCGCCGAATGCGCAGTATGCCTCGAACGAGGCGCAAAGCCTCAAGGAATTCAAGGAGATGGTCGCCGCCATCCATGAACAGGATCTGGAAGTCATTATGGACGTGGTTTATAACCACACGGCTGAAGGAAATCAACTTGGCCCGACCTTGTCATTTAAAGGTATTGATAACTGCAGCTACTACCGGCTTATACCTGATAACCGACGCTACTACGTGAACGACACAGGGACAGGAAACACGGTGAACCTCAGTCATCCGCGCGTCATCCAGTTAGTGACCGATAGTCTTCGCTACTGGGTGGAGCAGACCCATGTGGATGGATTTCGCTTCGACCTTGGCACCATTCTTGCCCGTGAGCCAAACGGTTTTGATAACCGCAGCGGCTTTCTGAAAACGTGCTGCCAGGACCCTGTGCTTAACACTGTAAAGCTGATTGCCGAGCCATGGGATTGCGGTCCCGGCGGTTACCAGGTAGGTGGCTTCCCGCCAGGATGGGCAGAGTGGAATGACAAGTACCGCGATAACGTCAGGGAGTTCTGGAAGGGTGAATCAACTGCTACGGACTTTGTGAAGCGGCTTTGCGCGACCTCGGAGATCTTCAATATGCAAGGCAGGCGCCCCTGGAGTTCAATAAACTTTATCACCGCGCATGACGGCTTCACTTTGAATGATGCTGTGACCTACAACGAGAAGCATAATGATGCGAACGGAGAAGATAACAAGGATGGTAATTCCAACAACATCTCATGGAACTGCGGAGTCGAGGGGCCCACAGACGACGCGGATATAAACGCTTTGCGTTCGCGGCAGATTCGCAACTTCTTAGCAACACTTCTCTTATCGCAAGGTACGCCAATGCTTCTTGCGGGCGATGAATTCGGCCGCACGCAGGAAGGCAACAACAATGCATACTGCCAGGACAATGAGATCAGCTGGCTGAATTGGGATATCAAGGAAAAGGGTAATCACCTAATCGACTTTGTGCGTAAGCTGACTGCAATGCGGCATAACTATCCTATTCTGCGCAGGGACCGCTTTCTAAGCGGAAGCTTCGTTGAAGAACTCGGGGTAAAGGATGTCTCCTGGATTAATGCTAATGGTGCCGAAATGGAAGCTGAACAATGGAGCGATCCAGGCATGCGCTGTTTTGGCATGCTGCTTGATGGACGAGCGCAGGTCAGCGGTATCCGTAAACAGGGCAAGGAAGCGACGTTGCTGATCATTTTTAACGATTATTCCGACGTAGTGGACTTTTGTATCCCTGAGTCGGTTGGTGGTAACACCTGGAAGCTACTCATCGATACAAATCTCGAAAAGAATGATGCAACTGGAACCTTCAAATCCGGCGAGGAGTATAAGGTGACATCGCGTTCGGTGTTGCTGTTCGAACTACAGGCTGAGGGCAGGACGCATTCAGCTTCAGCCTGACGGGAACGATTGTATGATCCCGGCGGCATGCTCTCCTTGTGGTCCGGGGAGCGACCGCCGGGTTTTCTTTGCCCTTGAGGTAGTGACTGCAAGGAAGAATAGTCCTTCGGCTTCGTCCTTTGACGTTGCCAACTGTATCCTTGATAAGTGATGACCATAGAAGAGCAATCCCGTAAACCGGATGCCGCCGGGCTACCCCCGGTGGCGAAGAGGATTCCCACCTCCAGGCAGCTATTCAACCGCAAACTGGAAGATGATTATGCCTGGCTGCGAGAAAAAGAGAGTGCTGAGGTTGTCGCCTATCTGGAAGCAGAGAATGCGTACACGAACGCCTGGATGAAGCCGACAGAAGCTCTTCAGAAGAAGCTTTACGGCGAGATGCTATCGCATATCAAGGAGACGGATGAATCTGTCCCGTACCGATATCGCAATTACTACTATTACACGCGCACCACACAAGGTAAACAGTATGCGACCTACTGTCGCAAATATCAGTCACTTGATGCACCCGAGCAGGTGGTACTCGACGTAAACCAACTAGCGCTCGGTGAGCAATATATGGCCATCGGTGCGATGACCATTGCCGATGATGCAAACCTTCTGGCATATACCGTCGATACGACGGGTTTCCGTCAATATAGCTTGCACATCAAGAATTTGACGACAGGCGAGGTGCTTAAGGACACGGCAGAGCGCGTAGGCTCCGTCGTTTGGGCCAAAGAGTTGCCGGTACTGTTTTATTCCGTGGAAGACGATGCGACTAAAAGGCAACACCGGCTGTATCGACATGCCATTGGCGATGCCCGGGAAAATGATGTGCTGGTTTTTGAAGAGCCAGATGAGCGTTTCAACGTAGGCGCCGGCCGCACCGGCGATGACGCTTACCTGGTGCTGCAGAGCGCCAGCCATACGACGAGTGAAGAGCGGTTTCTTCCCGCTGATCAACCGGATGGCGAGTGGAAGTTGATTGAACCACGTCGCGAAAATATCGAATATTATGCGGATCATCGTGATGGTTTGTTTTATATCCGAACGAACGATGAGGGACGGAATTTTCGCCTGGTAACTGCGCCGGTGGCTGCACCTGGCAGTTCGCAGTGGAAGGAAATTGTTCCTCATCGTGAGTCAGTGATGCTGGAAGGTATCGACCTGTTCCAGTCATTCTATGTTCTGGATGAACGGTATGACGGTCTGCCGCACTTGCGAGTGGAGCCTTTTCCGGGCAGTCACGCAGCCAGTCAGTCACTCGAGTTCCCGGAGCCTGTCTATAGCGCGCACGGTCATGTAAATCGCGAATTCGATACGACCAAGTATCGGTATGCGTATCAATCCCTGGTGACACCTGGCTCCGTGTACGAATACGACACAGTCACAGGTACGTCTATATTGTTGAAGCAGCAGGAGGTGCCGGGCGGCTTTGATCGCACGTTGTACGCGTCAGAGAGAGTGTTCGCAACAGCGGCCGATGGTGTTCAGATTCCGCTATCAATTGTTTACCGCAGGGACAAGAAGACTGAAGGCAGCAATCCATTGCACGTCTATGCCTACGGCTCCTATGGTTACTCGTTGCCGGTAGGATTCAACGGAAACCGGTTGAGCCTGCTGGACCGGGGAGTAGTGCTGGCGTACGCACATATTCGCGGCGGCGGCGATATGGGAAAGCCTTGGCATGACGCAGGCCGGCTGATGGAGAAGATGAATACCTTTACCGACTTCATCACGGCGGTCGAATATCTGACCAGCCATGGCTACGGCGATAAAAGTCGTGTCGCTATTGAGGGCGGCAGTGCAGGCGGTTTGCTGATGGGCGTAGTGACGAATCTTCGTCCTGAGCTTTTCCGAGCGGCGCTCTCCCATGTACCCTTCGTCGATGTGATGAATACCATGCTTGACCCGACATTGCCGCTTACGGTGCCAGAGTATGAGGAGTGGGGCAATCCTAACCAAGAAGCAGCATTCAATTACATGCTGAGTTATTCGCCCTACGATAACCTGAAGGCGGCAAGTTATCCCGCCATGCTGGTAAAGACTTCATTGAATGACAGCCAGGTGATGTACTGGGAGCCGGCGAAGTATGTGGCGAAGCTGCGCACACTGAAGCAGGATGATCATGTGCTGCTGCTGCATACGAATATGGCTGCCGGCCATGGCGGTGCGTCCGGCAGGTATGAATACCTGGAAGAAATCGCCTTCGATTATGCCTTTCTTTTGCGCGTGCTCGAGGTGGAGGCTTAGAGATAATGGACCGCAGGCATTTCCTTACTGGAGCAGCTGTGCTGCCGGCACTTGCGCGGGCAGAATTGTCCCGTGTTTCGCAGGCACCAGGCGAGCCTGCGACGTCAACTGCCACTGGTCATCCGATGGGCGCACGCTTTGCGCTTACGTTAAACCGGGTGCTGCATGGGAATGGCCCCGCGTACACGCAGGATTTTCTGCTTGAGGATGTCCGCGGAACAAAGGGGCGGCGCTTCACCGAGTTCTCGGGTGACGTTTCAGGTCGGTGGATCTGTGCGCTTGCCAGTGCGTCTGCGGAATATGGAGAGACGTTTCCGCAGCTCGATCAAATGGTGGAACGGACGATTGCCTTACAGCATCCGGAAGGGTTCTTCGGCAAGAGCTTCGACTTCGATCACCCGGGAGATGAAGACCTGGCGCTGCTGTGGGGAAATGGTCGCCTGCTTGTGGGGCTCATGGAGTATTACGCACTGCATCCGGATACTGCAGTGCTGGCTTCGGCTCGTAGACTGGGTAATTTTCTGGTGCGGCTTGGACCTAAGTACAACTCGACGGCGATGGCGGAAGAGTTCAGCGCGTCTCACTTTGCTTCGAGTTACATCTGCTGGACGCAGCAGACAGAAGGACTTGCCTTGCTCTACGCCGCGACCCGCGACGCACGCTATCGCGACCTGTGTGGACAGATTGGCGAGCGTATTCAGCGGCGGCCGGCTGATCACGTGCATGGCTATCTCTGCAGCGTGCGGGGCATGCTCGCGCTGTACGAGACCACGCATGATGCAGCGCAACTGCAGATGGTTGAAGCAGCATGGCAGGATGTGCAGCAATCAGGAGACGTGCTGATTACAGGCGCGGTTCCGGAGGCCTGGTCGCCGAAACGTCTGCGCACCGAGGGTTGCGCGGAGTGTGACTGGCTGCGGCTTAACCTGGCCTTGTGGAGGTTGACCGGGAACCCCGCGTATGTGGATATGGCTGAGAAAATTATCTTCAATGAGTTCGCCATGAACCAGTTCTCGACGGGAGACTTCGGCCATGCGCAGCTTGATGAAGCCGGCATTCCTCACAGGGTCGTGGTCCGGGCATGGTGGTGTTGCACGCTGCATGGCTTGCGCGCGTTTTCAGATGTGCATCGACATGTTTTCCGGACGAAGGACGAAGAGCTTTTCTACGATCTGCCGGTCGATGGATCCATGCGCAGCGCGAACGTTTCTGTGGAAGCAAATTCGCGGCTGGCAGAGGACGGTACGGTAAGCCTCCGCATTCTCGAGGCTTCGCCTGGACAAACACTTACTCTTCGCCAGCCGGGGTGGGCCTCTGCCTTGGAATTGAAGCGGAACGGCATTGCTGTACCGGGCTTGAGTGTGCGGGGATTAGCCAAGGGCGATTTCGTGTCCGCGACCTACGTGATGGCCTTGGCGGACCGGCAGTCGAACGCCTTCGTGAAGCTAGAGAAGCGGCGGAGTTTTTTCTACGGACCGTGGCTGCTGGGAGTTTCGTCTGCTGCCAACCCTGGCTACTTCAATGAACTGCAGGCAGACAATCTACTGATCGTGCATTCGGCTCGAGGCATTCAGGATGCCCCGTATCCGTTCGCCGTCCCGGTCGCTGCGACGGAAGTGTCCTGTGTGCCTGCCGAGTATCCTGAGCAGGCGTCAAGGGTGCAACTAAAGCCTGTCGCAGAGCAGACAGCCACTTTGCCTGCGCAGTGGGAGATGGCGTTCTTGGTTCAGGAGTCTACGGATTACTTGCGGAAATGCTGAAGCCAAGAAGAAGCAGAACGCTCCGCGAAACAACTGGCTATGCAAGTAATGGCTACGTAGAAAATGGAAGACAGGGGCTGCGCGAATACGCAGCCCTTTTAAATTGCATTGTGTGGGGCTGGTATGAACTACTTGGTGAAAGAACCGATGGCGCTGGCTTCATCATCCTTGACGTCAAAGACGGTGTAGAGCTTTGTGATCTGCAGCAGGTCATGGACCTTCTTGGTCAGGTTCAGCAATTTAAGTTCGCCGCCCTGGTTGCGCACGGTGGTAAAGGCGCTCACCAGTTCACCGATGCCCGAGCTGTCAATGTAACTGACGTCTCCAAGATTGAGCAGGATATGTTTCTGTCCTTTCGACAGCAGATCGCGGGTGGCATCGCGCAGCTGCACGCTGCCTTCGCCCAAGGTGATACGGCCGCTTAAATCGAGGATGGTAACGCCATCCACCTGACGAGTGCTGATCTTCATGCTCACGAAAGAATTCCTCCTGGTTTACTGGTGCTCAAGCTGTAGGGATGTGTTTGATGAGAGTGAGTTCGGTCCCGGGATGCAGTTGCCGAAATTGGACTTCGTCCATAAAGGACCGAATGAGAAAGATACCGCGACCAGAGCCGCGTAACAAGTTTTCGGGAGCCAGGGGGTCGGGCAAAGTGTCCGGATCGAGGCCTTTTCCCTGGTCTGAGATGCGAATGACGAGTTCGGTCTTCGAAGATTCGAAAGAAGCGACGATGTGCTTGCTGGCGTCGTAGGCATTACCATGCAAAACGGCATTCACGGCGGCTTCACGGACGGCCATCGTGACGCGGTAGACCTCGTCTTCGTCGAGGCCGGCCTTTTTAGCCACTTCTTCAGCGGTCTGCTCAATACGATCGACACTCGCGAGCGAGGAGTCGAGCGTGTAGGAGATCTTGTCTGCCTGTGATTCAGCCAATCGACTATCCCCGCTTTGTCGCATGACGTCCTGTCGCACACCGGGTCCTTCAATGGACATGGATGCACATGTTAGGGCAGTGTGCTTGCAGGTACCCCCTCGTGTCAAGCAGAGTATGGCTGCGCGCCGGCGGAACAGCTTGATCCCATTAAGGAACTTGGTTCCCGATCCGGGCACATATTGCACTTAAGGCCAGCACTTGATCTTGATACTGCTTGTCTTTGCCGGGACATCCGCTAGCCTTCAGAAAGTGCCGCTCGCCCATGGCGCTGCCAATGTTCTGGCCGGAGATTGCCATGTCCTTCAAGAAGAAGCTCACCCGGATGTCAGCGTGGGCCACACTTGCCTGTTGCAGTGCTGCATGGGGGCAGATGAATATGGCCGCGCTGGCACAATTCAAGCAGAACCAGCAGCAGGCCCTTGCCAGGCAGTTGCAAAACAGTGCCCCTGCCGCTCCAAAGAACGCCAAGACGAAACATGTCAAAGGCGAGGTCGAAGCTCTGATGGTTATCGCCAAACCTGCCTTGATCAAGGCACAAAACCGCACGTTCAAGGGCAATTTCAGCGATATGCGCAAATCAAATATGCGCTAGGCGCATCAACGAACAGGTGCCATGTTGATGCATGGAAGCCGCCAAACTGGCGTGGATGCAGCAGGAGGGCACGGGCATAATTTGGCTTTGCCTGGCTTCATCGTAGCAATCACGTAAAAGTAGAAAATAGATGAACGTCCCTCGAGTCCTCTTCCGCTGACCCCTTTCTGGAAGAGCCAGCGAAGCGCCTTAGACTATCTTCAATTGTGACCCTGTAAAGAGGCGGGCCCAAAGGCGAATGATGCACATCAACCTAATCCCCGAAACCAGCTTGTCATTGCTGCAAGGCACACCCGTGCTTGATGAGCAGGGAAAGGTTTGCGGAAGCGTGTCAGACATCGCGGTCGGCACCGGTACCGAGGCCGGGAAGGTGACGGGGCTGGTCCTGAAGACGAGAAGCGGCCGGCGCCTGGTGGATGTACAGCACATCCGCGCTTCCTTGAACGGGGCGATCCAACTGAAACCGCATGCATTGCTGCAGCCTCTGGAAACCCTTGAAAACCACCTGTTGCTGCGAGAGGACATCGTCGATCGGCAGATTATCGACGTGCATGGGCGCAAGGTGGTGCGGGTGAATGATGTTGACCTGTGCTGGCGATCAGGGGACGCGGACGATTCCTGCCTGCACGTCACCCAGGTAGAGGTGGGCTTGCGCGGAGCCATCCGCCGGCTGCTCAAAGGCGGTATGCCGGCGCGGCAGCTTGACCGTTTTTCGCGGCAGTTCACGGCGCGGGTCATTCCGTGGGAGTTTGTCGATTTCATTGAGGTAGATCCGGCGCGACGGGTGAGACTGAAGATTGAACACCAGCGCCTGGCCAGTCTGCATCCGTCGGACATAGCGGACATCCTGGAAGAACTGGCGCCTGCAGAACGAGGGGCGGTGTTCGGTTCGCTTGATGAAGAGACCGCGGCCGAAGCACTCGAAGAAATCGATCCCAGGCTGCAGCAGTCTCTTACAGAATCACTGGATTCCGGGCGCGTGGCCGACATTGTTGAAGAAATGGACCCGGGCGCGGCGGCAGACTTCCTCGCGGAGCTTCCGGATGAGCGATCGGAGGCGATCCTTGAGCAGATGGAGCCCGAGGAGCGGCAGGAAGTGGAAGAACTCCTGGAATTTCGCGAAAACTCTGCAGCCGGGAGGATGACGACGGATTACGTTCGTCTGCCGGAAGGGAGTACTGTCACAGACGCAATCCATGCGCTGCAGAATTTTGATGGATCTGCGGAGACAATTACTGACCTTTACCTGGTGGATGACAAGGACGTACTAAAAGCCTCGGTGGCGCTCAGTCGGCTGCTGCTGGTGCCGCATGACACACTGCTCAGGACGATCAAGGAGGAGCAACTGATCTCCTGTCACGCGGACGCGCATGAGGATGATGTTGCTGAACTGTTCGACAAGTACAACCTTCGCGCTCTCCCTGTCGTGGATGAGCAGGAGGTATTGGTGGGCGTGGTGCAGGCAGATCACGTCATTGGCTTCCTGCGCAGAAGGCACTGAGCATCTTTCCTTCCCCTGCGTGTAGACACTGGCTGTCTTTCATCGCGGCGGTCAAGTTGCAGCCAAAGGCTGCGCATGGGTGAACATGCTTTAGCTGCCAAGCTCTGTTATGTTCGCCCTGGGGGGTTCGCCTTGAAATCGCGGCCTTCCCCTGTAGTTGATCCAGACAGACCAGATTGAAGAAATGCGAGCGAGCATGTTGAGACGGTGGCGGCTCCGGATCCTGATTTTTCTTGCGGTCCTGGGACCGGGCTTCATCACTGCGAATGTAGATAACGATGCTGGTGGAATCCTGACCTACTCGCAGGCGGGCGCGCAGTACGGGTACTCGCTGCTGTGGACGATGATCCCGATGACGCTGGCATTGATCGTCGTGCAGGAAATGTGTGCCCGGTTGGGTGTCGTCACTGGAAAAGGCTTGAGCGACCTGATCCGGGAAGAGTTCGGACTGCGGGCGACATTTATCGTCATGATCCTGCTGGTGGTCGTGAACTTCACCAATGTGATTGCCGAGTTTTCCGGCATCGCCGGAAGTCTTGGGCTCTTCCACATCAGCAAATATATTGCAGTGCCGGTCTGCGCCCTCATGGTCTGGTTCCTGGTGGTGCGCGGCAATTATAAAAGCGTCGAGAAGATCTTCTTGACGGCCAGTGTTTTCTACGTGGCTTACATTATCGCCGGGGTACTGGCAGGTCCCAACTGGCACGACGCGGTGCTCGCCACCTTCGTGCCGCCGGCGCGCTCCGAGTGGGGGAACAAGGAGTACGTCGCCATGACGGTGACGGTTATCGGTGCCACGATTGCACCGTGGATGCAGTTCTACATGCAGTCGTCGGTGGTTGAAAAGGGTGTGAGCATCAAGAATTATGCCGCGTCCCGGCTGGATGTGATTGTTGGCTCATTTTTCACCGATATCGTGGCCTGGTTCATTGTGGTGGCGTGTGCCGCTACGCTCTTCGCCCATGGTCTCGGCAGCATTGAGGTGGCTTCCGATGCAGCGGAAGCGATGAAGCCGCTCGCCGGCAAATATTCGTACCTGCTGTTTGCTGTAGGCCTGTTCAATGCGTCGCTGTTTGCAGCGTCGATCATGCCGCTTTCGACCGCCTACACGGTATGCGAAGGGCTAGGGCTGGAGTCAGGTGTGGACAAGAGCTTCAGCGAAGCGCCAGTCTTCTACTGGCTCTATACGCTGCTCATCATCGGTGGCGCGGCCGTCGTGCTGCTGCCGGAATTCCCCCTGGTAAAAATGATGCTGCTGTCCCAGTTCCTGAATGGATTGCTGGTGCCGGTGATCATCATCTTCATGCTGCGGCTGATCAATCGCAAAGACCTGATGGGCAAGTACAAGAACTCGCTGCTGTTCAACGTCGTGGCGTGGATGACAGTCGGCATCATCACCATTCTCTTCTTTATCTGGCTCCTGCTGAAGCCTGCCGCGTAGAACGGATTTGCTGTTGCTGTGTCGTTTCTCGTGGCCTCAAATTGGCCGTTTTAGGGTGGAAATGACCAGCCACCAGCTTCTGTTCGCTCTACATCCATAGCAAATTCGCTTGGCAGCACTCTCCTGCGAGCGAAGATGAAGTTCGCCGCAGGTGCTTCCATCAATTACCATAGCGACGATGGAAAACATTACCCGGCGCTCAGTCTTGATTGGTCTGTCGACCCTTGCCATTGCAGAATCATTAGCAGCTTCTGGGAAAGGGCTGTCTGACATGACCACAGCGTATATCGGTGTCTACACGGACAAAGACAGCAAGAGCAAGGGTATTTACGCCTACCGCTGGAATGCGGAGAGCGGGGAACTGGCGCCGCTTGGATTGGCGGTCGAGACGGCCAACCCATCGTTTCTGGCGATCAATCGCGGTCACACCCTGCTGTACGCGGCGAACGAGGTGGCGCTCTACAAAGGGGCTAAGGACGGTGGCGTTTCAGCGTTCGCAGCAGACGCGCAGGGGGGGAGGTTAACCCTTCTTAACCAGGTCTCGAGCGGCGGCCCGGGCCCTTGCAATCTCAACCTCGACCACACGGGCAAGGCTGTGCTGGTGGCTAACTACGACGGCGGCAGTGCTGCGACGTTTACGGTAAATCCCGGGGGGAAGATCAGCGAGGCAGTGGAAGACATCCACTACACCGGGACCGGTCCGGACAGGAAGCGGCAGGAGGCGCCGCATGCGCACTGTGCAACGGCCTCACCCGACAATCGGCATGTGTTGATCAATGACCTTGGCCTCGATTGCATTCACGTCTATAAATTTGATGCGGTGACGGCGAAGCTGACGCCGAACGATCCTCCGGCTTACCAGGCTCTCCCAAAATCAGGGCCGAGGAGTCTCGTTTTTCATCCAAGCGGGCGCTTCGCGTATTCGACCAACGAGCTTTCGAACACGGTCGATGTTTTGGCATGGGACGCGTCAGCCGGCACGCTGACGCGCATCCAGAACATTACGACAGTGGCCGAGGGTTTGACGGAGTTGGCCGCGGTGGCGTCGGTCGTGATCGACCGTGCAGGCAGGTTCGTCTACGTGTCGAATCGGCTGGGTGAAAATTCAATAGTCGTTTTCGCTGTCGATCCTGCTACCGGGAAGCTGTCGTTTGTGCAGAGGATACCGAGCGGTGGGAAAGTGCCGCGACACTTCGCTCTTGATCCAAGCGAACATTGGCTGATCGCAGCCCACCAGAATTCGCACACGCTGGTGGTGTTCGCGAGAGATCCTGCGACAGGAAGATTGACAGCTACAGGGCGGACGTACCCGATTGATTATCCGACGTGCGTATTGTTCGCCTAGGTCCATCAGGGCATACAACGCCGGCAGGCAGGGTGATTGGTCGCCGAAATGGCAAACGCAGTTCCCTCCGCTACATTCCCGCTCCGGTCGGGATAACAATGCTTGCTTGCCACGCGTTTCCGACTATCAGCAGACTCTTGTGCGTGCTGCTGCCCGGAGTTAGGTTCCCGCAACCCGGCTAAGTTTCCCGCAAATCTAGAGTAGCTTGCCGGCGGCCAGGTCACGTACCACGTCGCGATCGGCCGCGAGGAAGTCATAGGCAGGCAGATCGCGCAGTGGGACCCACTTCATGTCATTGAAGATGATGTTCTTCAGTTCTCCATGGAAGGAATGGACGGCGAAGAACTGCAGGTCGACCGCACCCCCACTGCGGTAGGTATGACGCGTGTGGGCGATGCGGGTACCAATGAGAGCGTCGATGCCAAGTTCTTCGTCCAGTTCGCGTTTCAGGGCCTGTTCGGCGGATTCTCCGGCTTCCATTTTGCCTCCGGGAAATTCCCACTTCAGGGCCATTGGCTGGTCGGGGCGTCGCTGGCAGATGAGTACGTCTTCGCCGCGGAGGATAAGGGCGACCGCGACCATGCGCACTTGCTTACCATTAAAGTCGGCGGTCTGTATGTTACCCATTTCTATACTCTAGATGGAAGTTACGGAGCCTGCGTAAGCTCGGTAGGTCGCCGACCTGCGTATCACCAAAAATGTTGGGATCCATGAGCGTCGCGGTACCCGGGTATACTGCAGGCTTGGGGCACTCCGAGCGCGGAGGGACTGCGTCGGCTAGACGGCTTCTTCGACCAGCGGATAGTAAAGTGGCCAACCGCGAAGTGCGGCAATTTCTTCAAGCGCTGGAGTCGGGTTGACCGGAAAGGCCTGGCGCGCGATTTCCATCATGGCCGCATCGTGGATGGAATTACCGAAGACTACGTCGGGCGAGCCTATCCCCGCCTGCTCAAGAGATTGGGCTTTACCCTCGTCCGTCGGCACGTCAATCAGGTTGCTGGTGATGCGGCCATGCAGTACCTCTACCCGGGCGCAGATGACGCGTTCGGGAGCAATGCCGAACTGTTTCATTCCTTCATCGATGACCCAGTTGTTGGTGGAACTTACCGCCCACAGTTCTGTGCCGCGCTCCCGCAGCGCTGACACCAGGCGCGCCATAGAAGGAAAGATTTTCTCCTTGATGCGACTGTGGAAGAACTCAGCTGCCGCCCTGCGAAGTTCAGCTTCGTCAAGGCCGGCGTACATCTGCGTCATCTCGCCACAGATACCTCGCTCGGAGACTTCGCCGGTACGGTAGAGCCGATAACGGGAATCGATCCAGTCACTGGCATTGCGGGAGACGAGCCCGGTCTCGATAGACCATTGCATAAATCCGAAGCCGGCATCGCCATCCCAGAGAGTTCCATCACAATCGAACACGGCGATGCGCGGATTCAAAGTCAGCACAGCAGAGTGAAATTGCTCAGTGTTGTAGCGAGCGGGTGTGCGCGGAAGCTGGGATGCAGTTGTCACGGCGGTAGAACTCCTCAGCCTCAATCATACCGGGCGCGCTTGAAGAACGCAGCGATGCGCCTGAGGGATTCACCAGACTGCGGGGGGAGCCAAATGGCAAGACGAGCTTCCTGTGGAAATGATTTCGTAGGCGGCCGTCCAGAGTTTCGCCTACCATCGACAAACCATGCAGCCTGGCGAAACCATCGCGCATCCTCCGTCGCCGACGCTCTGGCAATCCGTGCGGGAAGCCCTCCGCGGCAGCCACCAGGACTACACCACCGGCAGCCTGAACCGCTCTATCCTGCTGCTCGCCATCCCCATGGTGCTTGAAATGGTCCTCGAGTCGCTGTTTGCCGTGGTCGATGTGTTCTGGGTGAGCCGGTTGGGCGCAAATGCCATTGCCACGGTAGGCCTGACGGAGTCAGTGCTGACGCTGGTGTTTGCCGTCGGCATGGGTCTCGGCATGTCGACCACTGCGATGGTGGCGCGGCGTATCGGCGAAAAAGACCATGACGGCGCCGCCATCTCTGCGGTGCAAGCGATCTTCCTCGGACTAATTGCCTCGGTAGTGATGGGGGTGCCGTTTTTCCTGCTTGCGCCAAAGCTGCTGGCAGCGATGGGAGCCTCTCCAGCGATCATCGCGTCCGGCGTGAATTACACGCGCATCGCGTTAGGTGGGTCGGGCATTGTGCTGCTGCTGTTCCTGAACAACGCTATCTTTCGTGGAGCCGGCGATGCGGCTATCGCGATGCGGCTGTTGTGGGTGTCGAACATCCTGAACCTGATCCTTGATCCTTGCCTGATTTTCGGGCTGGGACCGTTTCCGAAGATGGGGGTGGCGGGTGCGGCTCTGGCGACCTTTAGTGGTCGCGGCATCGGCGTGCTTTACCAGTTTTATCGGCTGGGCAAGGGGACTGAACGCCTACGGATTCTTGCACGGCATATGAGGATACAGGCGGATGTTTTGTGGCGGCTGGTCCGCGTTTCCATCACCGGGATTCTGCAGTTCCTGATCGGGCAGGCGAGCTGGATCGGCCTGGTGCGCATCGTCAGTCTTTTTGGTGCTCCGGCGCTGGCAGGGTATACGATCGCGATCCGTATCGTGATCTTTTACATTCTTCCCGCGTGGGGATTGAGCAATGCCGCGGCGACCCTGGTTGGGCAGAGCCTGGGGGCGGGCAATCCGCAACGGGCCCGGACGGCGGTATTGCGAACCGGGTTGTGGAACGTCGCGTTCCTGGGGTCAGTCGGAGTCGTGTTTATCGTGCTCGCGCCGTGGGTCATTCACTTGTTTACGCAGGATGCGGACGTCGTACGAGTGGCGGTGAACTGTCTGCGCATCTTCTGCTGCGGCAATATCGCCTATGCGTACGGGATGGTCTTAATGCAGGCGTTTAATGGTTCAGGCGATACGCTGACGCCGACGTATATCAACCTCTTCGGCTTATGGATTCTCGAGATTCCGCTGGCCTGGTACCTGGCGATGCATACAGCGCTGCGGATCAATGGCGTATTTGTGTCAGTGGTGGTGGCGCAGTCGGTAATCGTGCTGATCAGCCTGGTGCTCTTCCGACGCGGCAAGTGGATGGGCCAGACGATCTAACCTGTGCGCTCGGAAAGCTAAACCTTGTCGAGACGTGCGAAGAGTTCGTCGAGATCCATGTAGATCGATGTGTTTGCGACTTCGAAGCGTCGGACGCTGATCCAGCTGTTCTCGAGGCAAACACGGCCCGTTCGTGTTTCAGGGTCGATCAGCCAGATATTTGGGATGCCCATTTGCTGGTAGTCGTGCGCGAGGCGCTGGGTCTCAGTGTAGGTGTCATCGGGCGAGAGAACTTCAATGACGATGAGTGGCGCTGTAACAAGGGTCGGAGGCTTTGGTCCGGCATGGTCGACCATCACATCAGGCAGCCTCACACGAGAGGGCGAGACGCGCGTGCGAACCTCAACGGCGACCACGGTGTGCCATTCGTCTTCGTGATGCAGAAACCAGCCACTGATCAGCGACTGTAAACGTCCATGCGCGTAAGTGGCCACGGGTCGCTCCCTCAGTTCACCGTCGATGAACTCCACATCGGGCCTGTAGGACCTGCGGAGATATTCATCAACAGAGACAGTCGTTGCAACAGCGGTCGCAGTGGCCACAAGTCACCCCTCCAGCAGTATAGAACGCGCTCTACGCAAGGATCGCTGCTGCGGCAGTTCTGCTGCAGGTACGGCCAAGCTGCCGAACTAGGTACCCTGCTTCTGGATACCTTGGTCTGTGACCGATAATCAAGGCGTGGTTGCTGAAAGCAACGGCGCACTGCTCGGCGAGTACCTGACCTACCTGCGCGTTGAAAAAGGGTTGCGCCCGCTAACCTGCGACGCCTACCAGTCGGACATTCTGCTCTTCGCTGAGCATATCGAGCCGCTACTGCTGACTCATGCGCAACAGGAACATGTCAGCAGCTTTATGGAGCACCTGCGGACGCACCAGGTGGAGGCCCGTTCGATCGCGCGCAAGCTGTCCTGTCTGCGGGGCTTGTATCGCTGGCTGCTGCTGGACAAGCGGATGCAGCATGACCCGACGCTGAACCTAGAGTCGCCGAAAAGCTGGAAGGTACTGCCTAAGGCCCTCGCGCCAAGCGAAGTGACGCGCATGCTCGAAGCCGCGGCCATGACAGCACACCATCCGCAGGCAAGCGCCCTTGCCGTGCGCGATCATGCCATTCTGGAATTGTTGTATGCGGGCGGCATTCGCGTGTCTGAACTGACAGACCTGAAAGTGGAGGACGTGTCGCTTGATGAGGGGCGCGTGCTGGTGCGCGGCAAGGGGGACAAGGAACGCATCCTGCCGCTGGGACGTGCAGCGATCGAGGCGATTGGTCGTTACCTGGAGCAGGCTCGGCCACAGTTGGTGCGCGGACATGGCTTTGCGTTGTTCCTGTCGACCAGGGGCGCGGCGTTGACCCGGGGATGGGTGTGGTCCCTGGTCAAACGCGCGGATGCCGGGGCCAGTCCTCACATGCTGAGGCATAGCTGCGCTTCGCACATGGTAGAGAATGGCGCCGATCTGCGTACGGTACAGATACTGCTCGGCCACGCGGATATCGGGACCACGCAGGTGTACACCCACCTGGCCCTGGGTCGTTTGAAGACAGTGCACCGGCTGCATCATCCGCGCGCGAAGCGGGTCGCCGGTGAGACGCTGTGACCAGGGAGCCCGAAGCGTTGCGTCTGGCTGAAAGCTTTCTTGCCATGCTCGCGAACGAGCGAGGTGCCTCGCCACATACGCTGCGTGCGTACACACGAGAAATTCGTGCGTTCGCTCATTACCTGATCGCGCAGAATGGCGAAGAGTGTTCTCTAGGTACGGTTGAGCACCAGCAGATTCGCGCGTATCTCGGAACACTGTTGAGCCCTTCTGAAAAGGACAGGGCGGCGCTTTCAAAAGCTTCGACTGCGCGGGCATTGGCGGCAATTCGTTCCTGGTACAAATGGCTGGCGCGGATGGGACATGTCTCGCGAAACCCTGCGCGCCTGGTTGCAACACCGAAGCTGCCGAAGCATCTGCCGAGGGTGCCGACTATCGAGCAGATGAACCGGACGGCGAACAGTCTAGCCCCTGCCGCGGACACGAAAGTCGATACCGCCGGCTGGGTTGCGCGGGACCGCGTCATCTTCGAATTGCTGTACGGGGCAGGCATCCGCAATGCCGAGTTATGCGGGATCAATCTAGCCGACATTCATTGGGCGAACGAAGCCATCCTGGTGCGCGGCAAGGGTAAGAAAGAACGCTATGTCCCCTTGGGTGACGCAGCCGCCATTGCATTGAGGGCCTACCTGCCGGAGCGCGACAAGAAACTCAACGAAGCCGGTCGAAGTGCAACGGCGCTCCTGATCGGCAGCCGGGTCAAGCCGACTGGCGGACGCGACGCCGAGGTCCGACTGACCACGCGGAGTGTAGGACGCATCCTGAAAGCGGTTGCCATGGCGCATGGGCTGCCGGCAGAGACCCATCCCCATACGCTGCGGCATGCCTTTGGCACGCACATGCTCGAAGAAGGGGCAGACCTGCGAGCGATCCAGGAAATGCTGGGGCATGAACGTCTGTCGACCACGGAGCGATATACGCAGCTGACCAGCAGCCGGATCACCCATGTCTACGACAAGACACATCCGCGCGCCCGCTAATGGTTGGTGGCAGCTACGTTGCGTAAACTCTATGATTGCTGCACGAGGTGACCGGTGGCAAATGTGTCTGGATTATCGATCCCGAGGCCCCGATGGGGCAGATGTGGACCGCACCCCTGGTGAGTACGCGGGGAAGCGTGCTGACGTTGAAAGGAACATCTATCCGGCTGGATTTGGATCAGCTTTTTGCTTCGTTTCGAAGCAGTTGATACCGGCGAGCGGCTCGCCTGTCATGAAGGCACCGTGAATGGCCGGAGTCGCGTAAAATGTAGATTGCGTATCGCAATCATGTTTTCGCTAAGGATTCCCCTTGATCGGTAGTACTCTCACGAAGATTTTTGGCACCAGTAACGAGCGCATCGTGAAGCGCCTGATGCCGACTGTTGCCACCATCACTGACTTGGAAGCGCCGCTGCAAGCGCTGTCTCATGGCGACCTGCGCAACAAGACCAACGAGTTCAAGGCACGCATTGCGGCGCGTCTCGAAGGGATCGGCACGGGTGCCATTACTGACAGTGACGAAGACAAGGCTGCGCGTAAGCAGGCGGAAAAAGAAGTGCTCGATGAGTTGTTGCCGGAAGCATTCGCAGTAGTCCGCGAGGCGGGTCGGCGTATTCTCGGCATGCGCCACTTTGATGTGCAGTTGATTGGCGGCATGGTGCTGCACCAGGGCAAGATCGCCGAAATGCGCACCGGTGAAGGCAAGACCCTGGTGGCGACGCTGGCCTGCTATCTGAATGCTCTCGCCGGGCACGGCGTCCACGTCATCACGGTCAACGACTATCTCGCCAAGCGCGATGCCGAGTGGATGGGCAAGATTTACGAGTACCTGGGGCTGACGGTTGGCGTGATCGTGCACGACCTCGACGATGCGCAGCGCCGGGCCGCGTATGCTGCTGACATCACCTATGGCACGAACAACGAGTTCGGCTTCGATTACCTGCGCGACAACATGAAATTCGAGCTGGCCGAGTGCGTCCAACGCGGCAACTATTTCGCCATTGTCGACGAAGTCGATTCGATCCTGATCGACGAAGCGCGTACCCCGCTCATCATCAGCGGCCCGACCGACCAGACCACTGACAAGTATGCACGTGTCAACCGCATCATCCCGAGCCTCGTAATGGGGGAAGAGATTACCCAGGGCGAGGACAAGATCCTGACCGGCGACTTCGTCATCGACGAAAAGCATAAGACGATCACGGTCACGGATGAGGGCTGGGAAAAGATTGAAGGATTGCTCGGGATCGGCAACATCGCCGAGGTCGAGAACTGGGAGCTCAAGCATCACGTCGAAGTCGCCATTAAGGCGCATCACCTGTACCGGCGGGATGTTGGGTACGTGGTCAAGGACGGCGAGGTCATCATTGTTGACGAATTTACGGGCCGCCTGATGCCGGGTCGCCGCTGGTCGGATGGTCTCCACCAGGCGATAGAAGCGAAAGAAGGCGTGAACATCCGCCGCGAAGACCAGACGCTTGCCACCATTACTTTCCAGAACTATTTTCGGTTGTACTCGAAGCTTTCCGGCATGACCGGCACGGCGGAAACGGAAGCGACTGAATTCGACAAGATCTACAAGCTTGAGATTGTCGTCGTCCCGACAAATCGCGAAATGCGCCGGCTCGAAGCGCAGGACGTCGTATTTCGTACAGCCAAGGAAAAGTATTTCGCAGTGGCAGATGAAATTGCCCGTCTGCATGAAGAAAAGCAGCCCGTGCTGGTCGGCACGACTTCAATCGAAAAATCCGAGCTTTTATCGACTATTTTGCGCAATAAAGGTGTAAAACATGTCGTTTTGAACGCGAAATACCACGAGCGCGAGGCTGAGATTGTGGCCCAGGCAGGTCGTCTCGGCATGGTCACGATTGCCACCAACATGGCTGGCCGTGGCACCGATATCCTGCTGGGCGGAAACGCTGAATTTGTAGCCAAGCAGGACCTGCTGAAGCGTGGATTGGCGCGGGCTGTGAGTGCGGCCGAAGGCGCAATCTCCCCCATGGCGGGTCCGGGAATGATGCGCTTCTACTACCAGGGTCAGGAATTCGAGACCATGCAGGAACACTGGGACCGCACCTTTGCGGTGCACCAGGGAAACACTAGCCGTGAGCGCGAAGAAGTGTTGGCTGCGGGCGGTCTGCACATTATCGGTACAGAACGGCATGAGTCGCGTCGAGTTGATAACCAGTTGCGCGGGCGCGCCGGACGCCAGGGAGATCCGGGAGCTTCGCGCTTTTACCTCTCGCTTGAAGACGACCTGATGCGCATTTTCGCAAAGGAGTGGGTTTCCACCCTGCTGCAACGGCTGGGCATGGAAGAGGGTGTGCCCATCGAGTCGAAGATGATCACGAATCGTATCGAGTCTGCTCAGAAAGCGGTCGAAGCTCAGAACTTTGACGCTCGCAAGCACCTGCTTGAATACGACGACGTGATGAACAAGCAGCGCGAGGCGGTCTACGGGACCCGTCATCAACTGCTTGAAGGATTAGATCAGAAAGTACTCATTCTAGAGGACTACGTGGCGAACATTCTGAGTGCCGTCATGGAGCAGCACACGCCTGAAGCGATGCATCCAGACCAGTGGGATGTCTCCGGATTGAAGGCGAAGCTCTTGGAGCAGTTCGGTCTTGACCTGGAAGCGGAGAGCATCGATGTTACTCAGCTCAATCGCCATGAGCTGGGCGAGTCCTTATTCAATAGGCTGAAAGAGAAGTACGAAATGAAGGAGTTGATCCTGGGCGGCAGTGCCATGCGCTTCCACGAGCGGATGATCATGCTGAGCGTGCTGGACGGCCTATGGAAAGATCACCTGCTGAACATGGATCACCTGAAGGAAGGCATCGGACTGCGCGGCTACGGCCAGCAGGACCCGCTTGTGGCCTACAAGAAGGAGTCCTTCGATATGTTCGAGGCGATGATGAATCGCTTCCAGGAAGACACCGTGCGGTACCTCTTCCTGATGCAGATCGTGGGACCTGATGGTCAGCCGATTACGCGGCCACCCCAGCAATCGAGTGAGACGCTGGATCTGCCCTTTGCCATGGTGGATGAAGGAGCAGGCCAGAAGACCATCGCGGGTGCGCTCAGCGCTACGAACGGAAATGGTCATCACGTTCATGTGGAGGGCGAGACAGCCATTCCGGTTGCTGAGCCCACGCAGCATGTGGGTGTTCCCGTGCGAGCGCCGTCGACCACCATAGACGCGATCGAGCGTGATTTTATGCGTAATAAGGAACGGGAGCTCGAGATGTCGCGGAACGCAGGCGTAAGCGACACCACGGCAAATGGCGGGGAAGGGCCGCGCCGCACCGGTGACAAGATCGGCGCGAATGCTCCATGCCCTTGCGGCTCGGGCAAGAAGTACAAGAAGTGCCACGGCGCATAACCAACGCCCTGTTGGTCACAGCCGGGCGATCAAGTAGCCGGTGAGTACTACCTCAAATTCCCGTGTGACGACTACTGCTTGTCGGAAAATACTGATAAACACAAGCGATGGATGCGCCTGAACGCGGCGCAGATTCTGCCATGGTGGCTGCCTCATAGCCTGGACGCACCGAGCGACTGATGTTGTTGCGAAAGGCGCGGCGCTGACGGCGGCGGCTCTGCTGCTGGTCTGCAGGGAAGGGACATCGACGGCGCATCGTCAACGCTTCCTTGGCATGCAGCAGTTCACGACCGTCATGCTGTTGCTGGCTGGGGTGCACGCGCCAGGTTTGCTGGCTACCCTGCGGCTGCCTTTGAGGATTCCGGTGCGCCGGTGAAGCCTATCTGGAAGCGGTTGAGGCGTTGGCGGATTAGCGCGGTATTTCGCTGAAGGTAAAGTTTTCAGCAGTGCTGCCGTTGTCCGATTTCCATTTTTCAAAGAGGCGGCCGTAGCTGAGGGTCATCACGTCCTGGCTGGCGATAGCGAGGCGTAGGACAGTCGAGTCAATCCAGTCAGACGGGCCTTCCAGTTCTGCGAAGATGCCGATGGGGGTCTCGTCGATGACGCAGTGCCCGATGCTGTCAGCAAATTCGGTGCGCCATTTCTCGTAAATGAACGCCGGTTTGTAGCCGAGCATCGTGAAGATGCTGGCGATGGCTGCACCGTCTTCGACCTCAGATTCAGTCTCAAGGCGATGCTTGTGGAGGCCCTGCTCTGTCGCTTGGTCGGGCATACGCTTGTGGGTGACGATCCACTTTTCGCCATACTGGCGGACACGCAAAATCTGATGCCGGGCGCGCAGCGTTCGGCCTGCGGTATCGTAAAGCGTGTTGCGTTCGAAGGTGCTGGGCGTGACCAGTCGAAAGCCACTTGCCTGCAGTCGCTGTTCGAGCAGCGCCCGATCGCGAACACAGAACTTAACTTCAGTTTCAACCGACTGCATACCGGCGAGTCTATCGCAAAATGAAGCTTGAACTCCAAGGAATGACAGGACCTACAGAGGAAAATGAGCCAGACGCTTATCCTGCCGGTTGATCCTCTGGATCTTTCCGGTGCCGTATCACGAGCATCGCTGGGGCGCGCGGCGCTGATTTTACGGGATGGCGGCACGGTCGCGTTTCCGACCGAGACGGTTTACGGCCTTGGCGCCAACGCGCTGAACGCGGACGCAGTTGCGAAAATATTCGAGGCGAAGCAGAGACCTTCCTGGGACCCATTGATCGTGCACATCGCATCGGACGAGATGCTGTGTTTGGTGGTGGCAGAGGTGACTGCGTTGGAGCGTTCGTTGATGGCCGCATTCTGGCCGGGGCCGCTCACCCTGCTGTTGCCGAGGAGTGAGCAGGTGCCGTCCTTGGTGAGTGCAGGACGGCAGAAAATTGGTGTGCGCATGCCCGGACATCCGGTGGCGAAAGCGTTGATTGCACTCGCCGGCGTCCCGATCGCAGCGCCGAGTGCCAACTCTTTCGGCAGAACAAGTCCAACGACGGCGCGGCATGTACTCGAAGATCTGGACGGCAGGATCGATGCCATTCTCGATGGTGGCGCGACGAGCCTTGGTCTGGAGTCAACCGTGATTGACGCGAGCGCCGTGCCGCCGACTCTTTACCGTTACGGCATGGTTGCGATGGAGATGTTGCAGCAGTTTGTGCCGGGCCTGGTGTCATTTGCGGAAACGCCGTCAACGAACGGGGCTGCGCCGGAGTCATTGCCGTCACCTGGCGTGGGGCTACGCCACTACGCACCCCGCGCAAAGCTTGTACTGGTTGAGGGAGCCGACCGCAGCGACGTCGAACAGGCACTCAGGGATGCGGTCACAGCTGTCGGCGGCGGGCGTGTGGGTGTGTTGCTTCCGGAGAACTTCGCAGCGATTGTGGTTGAAGGGTCAACATCATGGCGATGGGGGCGATGGACCCATCCTGAAGAAATGGCACAGAAATTGTTTGCCGGGCTGCGCGCTCTTGATGGTCAAGGAGTCGCGGTGATTTTCTGCCCGCTCCCGGAAGGTGGAGGCCTTCGAGCAGCTCTGCGTGATCGATTAAAAAAGGCGGCCAAGGTAGACGGTTGAGTCCTGCCGTATTATTTTCCAACGTTGGCGAGGAGCTTTATCGAACGTCTTCCCCGGCTTTGTAAAGGTACTTAATACTCGTTTTGTAGATAAGCGTACGGGTATTGTGGCGTACCTTGATGGCGTTGCGGTCGTACCACTCGATGTAGCCTTCCAGTTTTTCTCCATCTTCGAGAACGAAACACATGAGGGTCTGGGTCTGCACCTGTTTCTGAAAGTAGAAGGCTTCAGCGTGGGAACTTTCGTGGCCAGCGGCAGCGAGGGCGTGATCCGTGAGCGCCTGGTGCGCCAGCAGCGTGGTCTCATTGTGACGGTAGGAGTGACGCTGTGCAGCACTCTTCGAAATTGGCGGTCGGACCAGTTTGCGTGGGCCTGCAGCAACGACATGCACATCACGGGGGACTGACGGCGCTTCCGCAGGTTCCCGGTGCACCTGCGGAGGGAGAACCGAAGAATTAGCCATAGTTGCCTGGAGTGTGCCTAACCAGATGCAAGCCGGACTTGCCATACCCTCTGACAAAGGTGGAAAGTGCAGATCGAATCAAGATGAATTTGTGGCTGCTGGATTCGAATACTACGCAACAGCGGTGACGACGGCAACCGGATTCGCCGCAAGACTGCCACCGAAGGTGCTACACGAAAGAGCATCGCCTCTTTGCCTGCAGCGTCAGGTGCGGGTGAGGGTTGTTGCGAAATTGTCCAAGGACAGTGAGCGCAGCAGGTTCCGGCGCATCCCTGCTTCAACCTGGTCAAGTGCTCTCGATGCTCCTTCAATCCATGACAAGGTAATGGTGCCGGCGATGCGCTCGAGTTCGGGGACGATATCGATGTTGCGCACAAGCGCCGGGGCTCCCGCCTGGAGCAGCATCAGATCCTCAAGCAGAGATGAGAATGCGCGTAGAAGTGCGGTCGTCTTTTCGGCGCCGTCTGCGCCTGCGCGATAGGTTTCCGTCATCTTGAAAAGGTTGGAATGGTCAGGCTCCGCGGTGGCGTGGCGCAGGATGAGGATTGCATCCTTGCGACCGGCCAGATACGTTTCCAGATCGAGCGTCAGCGCCCGGCCGACCGTCCCTTCAGCAAGGCGCGCGACAAGGGACTGCTGCTGCGGTCGTAACTCGACGCGTCTTTGGGCGACAAGTCCCTCGATCTGAGCGGCCGGCAATGCACCCAGGCGAAAGATGGCAGCACGGGAGCGGATGGTCGGCAGCAGTTCACTGAGGTTCTCTGCGAGCAGAAAAATGCTGGCGTGCGGCGGCGGCTCTTCAAGCACCTTGAGCAGGGAATTGGCCGCCTCTTTCATGAAGGCGCTGCTGGTGAAGATGTAAATGGCGCGGCGCGCCTGCGCCGGCATGCGGTAGATGCCGCGGATGACCGAGCGGACCTGGCCCAGCTTGATAAGTAACTGCGGCGGATCGGGCGGGATGACCAGCACGTCCGGGTGCGTCTGGATGAGGATGCGCGTTTCTTTCTTATCGGCTTCGCGGAGTTCTTCGCGCGCGGCAACAGCCTCGGCAACGCGATCTTCCAGAGGCTGCGCCGCGGCAATGCGGACGCAGTTTGCGCATGTTCCGCAAAAATCGGGAAGGCCATTGGTGACCGGTTGCACCAGGCAGTTGATGGTCTGTGCCAGCAGGAGCGCGAGCGTGAACTTGCCCGCTCCTCGGGCACCGCTCAGGATGAGGGCTGGAGGAACTCTTTGCGCTGCAATGGTCTCACGCAGGTTGCGGACAGTGGTTTCGTTCCCGAGAAATTCGCTGAAGCTCACCACGAAAGGGTAGCAGGCCAAGACGATGGGACACCCGGCACTACCCGGTTAAGGACTACCCTACTGGCTGCCAACTACGCTCACGTTTACGTACTGGGTGCTTTGCGCAAGGTTGGTGTAACCGGTAACCTGCACTTTGGATGTGACACCGATCGGCGCAGTGGGTGCCGCAATCAGCGTAATGGTCGACTGCGACCCGGTTGTGACGGTGGGTGCTGAGGGGGACGCTGTGACCCCGGCCGGCAGGTAATACAGGATGACGGCGGCAGTGACGTTGGTTTTACTGGTAGCTGTGGCTGCCACCGTGAGAGTGGCCTGGCCGCCAGGCTGGATGTTGATGGCCGCTGGGCCGGCAGTCAGATTGAAGCCACTGATAGTCGGTTGGCTGCACGCTGTGAGCGCAATCATGGAAAGACTGCTGCCGAGCCAGAGGGCAACTCGTTTGACGGTCATCATGGGTATTTCTCCTCCAAGGGCGAGCGTGAACCTTATTGCTCGCCTGGAGAGTCCGCAGTACGGCAATTTCTTAACAGATGTGATCCGCGATTCCGATTTTAAGATGCAGATCCAAAACGGGAAAGACAACAAAAAAGATAATTTAGCAAAGTAGTTACTGTGGGAATACAACGAAGCTGTTACCACTGTCACCTTTGCGTTTGCTGGCACATCACGGGGCGGGCTCACTGCGCTGTCGGCGGCCCGGGTTCCGTGTCGGATCATGGCGACTGGCAGCAGTGAGGAATGTCAGCAGGCGACAGGATTCATTGCTTGTAAACCGTCCCATTTTTCATGACAAAGCTGACATGGGCGAGGGCTGAAATACTGGTCAGAGGATTACCGGGAACGGCAATGATGTCAGCATATGCATCAGGCTTGAGGGTGCCGATGTGGTCCTTCCAGTCGAGAAGCTGGGCGCCGTTGAGCAGATCAGCCTGCAGGGTGGCAAGCGGAGACATGCCGAACTCGACCATTAATTCGAGTTCGCGCGCCTGCGTACCGTGGGGGAAGGGCCCGACATCGGAACCGACTGCCATGGGTACGCCGGCAGCCAGCTGCTTCTTGAACTGTTCGGCGTGATGGTGCTGTAGGGCTTGTTCGACCGTGGCATTCAGTTCCGTACGCGCGTGCTTTATGAAGTACTCCGAAATGGCGAAGGTTGGCACAGCAAAGATATGTTTCTCGCGCATCAGCTTCATCGTCTGGTCGCTGAGATCGTAGGCGTGATCGATGGATGCTACGCCGGCTTGGACTGCGTAGAAGGCGCCCGGTTCTCCGGTGCAGTGGACGGCGACGCGGGTGTTCATTCTGGCGGCCTCGCTGACGGCCGCGGAGAGCTCTGCCTCTGTGTACTGGTACTGGGTGAAGAACTTGTCATCGCGCAGAGAGTCCTGGCCAGTCTCGTAAATCTTGATGAAGTCGGCACCCTGTTTGAGTTGTTCACGGATGACGGAGACGAGCTGCTCAGCGCTGTCAGCATAGGTGGCGTTGCCGAGCACGTGCTGGTCGGGGTTGAAGTGCAGCGCATCTTCATGACCGCCGGTGACGCTGATAGCATTGCCGCTGATGCGCATGCGCGGGCCGGGGATCAAGCCCTCATTGATGGCATTACGGACAGCGGTATCGGCTGGGCCGGCGCCTTCTGTCCCCATGTCACGCTCAGCCGTGAAGCCGGCCAGCAGGTCTGCCTTCGCGGCGAGGGTCGCGAGAATGGTCCGCTCGGCGATCGACTCTTTCACTGTCTGCAGTTCTTCGTCGCCCGGATGCAGGAAGAGATGAACGTGGGCGTCGATGAGACCGGGCATGAGGGTAGTGTCGCCGAGGTCGATGATCTTTGCGCCAGTCGGGTGCGTCACCGATTTGCCACTCTGTGTGATGCGTTCGCCGGTGACGAGGATTTCGCCCGGGGTAAGCACCTGGCCCGTTTCAATTACCAGCAGACGCGCCGCGTGCAGCACGATTGGCGGCGCTGTCTGTGCCGGGAGTGACATCACGGCTGAAGCGAAAAGAGAGGCGATAAAGGGGGCACTCAAGGGGCGTATGCGCATGGATGGAAACAGGTGAAAGTGATGGTACCACCACACCTGTTGATAGCACCGGGTTTGACGTGTGTTCAGCCCCGGGTTCTGGCATGGAGACGCATATTGATCGGGTACTTTGGCCGCAGCGTAATTTTCGGCTGCACGTGTTCTGCTTTGAGGATCGGCCCGGGTATCAGTTCCATGCGCCAGCGCTGACCGATGGTTGCGAGCAACAGAACACCTTCCATCCATGCGAAAGCTTCACCAATACATTGACGACCACCGCCGCCGAAGGGGAAGTAGGCAAAGCGTGGACGGCCCGCTTTATTCTCCGGCGTGAAGCGGTAGGGATCGAAGCGCAGGGGGTCAGGGAAGTAGGTCGCGCTGCGCTGGATGATGTATTGGCTGAAGAAGAAGTACGTCTCAGACGGGAAGTGGTAATCGCCTAGCGTGATGGGCGCGGTTGACTGACGACCCATGGCCCATGCAGGTGGATAAAGACGCATGGATTCGGCAAAAACCTGCTCGACATAGCGAAGCTGCGGCAGGTCTCCAAGGGTTGCCGGGCGTTCGCCGAGGACGAGGTCGATCTCTTCATAGAAACGCTTGGCGGCCTCAGGATTTTGTGCGAGAAGAAACCATGTCCAGGTGAGTGCGTTGGCCGTGGTCTCGTAGCCGGCAAGAAAGATGGTCAGGATTTCGTCGCGGAGTTGTTCGTCCGTCATGCCCGTCTGCTCAGCGGCATTTGCTGCTTCTTCGTCGCGGCTGGACATGAGCATGGAGAGCAGGTCGCCGTGGTCAGTGTTGTCAGTCTGCTGCAGTATGCGTCGATCGGCGATAAGTTTGTGGACGACTGCGTCAAGGCGTTTACGGGCGCGTCGAAAGCGCATGAGGCCAGGGATGGGCGCGGCGAGATATTTCTCCGCCTGCGGAAGCGCGATCAGCAGGTTGTAGACGTCCATGATGGCATTTACTTCGGTATTGATCTGCCGGATTTCCGGGGTAACGTCAGTATTGAAGAGCGTGCGGGCGACAATTTCGAGCGAGAGATGCATCATCTCGCCGCCGATCTCGATCGTACTGTCGTCTGCCCAACCGTCGCGCATGCTGCGGGCACGTTCGACCATGTTGTCGGCGTAGGCCTGGATGCGCTGGCGGTGAAAAGCCGGAGCGGCGATGCGGCGCTGACGCATGTGGAAGGCGCCTTCGCTGGTGATGAGTCCTTCGCCGAGCAGGATCTTCATGCGGCGCTGCGTGCGTTCCTTGATGAAGTTCTGCGGCTGGTTGATGAGGATCTCTTTGATCAACTCGGGATCGTTCAGGAAGACGATGTGCTGCCAGCCGAGCTTGTAGTGGGAGATGGGCCCGTACGTCCGCGCAAGGTGCTCGAAGAGCATGATCGGGTTCGAAGCTTTGAAGAAACGGCGCAGAATGTAGAACGGCAGGTTCAGCTTCAGGCCGGGCGGGAAGCGAAAACCATCGCGTTCGTAGCCGCTCTCCATGCTGCTGGCGGCAAGGACGGCGCTTTGCTGCTCATGGGTGGTTTCTTCCGGGAGTGTCGGCATGGTGATAACTATTTTGCGTGATGGCGGAAGGCTTTCAGTCTTTCGTCCACTGTTGCAAGGATACTGCTGAAAACCTCTTCAATCCCCGCTTCGCCTTCGATTACGACCACACGCAAAGAGTCGCGTATTGCTATGGTGCGGTACATGTCGTACGTACGGCGAAAGAAGTCTGTATCTAGATTTTCGAAGCGATTTTCATCATGGCCGGTGTTGTCCAGGACGCGTTGATTGCGTCGACGTGCACGACCGAGCGAGCGCTCAAAGGGCGGCATGAGCAGGATCGTAAGATCCGGCTGCAGACCACTGCAAAGAGTTCTGTGCAATTCCAGAACGAGTTGAGAGCCGAGTTGGCGTCCGCCGCCTTGGTAGGCCTCCGTCGAATCGGTGAAGCGATCGCACAGCACGATGTCGCCACGTTCGATTGCCGGGGAAATGACCTGGTGGATGCATTGCACGCGGTCGGCGAACATCATGGCGAGTTCGGATCTGGGCGCTGGACTTTCAGAACGGCTGTCGAGCAGCAGCGAGCGAATGCGATCGCCAAGTGGGGTGCCACCGGGTTGACGGGTAAGGGTAAAGCGTTCCTCGCGTGCTTCGAAAACGCGGACGAGCTTCTTAACTTGAGTGGATTTGCCGGAGCCGTCGAGACCCTCGAACGTGATGAAGAAGCCGCGCGACATGGGTGGAGTTTAGCACTGGTGGTTGCGATGGGTTGAGAAGCTGGAGAGAGACCGCAGGTCCGTCGACTACGCTGCGCTACGCACAGCATGACCAATCCTGGTTCGTTAGCAGAACAAATCTGAAGAAGGAGGCGGGTTTTACTGTTGGCTCATCTGAGCAGGTCGCAGGTCAACGATCTCCAGTTCGAGGCCGCCGTATTCAGGATGCTCGTTATGACGAAGACGATAGGCTATGTCAATCTTCGAGCCACTCTGGATGCCAAGATCCGCGACTCTCTGCGCCCAATCCCATCCCAGCGCGGAGTAGCTTGCGTCCTGTTGAGACAATCGCAGTTTGATGTGTCTTTCCTTGAGGACGCGGGGTGCACCGTCGAGCTCGACATCATGAGCTATGAACACAGGTTCGGGATTCCCCATACCCGTCGGCTGCAGTCTCGCCAGCCAGGAAAACAAGACAGGCGTGATGCCGGTCAGTGGTAGTTCGGCGTGGCAGGTTAACCTGCGCGCAGCCGTTTCGGGTGTCAGGTGAATAGCCGCGTAGGCTCGCAGACGTTCACGCAAGGCAGGGATGCGTTGAGAAGGCAGCGAAAAGCCGACCGCGTGCGCATGTCCGCCAAAGCGGGTGAAGAGTTCAGCGCAGGACTCGAGTGCATTGAGCAGGTGGAAGCCGTCGATGGAGCGGCCGCTCCCGTAGGCTTCTCCATTTTCGTGCGCGATAACAAGGGCAGGTTTCGCTGTCCGGTCGACGATGCGAGACGCCAGGATGCCGATGACGCCTCGATGCCAGCCGTCGCCGTCGATGACGATGCACTGGCTCTCGGCAAACTCAGCATCTTCTTGCAGACGGCGCTCGATTTCGGTAAGCGCATTCGCTTCTGTGGTGCGTCGATCCTGGTTAAGTTGTTCAAGCTTGGCGGCCAGTTCACGGGCCCGGGCCGGGTCGCGTGTCGTAAACAACTCGACAACGTCGGAGGCCACATCCATACGCCCGGCGGCGTTGATCCTTGGTGCAAGGCGGAAGGCGATATCGGTCGATGTAAGCCGCTTCGTGCTGCTGGTCAGGTGGGCGTCCAGCTTGGCGACCTCCATCAGGGCACGCAGTCCGGCGTTTACGGGACGTCGTAACTCTTCCACGCCGAGGCTTGCGAAGACCCGGTTCTCACCGAGTAGCGGCACGGCATCGGCGACGGTCGCAATCACCAGCATCTTCAGGAATGAAGGAATGATCTTGGTACGCGCGCGATGAG
>CAZZXL010000015.1:0-51493 GCA_964658035.1 uncultured Acetobacteraceae bacterium
GGATTTCGCCATGAAGCATGGCGCGGTGATCGATATTGCAGCAACCTTCACGCCCGCCGGCAAGGGTGGTGTAAAGGTCCGAAAGCCTGACTTCCGTCAGAAAGCCGAGAGAGCCAAGATTCACGCTCAAAATCGGCGTGTCCGATCGGGCAAAGGCCCGGGCGGCTGCCAGCAGGGTACCATCGCCACCTAGAACAACTACCAGTTCAGGGTTTTCGGCTGGCATCTGGTAGCGTGGCACAATCCGGGCCGACTGCGTATAGTTGCCGCTGACCGGATCGATAATGGGCTCATAGTCATGAGCGCGCAGCCAGGTTGACAGCTCAGACAGCAGTGAGGCGAGCTCGGGCTTTTGCGGTTTGGAGATGATCGCAACTGTACGCATGCAGCCCCAGTGTACTCATCCGGAGCGCCCATGACCTATTCCAAGTCGCCGGTTTCGCATCCACAGTCCTCGCCCAAGGCCAATGTGCTGCTCGATGCAGGTGCTCGCATAGTCCGAGCCAGAGGTGCATCAACTCGCCCATGCCGTGCAAACACATTTCAGGACGCGTCGGTTGCGCTCTCGGACCAGTTGTTTGTGCACGCCGAGGTATGCGGATTGCTGGGTCGAAGGTCTGCGCACCATCCTGGTCCCAGATTACTTTTCATTTTGCGGAGGGAAGCTGGTATGCAAAAGGAATTCGCGGTTCCCTTCCGCTCCGAGGATCGGCGAAGGAATTACCTCGATCCCCTCCCCACCCAACTCAATGACGGTCGAAGTCACCCGGTCAATTGCAAGCTGGTGTGCCACGGGATCGCGCACGATGCCACCCTTGCCGATCCATTCGCGTCCGGCTTCAAACTGCGGCTTTACCAGGATGACTGCCTCCCCCTGTGTAGCCCGCGGATGGAATCGGAATGCGGCAGCAACAAGCGCGGGTAGGACAAGGGTTGCGGAGATGAAAGAGACATCCATTGCAAGGAAGGCCAAACCTGCAGGAAGTTCGCCCGCCTTGAGATTCCGGGCGTTTGTTCGCTCCATCAAGGAAACTCTGGGGTCTATGCGCATGGAGTGAGCGATTTGGCCGTAGCCCGTATCGACGGCAAGAACCGAGGCTGCTCCGTGCTGTAGCATACAGTCCGTGAAGCCGCCGGTCGACGCGCCAACGTCCAGACACCGCAATCCTTCGAGCACCAGATGCCAGTGCGCCAGGGCATGCTCCAGTTTCAGGCCGCCACGGCTTACGTATCTCTGCTGCTCGCCGAGTATCCGCAACTGCGCAGTAGTAGCCACCAGCGTTCCCGGTTTCTCGATCTTCTGCTCTTCCACCATGACCCGGCCCGCCAGGATGAGCGACTGGGCTCGTTCTCTGGAAGGTACCAGGCCGCTGGCAGCGAGCAGTTTGTCCAATCTTTCCTTCATTTCTGCATCTCATTCCCAGTTCCTACAAAGGCGCCTGAAGGATGTACCGCTTTGCTCGTGAAAGGCATGCGTAAAATGAGAGACGTACCAGCAATGCCAGACAATCCTTCGAATCCGAAACCGCCTTCCGCGCGTACCTATGATAGGGACCCGGATAGGGTCAAAATTTCCCCGGCCGATTCCAGTATGACCCAACTGGATGACCGGGAACTGCTGGAACGAATCCGTCTCCGGGATCAGGACGCGATGCGCGTACTGTTCAAACGCTATGGAGGTGCCGTCTTCTCTGTGGCTCTACGGATTCTGCATGATCCCAGCCAGGCTGAGGATATTACGCAGGAGATCCTCTTCCAGTTGTGGAGGAGTTCCGAGTCATTCGTTCACGGCCGGGGCTCTCTTGGTGCATGGCTGGTTGTGGTTGCGCGGAACCGGTCGATTGATGCGTTACGCAGGAGAAAGCCAACAGATTCCGTCGAAGACGTAGTCCTTGCGTCCACCCAGAATCTTGCGTCGGAAGCAGAACGGGACGTCATGATTGAAAAGGTGCGGGGCTACATGGAAAGTCTCCCGCCGGAGCAGCAGAAGTCGATCGAAATGGCATTTTTTCAGGGGCTGAGTCATACGGAAATCGCGAGCAAGACGGGAGATCCATTAGGTACCGTCAAGACACGCATCCGGCTGGCACTGCTTAGCTTACGAAAGGCGCTCGAGGCATGATGAACACTCAACATATTGCACCTGAAGACCTCGCGCTGTATGCCTTGCATGCACTTTCGTCTGAAGAAGCCGTGTCTCTGGAGGCGCACCTGTCTACCTGTGGCCCTTGCCGGCAGGAGGTGGCGGAAACCCGCGGCGACATGGCGCTGCTAGCTCTTTCGGTCGAGCAACATCCACTTCCCGAAGGTGCTACCGAGCGCTTTATGGAGCGGGTCGCGAGCTTCTCGGAGAAAGCCGCAACCTCCTCCGATAGCGTGTCGGCTACCGGCAGGGTGATCCCATTCGAGGCTGCACCACGGAAGCGGCTGTGGCCGGTGATCGTGCCGTGGGCCGCTGCGGCAGCACTTGCGGCCGTTTGTATCTCGCTTGGCGTCGAGAACAGGAACCTGAGCGATACGGTCAACGCAGAGTCAGGCCTGTTGACGATTCTTTCTGCCAAAGCTGCACACGCGCAGCAAATCGTAGACGTACTGAATGCTCCAACGGCCCAGCGGGTGACGCTTGTCCAGCCTAAGCACGCGGCAGAGCCAACTGGTCGTGCCATTTATCTCCAGGACCGCGGAGCCCTGCTGTTTGAAGCCAACAACCTTAAACCGCTCGATCCTGGCAAAACGTACGAGCTTTGGGTGATTCCGTCGAACGGGAAGGCTCCTCTTCCCGCCGGGACCTTTAAGCCAAATCCTGCAGGCTACGCCAGTGTTGTACTGCCAACGTTGCCGCCGGGTGTCGGGGCCAAACTTTTCGGAGTCACCATCGAAAATGATGGCGGTTCGAACGTGCCGACTACGCCTATCGTGCTCGCCGGCGGCTGAAGCAATCTGCTTTATACGCTTCCGGGTTCCGCGGCCTTCCAGCTGATACGTGTTCCGGCAGGCAAGAACGTGCACAGCCTTGCAGCGCCGGGGCTGTGCACGTTGCTGCTAATTTGCCATCATTTCGCCGCTTCGAGCACAACATCACCTTCACCCGGAGCCAGAAAGCGATTCGCATCCAGTCCGTGCTGGCGGTCGTACAGGTCTCGATATCGTCCCTGTAGCTGATACAGATGGTCATGATCCCCGCGCTCGATGATCTGACCGCCTTCTACTACCAGGATCTGATCAGCACGACGGATGGTCGACAAGCGATGAGCGATCACGAAAGTTGTTCTGCCGCGCATCAGGTAGTTCAATCCTTCCTGGATCATCGCTTCCGATTCCGAGTCAAGCGAAGACGTCGCTTCATCGAGGATCAGGATGCGCGGATCGGCCAGGATTGCACGGGCAATCGATAATCGTTGCCGCTGGCCTCCCGAAAGTTTTACGCCGCGTTCGCCGACAATGGTGTCATACAGCTCCGGAAAGCGTTCAGCAAATTCATCCACGCGCGCCACCTTGCAGGCGTGCAGAAACTGCTCTTCCGTCGCATCGGGCTTGGAGAAGATGATGTTGTCGCGGATGCTACCGTCGAAGAGGAATGACTCCTGCAAGACCACACCCAGCAGGCTGCGAAAGCTGTCGAGTTCGACCGTTGAAAGATCAATCCCATCGACCAGGATGGCTCCTTTGTCCGGCACATGAAAGGCGCAGACCAGGCTGATAATCGTCGATTTACCGGAGCCGGATGAACCGACAAGCGCCGTCACGGTACCCGGAGCGGCGTCAAATGACAGGTCACGGAGAACTGGCTTATCAGCTTCATACGCGAATGAAACATGCTCGAAGCGGATATCGCCGCGGACCGCACCAGGTAACGAAATCGTTCGGCGAGGATCTGCATACTCCTCCCGCTCGTTCAAAATTTCATTGGTGCGGTCGAGTCCGGCGACGGCTTCTGTCAATTGCGTGCCGACGTTCACTACCTGGAAGACCGGCGCGACCAGGAAGGCGAGCAACAGGGTGAACTCGAAATACTGGCCGGTGGACATATGATGGCCAAGCACCTGGCGTCCCCCGAGAAACATGACCAGCGAACCCGCAAGGCCTACAACCGAAGTAGAGGTGAGCGTGAGAAACGACGTAATCGTAAGGGACTGCATGACGTTGTTCAGGATAAGGTCAATCCCTCTGCCAAAGACGCTGATCTCGCGATTCTCGGCATGGTAGCCCTTGACTACGCGCACGCCTCCGAGCGACTCGGTCAACCGCCCGGTAACTTCGGCATTGATCTTGCTGCGTTCACGGAAGATCGGGCGCAGCGTGCGAAAGACTTTTTGCAACAGGAAGGTAAACACGATCAGTCCGGCAGCGATGATCAGTGTGATCTGCGCACTGATGCGGAGCAACAGGAAGAAGACGGCGAAGGCGGTGATGATGCCGCCGCAGAAATCGACGAGGCCCGTGCCGATCAGGTTGCGAACGCCTTCGACGTCAGTCATGATGCGAGAGACGAGCACGCCCGTCCGGTTGGCATCGAAGAAACTGACCGGGAGGCGGCTGATGTGGTATTGCACCTTCTTGCGCAGATCAGCGATCAACCGCTGCGCGGCCTTTGAAAGCGACTGCGTTAATGCGAAGGAAGTAATGGCTTGGATCAAGGTTGCGCCCAGGACCACTCCGATGAGCGGCATGAGCTTTTCAGGGTGCGGATGATCTTTGTTGAGGACCGTGTCGATGAAAAACTTGGTCGACACCGGCAGTACAAGGCCCGTGAGCCGATTGATGATCATGAGGCCGAACCCGATGATCATCAGGTTGCGGCGCGGTTTCAGCAGTTGCACAATCAACGGCAGTGCCTGCTTCAGTTTTGGCTTGGGCTTCTTCCCCGCATCGTCACCGGCACGATCACTCGGGCGGACGCGGGTCCGTTCTGCTTTCGAAGACAGGTTATTGGCACTGGTTGCTGGCCGCATTAGGGAGATCCTTTGTATGGAGCATTTGCGAACTACGGTAATCATTCACGGGATAGGCAGTGGCTTTTCCTGAGAAAAAGGCCAGCATGGTAACGCCTCTTCTCTTCAGCCTGCACGTATTCGCAAGTGCTCTTACGCCCGGGCCCGCCGTGCGGCAATAAAGGAACGCACGCAAAGCAGGACAAAGATGAAACAAAGTGTGGACATGGCAGCCTTGGACTCAACCGCCGCGGGATAAGCAAATGTCTTACCGCCCAGAAACTGAAACCACTGCACCACTCCCTGAATAGTGGCTAGAAAGCCGAGCAGGCCGAGCGTGACAGCAATGTGCATGAACAACATGCGACGCTTGCTGTCCGGCGTATCCGCGAGCAGGCCGAAGATTGCAAGCAACAATCCGAACCCAGCCGGTATAAGTGCGGTGGGGTGGACATGGCCGGTGGCAAAATACCCGATCAAGCCAACAAGGATAAGCAGGACACCAAAAAGAATCGTAAGCTTGGCCATGGCGCGACAGCGTCGTCAGCGCCTATATCGTCAGGCGCACGATGCTTTTTCAACCTCGCCGGAAGTATCCGGGTCAGTTACCAGAATAGCCGACCCTACCGTTTTCTCCGAGTGACTTCGCGCGTCCGGCATCTGCAACTGACGGGTGATGCGTGGGATCAAGTCACTCGAGCAAATTACCTGATGCTATGGTGTTTCTGCTGGATGCAGGTTGGCCTTTTCCTGGCGAAAAGGCCAGTGTTCATCGTATCTTCGCTCTACTCCTTCAGGGAATTTGCTTTAAACGTGTCGCACTAGATGAAGGGTGCTGATGATCTGGTTGACCGCATTTGTCGGGGAGCCTTCCACGGAAATGCGCAGAGCGTCTTTCGGTACCTCGAGAATAGCCAGTTGACTGTCGAGCAGCTTTGGACTCATGAAGTGGCCTGGCCGGTTCTCCACACGTGTTTCCAGCGTTGCCTTGGAGGCCTCGAGAAGCACAAACCGGATGCGATCTTCCGGCAACCCTCCAGCCAGAACGTCGCGATAACGCTGTTTGAGGGCTGAGCAGGTCAGGATGGCGTCGGTACCATGGCGGTCCCACGCAGCGATCTGCTCATGGAGACTGGCCAGCCACGGGGCACGGTCGGCATCGTCCAGCGGAATCCCCGCATGCATTTTCTCCACATTGGCTGCCGGATGGTACGCATCGCCTTCGCCGAACTCCCATCCAAGCGTCTTTGCAAGCATTTCGCCCACAGTGCTCTTCCCCGTACCCATGACGCCCATCATCACCAGGATCATGCCGGTGACCCCGCTGCTGATTTCCGGATCGCTGCGAGCAAGTCGCTCACCGTCCAGTCATTGGTTGGATACCAGGCCGCAACCTTACCGTCCGGCCCTATCAGTACGGTCGAGAGTGAGTGCGTAATCGTCCTGTCCTTCTCCGGGGTCGCCCCCACATCAAAATACTCGAGTGTTGTCTTCAAATCAGTCGGCGAGGGCGCTGCAAAGTCCCAGTGCGAGAACGTCTCCTCGGTGTAATTGCCGGTGTAGGCGCTGCCATAACTCCGCAACACCGCTGGCGAATCATAGGCAGGATCGAAACTGATGCTCAGCAGGTGCGTCCGCGCATAGAGCGAAGAGTCGGCGTGCAGGGCTTTGTCGATTTCGGCAAAATTGCGGCTTATCCGTGGGCAGTAGTCCGAGAGAGGACAGCGCGTGTAGATAAAAGTGATCAACAAAGTCTTGTCGCGAAACTGATTGAAGCTGATGGTTTTGCCGTTCTGGTTGGTGAAGTGGAAGTTCGGTACAGCATCGCCGGCAGACGGTACATGAAAATTTGTAGAAGGCTTGTAGTCGGGCTTGGCAGACATCGTCACTACAATCTGATCAAGCATAGATGCGGTGTCTGAAACCAGCAGCATCGCGGTCAGGTGATCGCCGGGATGCAAATCCTGGATAATCCCGGGATCCTTGAGCTTGTAGGGCATCGCCATCGGTTCCATGAATCCCGGGATGGCCTCGGAGTTGATCGTCACCTCGCCGCGCGCCGGGTCAGTGGACACGATGATGCCTTTCAGGTGATAGCTTTTCACGTCCCCCGTAAGCCGCTGCGGTGCCGCGCTGTTTGCGGGAGAGTGACAACCGGGCAATGTCCAGAGCCCGGCGGCAAGGGACAGCGAGAAGAACATGTTCGACCAGCGGCGGCCTCTCTTGCCGCAGTTCTGGGGACCCAGGGACATCAGATATTCCTTCCGACTCTTCAACCTCAACGATAGCGTAAATCCTCCAGGCAGGCACCGGCAGCAGACACGAGGAGGAGCGTCTTTTCCTCAGCTTCCCAGCGGTAGCACGCGGCGACGTGCGTCGGCATGCCGGTTACACTCTGGAGATGCAGTTCCCGCAGAGCGTGTTGTCGATCCTCGAGCGTGGCGGCAAGCTTGTCACCGCGAATGCTCGCTCCGCACGCGACTTCCGGGAACTGTACGGCGAACACCAGCTTGCCAGGCCGGGACAAAATGCGTGGGCAAGTCCGGCCATTGATGACTGGCACAGCTGGCTTGCTGAACACTGGCAGCAGCTACTGCTCACCGGGACGGAAGCGCGACTGCTTCTGAGCCCGCTCCAGGAGGAAAGCGTCTGGGCGGACATTGCCCGGCAGGAAGTGGAATCACGTTCGCTGATCTCGCCGCAGGAAGTCGCGAGGCTGGCGCAAGGAGCGTATAAACGGCTTGCCGCTTATGGAGGAACCGCGCAACTACGCCAGGGCCCCTGGGGTGCAACTGATCATAGCGAAAGCGCTGCCGGCATCGACACGCAGGAAACAGAACTCTTTCGCCGCTGGGCACTCGAGTTTGAACGACGCTGCGAGCGGCGAGGCTGGCTGACTTCTTCTATGCTGCCCTGGATCGTGGCTTCGGCTATCGCAGACCACAAAATTTCGGTACCCACCGAAATCGCCTGGAGCGGCTTTGATCGAACGACGCCGGCCGAAGCCGCAGTGCGTCATGCTATGACTGCAGTTGGCTGCCTACAAAGCGATGCCGCGTGGGAGATCGAGGCGGTTGCCCGCCGGGTCTCGGTACCGGATGCAGGTGTCGAAATGGAGGCCTGTGCGCTGTGGGCGCGCGACTTTTTAGAAAACCATCCATCCGCGCATATCGGCATCCTGCTGCAAGATGCGGCGTCGAACCGTGCGACGATCGACCGCGTGTTTCGCCGCATCCTGATGCCGGCAAGTGCGGGCCTTCGTGCGGTGCCGGAAACCGCGCTGTATGAATTCACCCTTGGCCTGCCGCTCAGCAGTGTGCCGCTTGTGCGCGCCGCACTCCTGTTTTTGCAGTGGCTCGACCAGCCCCTTGAGCGTGAACAGATCAGCTGGCTGCTCACCACCGGCTTCCTGGGTGTTTCAGAGGATACGTGGGCGCTTGCTGCCGCCGATACGCAGCTTCAGCAGGAGGAATTACTGCCCCCGGAGATGAGCCTCGACCAGCTCTTGCAACGGCTGGAGACTGATACTCACCGTTACATCAAGACAAGCGGCGCGGTCGGTCGCTGGACCACGGCGGTGCGCCATGCGAGGGCAGTCCTCATTCCTTTGCTAAGCCGCGAACGCTCCTGCCGCCAGTGGATCGATACCATCCACGCCATCCTCACAGCAGCGAGATGGCCAGGCACACGTCCGGAAGATAGCGTGAGCTACCAGGTTCGCGATCGTTGGCGTGAGGTACTTGGCGATATTGCCTCGCTGGATTTTGCAGAGATGCGACTCTCCTATGCACGCTTCCTGGATCACCTCCGCACACATGCGCAAGCGGCGCTTTTCGCTGCTGAGTCTGTGCACGCTCCCATCAGCATCTCCGGCGTGCCTGAAAGCGCCGGCCGCGTCTACGATGCGATCTGGATTCTGCAGACAACCGATGACAGGTGGCCGATTCGTTCCTCGGCCCACTCCATGCTTCCTCACTGGCTGCAGGAGGATTTAGGCATTCCTCGCGGGGATGCACAGCAGGATGCGGTCTTCTCGGCAACCGTCCTCAAGCGTCTGCAGCAAAGTACCCGGCAGCTTACGGCAAGCTACGCACGCGAAGGCAAGAATGGCACACAACGGCCGGCTTATGTGTTTGCGGACTTTCCGCAAGAAGAGCTTGCGCCGGCCAAGCCCCTGAAGGTTAACTATCTCGCAGAAGCTTTTGAGGACAATCTCGCGGTTCCGTGGCCGGGCGGCGCATTCGAGGCTGGTGGCCAGGAGACCCTAAAGATGCAGGCCGCCTGCCCTTTCAAAGCTTTCGCTGCCAAACGTCTGGGCGCGCGCGAACTGCGCCTGTCAGCCCACGGCTTTGACGCAGCGCAACGGGGCACGCTTCTTCATGACGTCATGCACTCTCTCTGGGATGATCCGCGAATGAAGAGCAGCGCCGGACTCCACGCCCTTGTTGCCAATGGCCGGTACAGCACCTGCGTCGCAGAACATGTAGATCGTTCGCTTGCCAGGTACGCGAACGATACCGGCGCCTGGGACATGGCCTATCTGCAGCTCGAAAGCCAGCGGCTTTGCGCGCTGATTGAGAGTTGGTTGATGCTGGAACTGAACCGGCCGGCCTTTGAAGTGGAACATACAGAAGAAAAAAGGACAGTCACGATTGATGGGCTCCGGCTCAACGTCCGGCTCGATCGAGTGGACAAGCTTGTGGCGCAAGGCGAGGAGTTTGGACGCATCCTGCTCGACTACAAAACGGGCGAAGTGCATGCTTCAAAGTGGATGGGACCCCGCATGGAAGAACCGCAACTGCCACTATATGCAATTGCCGGCAGCGTAGAGGGATTGCAGGATGTCTTCTTCGCACAGCTGCGAGCCGGCAAGCTATCCTTCACCGGCACCAGCAAAGCAAGCCAGGCACTTGTCTCTACAGAAGCAACGTCGGGCGCTGCCGACGCGGCTTCGCGGAACTTCAATGAAACATTAGCAAACTGGGCGGGGTGGCTGAGCGAAACTTCCCAGCAGTTTCAACAAGGCGCGGCCAGCGTCGATCCAAAGAACAATGAGCAGACATGCAAGTATTGCGGTTTCGGCGGAATTTGCCGAGTTGCCCAGACCACTAAGGCACCCTCGCAGCTGAACGAAGAGGAAGGGCTGTGAGCACTACCTCCGCACCGGCCATTAAGGTTGACTTGATTGAAGACGACTATCAGGCGCGCCATGAAGCACTTGATGTCACGCGTTCATTCATCGTCAAGGCCCCGGCCGGGTCGGGCAAGACAGAACTGCTGACACGACGCTTTCTCGCGCTACTGGGTGTGGTCGAAAATCCAGAAGAGATTCTCGCGATTACTTTCACGCGCGCTGCTACCGCCGAAATGCGCGACCGTGTTTTGAAAGCCTTGCGCGATGAAGACAGTTTGCGCCAGTCTGGCGGCGCGGCAATGAACGTGACCGCTCGTGCTGCTCTCGAACATGCCGATTCGCAGGACTGGAGGCTCCTTGAACAGCCTCATCGCCTCAACATCCAGACCATTGATTCGCTCTGCCTGCAGATAGCGCATGAAGCGCCGCTGCTCTCCCGGCTTGGCGGCCACTTGCAGCCGACTGAGGATGCGCAGCCCCTTTACGATCGGGCCGCGCGGCGCACACTGGAACAACTGGGTCGCGGCCCCACGAACCTCACGGCAGCCCTGCAACGTCTCCTCCGCATTCGTGATGTAAACGTCGCCGATTGTGAGAGTCTGATCGCGGGGATGCTGGCGCGGCGCGATCAATGGCTGGCGGATTTCTCGTCCGCAACCAGCCATGACGAGACCGACTGGAGCGCCCTGCGAACGCTGCTTGAAGAGCCGTTTCAACGCGAGCGAACGAACGTCTTGAAAGCGGTGCAGCATTACTTCTACAAGCACCGCACCATGACTGAACACTTGCTGACACTCGCCGCCTACGCATGCTCAAACGAGCCTCAGCATCCGATCCTGAACATTAAAGACCTGCTCAGCCTTGAGCAACTAACCCATCTCGAGCACTACGACTGCCTTCGTCAACTGCTTCTGACCCAAAAAAACGAATGGCGGAAGCGCGTCTCGAGAGATGTGGGTTTTCCTACCGAAGAACAGGGCGGTTCGAGAAAACACAAAGTAGCTTTTGAAGGATTACTCAAAGATCTTTCCACGATCGACGGCCTGCTTGAAGCGCTCTGCGCGATTGACGGATTACCCAATGAACATTTCTCTGATGAAGAATGGCTGACGGTCCGCAGCATCATCACCGTACTGCTGCACGGGGCGGCACAACTGAGGTTAGTATTCAGAGAAAATGTTGTCATCGACTTTGTCGAGGCCGGTCTGAATGCGCGGCATGCCCTTGAAGACACCGAAGTACAGCGCCGCTGGAGCAGCCGCATTCATCATCTATTGATCGATGAATTTCAGGATACGTCGCGGCGCCAGTACGAATTGATTGCGAAGATCGTCGGCCACTGGGAGCTGGATGAACACCGGACCTGCTTCCTGGTGGGTGATCCGATGCAATCCATTTACCTTTTCCGACAGGCTGATCTCGCGCTGTTTACCGAAGTTGAAACGCACGGCTTTCGCCCTTCCCCCATTGTCTTCCACTCGTTGACGCTGGGTCGCAACTTCCGTTCTGACGCCGGCATCGTCGAGCCAGTAAACCGTATGTTCGCCGCCATAAGCCGGGGGCCGCTCGGCGCAGCCAGCCGACAGCACTTCGCGCCGGCCCGGGCCAATGACGGTACCCCAGAAAAGAATGCTGTTTCCGTGATCGTCCAGTTCGACGATGGAGCCAAATCGGCGGAGGATACAGAAGCGCAGAACGTCGTTGACATCATCCGCACACACGAGTCCGCGATTCTAAGGGCTCGCGACAGCGGTACAGAGTTTCGCGTAGCGGTGCTGGTGCGTGCAAAAAGTCACTTGGCGCGCATCGCCGCAGCGCTCCGTGAAAGCGGCATCGCTTACCGCGCCGTCGAGATCGAAACGCTCGAAGAACGGCAGGAGATCATCGACCTCGCTTCGTTAGTGCGGGCGCTGCTGTCTCCACTCGATCGCATTGCGTGGCTCTCCATTCTGCGCGCACCCTGGTGCGGCTTGTCGCTGCAGGACCTTCACATTCTCAGCGGCAGCGACGATCGGCAGCTGCTCAAACGGCCGATACCGGAATTACTTACAACCCGCATCGCGCTCCTGAGCAACGATGGCGCACGACGCGCCGGGCGACTTGACCAGACCATGCAACTGGCAATGAGCCAGCGGTTTTCAGGCGAGTTCAGCGCAGCGCCGAATGGTTTCGCCGTGTGGGTCGAACGCACCTGGATCAACCTGGGTGGAGCGCATTGTGTTGATCAAGACGCGTACCGGAACGTGCAGGCATTTTTTACCCTGCTGTCCTCGGTTCCCCCTGATGGTAGTGATGCCACAACAGCACTGATGACACAGCGCCTCAAGCGATTCTTCTCAGAGCCTTCAGGCGACGTTACAGACAAAGCCGGCGTGCAGTTGATGACCATTCACAAAGCCAAAGGACTAGGCTTCAACGTCGTGATTGTGCCGGCACTCGAGCGCCTTGTCGGGCGGGTCGACAGCCCCTTGATCCACTGGATGGAGCGGACGCGCCGAAACAGTAGTGCGGGCGAACTGCTCATCGCGCCCATAGGTACAAAAGGTGATGAAACAAGTGCAACCTACAAATGGATCTGCAACCAGCGCCGCAAGGAAGAAGACGAGGAACTCAGCCGACTGCTCTACGTCGCCAGCACGCGCGCGAGCAACGAACTACACCTGTTCGGAACCGTAGCAGTGAAGCACGAAGAGCAGCGGGACGGCTCACGATCACTCAAGCTGGCCCAGCCAAAAGCGCGTACGCTGCTGGCAACGGGCTGGCCCTACTTTGAGCCGACCTTTGTCAAAGAGTTCGTGCGCCTGCAAAGCCAGGCCGCGCCTACCGGCCCCTTCCTGGTCGCTCCTACCACACCATTGCCAGGCAGGCTTTCACAATTAGCCGCAACAACCGGAGGAAGAGGCCAGTTGCTGCGGCGGCTGCCGTCAGCCTGGTTCCACTCTATCGATGACTCTCTAGTAGTCGACGAACCGGCACGGGGCAGGGCAGGCTCGCGCAGCTTTTTGAACATCCCATTGAACACCATAGCCCAAGCAAACGGCACGGTAGTGCATGCCTTGTTCGAGCAAATGGCTTCGCTGGCACCCGATGATCCCCGGATCCATCCGGGACAGTCCGCGGAATACTGGTTGAGGGTGGCCACGGTACTTTTGCGTAAGGCTGGGATAGCGGGAAAGGAACTGGCGACGCAGGCCCGGCTTGTCCTCAAACTACTGCAGAGTGCTGCCCAGGATCCGCATGGCCGGTGGATTCTTGGTCAGCAGAAACAGGCGCGCAACGAAAGTGCCTGGACTACGAATGAAGCGGGCCGACTTAAAACGATGAGGGCCGATCGCGTGTTCATAGCAGGAAGCGAGCCTCTGGCCGGCGGAGAAACACACCTCTGGATCGTCGACTACAAGACCACTCGACTCAACAACGGTGACAGCGACTTATTTTTACAGCAGGAGCGGGCTGCTCACGAAGGGCAACTGGCCGCTTATGGCAGCGTGTTGCGGGCAGCTCTGCCCTGCGAACTGCCGCTTAGATTCGGTCTTTACTATCCGTCGCTGCCACGTCTGGATTGGTGGGAACCGGCATGATCTTCTGCAATCCTGCCACATCCGAAGAGATGTGATGACGCACGTCGTCGCCCTGCACCCAGAAAATGACGTCCTCCGCAATGTTCGTCGCATGATCTCCCACGCGCTCAAGGTTGCGGACGATGACGAGCGCATTCAATGACTGCGGCGACTCCGCTGCATTTTCGCGAATGCGCGTAGCGAGGGCAAAAAAGTATTGGCGGTTCAGTCGGTCGACATCGTCGTCCATCGCAAGAACTGAGCGCGCCATCTCTACATCACCCTCGATGAAAGACTGTATCGCTTTCCTCACCATCGCTGCTGCAATGGACGCCATGCGAGGGATGTCGATCGGCAGATCAGCCGTCGCGCAGGCTTGCAGATCACGGACGCGCTCGGTGATATTCACCGCCTGATCGCCCACACGCTCGAGGTCGGCGTTTATCTTGATGACGGCCAGGATGAAGCGCAGATCAATTGCCATCGGCTGCTCCATCGCGAGCAGGTCAAGCGCCATCTGGTCAATTTCGCGTTCAAGCCGGTTGATGGCCACTTCGCCGCGCAGCACCAGGTCGCAGATACTCAGGTCGCGTTCGCGATACGCCTCGATTGCGCGTTGAATGGCCTGCTCAGCCATACCTGCCATCACCAGCAGTTTGTCTTTCAGGTCTCCCAGGCTTTGGTGGAAACGGATGCGTGTCATCCAAACCTCCCCGTGATGTAGTCCTCTGTCCGTTTATCGCGAGGATTGGTGAAAATTTTGTGGGTCTGGTCGAACTCGACAAGCTTGCCGCTCAGAAAGAAGCCGGTATTTTCGGCAACACGCGCAGCCTGCTGCATGTTGTGCGTCACGATCACGATGGTGTATTGCGACTTCAACTCGAAGATCAGGTCCTCAATTTTCGAAGTGGACACGGGATCAAGCGCGGACGCCGGCTCATCCATCAGCAATACCTCGGGATCAACTGCGAGCGCACGCGCAATACAGAGACGCTGTTGCTGGCCGCCCGACAAACTGGCTCCCGACTTCTTCCGCAGATCGCTCTTCACTTCTTCCCACAGGGCCGCTGACTTCAATGACTTCTCGACAACTTCATCAAGTATGCGCCGGTTCCTGAAACCGTTCAGTTTTAAACCTGACGCTACGTTGTCGTAAATCGACATGGTCGGAAAAGGGTTCGGCCTCTGGAAGACCATGCCGATACGTCGCCGAATCTCAACGGGTGAAGCATCCTTGTAAATATCAATGCCGCCTATATTCACCGTGCCTTCGACGCGCGCTCCAGGAGTAGTTTCGTGCATCCTGTTCAGGCAGCGTACAAAGGTAGACTTTCCGCAGCCGGATGGGCCGATCAAAGCAGTCGCCTTGTTGGCGGGGATTTCAAGATTTATGTCCTGCAGCGTGTGGTTTGACCCATACCACGCATTCAAGCTGCTTACGTCAATACCAACGCCCATCTAGTGATTCCCTTTCAGAGCGCCTCGTCCCACGAAGTAGCGCACCAGTGCCACAGAAACAACAATCAAAACAATCAGTACCAGCGCACCGGCCCATGCAAGTTTGTGCCACTCGTCGTAAGGCGAAATGGCGTAGACGTAAATCTGCAGGGGCAGTGCGGAGATAGGCTGGTTCAGGTCCACGCTGCGGATCGAGCTGCCGAACGCGGTGAAGAGGAGCGGTGCAGTTTCGCCGGCGACGCGCGCGAAAGCCAGCATGCAGCCGGTCACAACGCCGGCGGAAGCGGACCGCAGCGTGATCGACAAAACCGAGCGCCAGTGCGGCAGGCCCAGGCCCAGCGCAGCTTCACGAATCGAACTTGGCACCAGCAGCAGCATCTCTTCTGTGGTCCGCGTGATGGTCGGAATCATCATGATGCCGAGCGCAATGCCGCCGGCAGAAGCTGAGTAGTGCTTTTGCGGAAGCACGATGAGTGCTGAAACAGAGATGCCCACGACAATCGATGGCACGCCATTCAACACATCAGCCGTAAAGCGGATCGCGTTGGCGATCTTGCTGCGCGCGCCGAATTCTGCCAGGAAGATGCCCGCGCAGATACCAATCGGCACACCGATGACGCTCGCGATGGCTAGCAGTACAGCAGAGCCGAGAATGGCATGCTCCATGCCCCCGCCAGGTACGCCGACCGGTTTTGGCAGCTGCGTAAAGAAGGCCCAGCTTAACGAAGAAAAGCCCTTGGCCAGCAGGTAAAGAAAAATTCGGATAAGCGGCAGAATGACTAGTGCCGTGGCACCCACGGCCAGCAATGTCACCAGGCCATTCATGACATTGCGGCGGATGTGATTGCCGCGACTGCTGCGCAGGGGTGGCCGCAAGGATAGTTGATTGGTAGCCATGGGCTATCTCACCGTATCCGGCGTGCCGCGCGTCACTGCCCAGACCATCATGCGCGCCAGCGCGTTCACGATAATCGTCACCACGAAAAGTACCAGGCCAATCTCTACCAGCGCACTGATGTAGAGACTGCTGTCCGCTTCACCGTACTCGTTCGCGAGCAGGCTGGGCATGGTATTTGCAGACGATAGCAGCGAATGCGCGATGATGTTCTTGTTGCCGATCACCATAGTCACGGCCATGGTCTCGCCAATGGCGCGCCCCAGGCCCAGGATCACTGCACCCACGATCCCGATACGTGCATTTCTCAGCACGCTCATGCGGATCATCTCCCACCGCGTTGCACCGAGTGCCAGTGCGGCTTCGCGCTGCGTCGATGGCACTGCCGTCAGTACTTCTCTCGTCAGCGACGAAATAATAGGCAGGATCATGATCGCCAGTACGACACCGGCCGCGAACATGCCATAGCCGGTGTTGTCACCGGAGAACAGTCCAGTCCAGCCGAGCGTTTTCGCAAGTACAGGATTTACGTCGTCGCGCAGGAGCGGGATCAGCACAAAGACAGCCCAGAGTCCGTATACCACGCTCGGAATGGCAGCCAGTAATTCGGTCAGGAAGGCTAGCGGCCCGCGCAGGAACCCGGGGCACATTTCGGTCAGGAAGATCGCGGTACCGATAGCAAGAGGAACAGCAATGATCAGTGAGAGAAAGGAGGAGACCAGCGTGGCGTAGATGAAAGGCAGAGCGCCAAACTTGCCTGGCGGATCAGGGTCAGTCGTCGTGGACGGGGGATGCGGATTCCACGCCTGGCTCTTGAGAAACGCTGTGCCAAAGGTATGGATAGAGAGATTGGACCGGAGGACTAGCACGCTCGCGATCAGCAACACGATGGCGAAGATGCTCAAGGCGCAAAGCAGCATGGTCCCGCGAAAGGCGCTGTCGGCGCCGCGGGAACTACCCCGCCCATTCAAGAATGCCCGCACGAGAGAGATGGGCGCAGCCTGCGATGGAGGTGCTGGAGAGGATTGCGGCAATGACACAGGCGCGGTGAGGTTAGAGGGTTCTGCCAAACGCGCTTCTTCCTGAAAGTTGAATTTCACCACTCACAGGGTAAATCCCTGGGATGAATACACGATAAATCAGCCCCGCTCCGCTAGCGCTCACGATCACTACTCAAGACACGCAAAGCGTCTGTATCCGCAGGACTTAATGCAGCAGCGGCCGCATGCGAGGAGTTATTTTCGAGCGGTAAGACCATGGCTGGAAGCCTGAAAAGAAAGGCCGTGCCCTGGCCCAGTTCGCTCTCTACCCAGATGTCGCCTCCATGGGCCTCCAGGACGCGTTTTACGATTGCCAGACCGAGGCCAGTCCCCCCGCTCTCGCGCGAACGCGCGGTGTCAACACGGTAGAAGCGCTCGAAGATTCTCGAGAGATGATGCGAAGCGATGCCCGGGCCGAAATCCTGGACCGTGAACTCCACGTTTTCACCCTGGCGTCGGCAGCTGACGATGATGCGGCCGCCCTCGCGGCCATACTTAACCGCGTTTTCGATCAAGTTCCCGAATACCTGCTGCAAGGCATCCGGATCAGCGGACACCAGGTCGTCGGCCATTTCCCCGGCCATCAATCGCAGACCTGCATCGTTCGCCAGAGGAGCAAGCGATTCAATCGCATCCACCACCAGCACGGACGCCCGCAACGACTGTGGTGTCAGGGCGTAATCCTTTGACTCGACGCGTGCCAGCGCCAGCAGATCTTCTGTCAGGCGATTCATGCGCGAGGCATTCTTGAGAATGATTGAGAGAAATTCTTTAACCTGCTCCTCGGGCAGTCCGTGGCTTTCGATCAGCGTTTCCACGTAGCCCGAGATCGAAGTCAAGGGCGTACGAAGTTCATGGGAGACATTCGCCACGAAGTCCCGTCGGGATATTTCGGCCTGCTCGATCTTGGTCACGTCGTGGAGTACCACGACCGCACCGCCGCCGGGAGTGGGCGCTACGTTCACCTGGAAGACCCTTCCAGGTGCCACCGAACCGGCCCGGCCGCGACACGGTGCGCGCGATTTAAGTGCCTGCCCGACGCAGTTTAGTACATCAGGATCACGAATGGTGTGAACCAGTGCCTTGCCGTGGCGCACGGGGTACTGCGAGATCTTCTCAAGAACGGCGTTCGACCAGCTCACCAGGCCGTCGTGCGAGACCGCAATGACCGCTTCTTCCATGCTGTCCAGCAAGGCGGTAAGTTCACGACGGCTGGTATCGAGGTCGCGATGGATTTTTCCCAGACGCTCTGCCGCCAGGTTCAGACTGACGGCTGAATCGTGCGCGCCGGCCAGGTCATCCACGTAGACACGGACGGAAAAGTCTCCAGTGCCCAGCTTCTCGGCAAATTCTATGATCGCTTTCTGATTTCTACGCGCTCGGGCAGCGACCAGGAGACTCAGCAACCCGGCCACCGGCATCGTAAAGAGGAAGGCAATCGCCAGGTCGAAGCGCATCGGCGCGATTAGCAGCGCACCGGCATGAGCAGTCTGCCAGCGAAGCAGGACGTCTACCCACAGCGCAAAGAACAGTAGAACGGCCGCAACCGCGAGCCAGAGCTTCACCGAGACCCTGCCGACCATTGTTTTTCCTTGTGTCTTTCCCGCGTGACCCGGAGTGTTCAAAAGCTGCAGAATCGAAGCAATCCCCGGCTGGCCTTGCAATCACGCAAAGCCCAACTATCCCGGTCGAAGGCCCTCATGGTGAGTGCTCTACGGCATAGGCCGAGGTATTTCAAAGCGATATCCCGCGCCGCGGACGGTCTTCAGGAACTGCGGGTCCTCTGCATCTACTTCAATCTTTTCGCGGATGCGGCGCACGTAAACATCGACCGACCGGGGCGTAACAAACCGTGCATCTCCCCATACCGCATCCAGGAGATGATCGCGGGTAAACACCCTTCCCGGATGCCGTGCAAGGTAATCCAGCAGACGGAACTCGGTGGCCGTTGTTGGCACTACCTGGTCTTTTACTTTCAACTGCATGGCCCCGGCATCAATCAGTACTTCGCCAAAAGTTACCGTACTTGGCGCGGTGGGACGCTCGAAGCGCCGCAGGACAGCCTTCACCCTGGCCAGCAGTTCGCGGGTGGCAAAGGGCTTGGTAATGTAATCATCCGCACCCAGTTCCAATCCCAGGACACGGTCATTTTCTGTAGCGCGTGCAGTCAGAAAAATGATAGGTACAGTACTGAGCGTCTGGTGCAGCCGTAGCCGCCTGCAGAGATCCAGCCCGTCACCGCCGGGCACCATGATGTCCAGTAAAAACAACGCTGGAGGAGCGGTTTCGGCATCCTGTATAAGGTTTGTTGGCGTGCGATAAAGACGAGTGGAGAATTCTGCAGCTTCCAGGTGGTGCTGAATCAGGCGAGAAATGTCACTGTCGTCTTCCAGTACAAATATTGTTTGGCTCAAGCTTTTTTTCCTTGGGTCCCTGCACGCCCATCGGCTGCAAATCCGGCAAAAAACACTGTTCCGGCATGTACATTCCGCAAAATAGCCACAGGACAGGCTTAGCGTAATGCATCCAACTACTCATTCCTGCTAATGGCGTGTGAATCTTGCAGGACGGTCGCCGGTTCTTAGCGTATGCCTTATGCTCTAAGTTAAAGGTAGACTTCAGGTTACCTTGATGCAATATTTTTTTCTGCGCAGGCAACGCACGGTCAGTCACCGTGTCATACTTTGCGCGAGGCGTTGTCTCTCTTGGAGGGAACGTCAAATTGAAGGCGGTTTCTGGTCATGGGTGCACGCGTTCTCTGTGTCGACGATGAATTGCTCGGACTGGAAATCCGGCGAGTGGTTTTCGAGCGGGCCGGCTATACCGTTCTGACGGCTTCTGACGGGGCTACCGCGCTCGAACTCTTCAAGAGCAACGAGGTCGATGCAGTGATCCTGGACTACGCCATGCCCGGCATGGACGGCGCACAGGTCGCCCGTGCACTTCGTCAGATCAGGCCGGATGTTCCGATCCTGCTGCTGTCTGCCTACCTGAGCCTGCCGGAAGAAGTGCACCAGTGGGTAAACCTGCTGGTGAATAAAGGCGATGGTGCGCCAACCCTCCTGCGCAAAGTAGAAGAATTACTCGCTGGGATGCCCGGGGCCCCACTGGACAGGTAACAGCTTGAACCTGCACGCATTTAACCGAATTCTTCGTACCACCCTGCTCATGCCGGTCATCCTGCTGGGAATGCTTGCCGGCGTGCTGGTCTGGCAGATACAGGAGGCGGTAGAGGCCCAGACGCGCGTTGCGCGGGCAGATGAGATCGTGCAATCCCTGTATCAGCTGCAAGCCCGCATCCTGGATGAAGAGTCGGGCCTCCGTGGCTACCAGCTGACTGGCGATCAACGCATGCTCGATCCCTTTGTGCAGGCGCAGCCCGTTGTGCCGGCCCAGTTCTCGCGGCTGTCCGATCTCCTCCAGGAGCCTGCGCAGCGCTTATTGCTTGCCCAGCTCAAAGACAGCTATGCACTCTGGCAGAGCTACGCCGGGCCCGCTTCTGTGTCAGGCGCGCAGGTGGTGACGGCCTCCGCTCTCGCATTGGATGTGTCCGCCCGCAATCGCATGGACCAGATGCGGAACGAAATTCATTCTCTTGTCAGTTCGCAACAACACATGCGGGACGATCTTCTATTGGCAGCTCATCTCCGCCTGCATGACTTTTTGCGGATCGTGCTGGCCGCCGGCCTGGCTGTGGGGGTGCTTATCGGCACCTTCACGAGCAGCCGGCTGCGCCGGGTCTCGCGCGCGTATGAAGAAACCCTGCAGCAGCTGCAGACACGAGCGGATGAGCTTTATGAAAGCCGCCAGTCCTACCGCACAACGCTCGAGTCCATCGGCGAAGGGGTAATCGCGTGTGACACCATGGGCCGTGTGCGATTCATGAACCCGGTCGCCGAGCAATTGACCGGGTGGACAATTGATGCGGCGCTTGAACAGCCTCTGTCTGAAATATTCAACGTCGTGCATGAGAAGACGAGGGAGCCAATGGCGCGGCTGAACGAGCAGGTGGAAGGTCCGGGCAAGAGCATCGCACGGGAGGAACCCGCGCTGCTGCTCGCCCGCGATGGCCGCGAGATCCAGGTCGCCCGCAGTGCGGCGCCTATCCGGGATGCCGGCGGTAAGGCGCTCGGTATTGTGGTCGTCTTTCGTGACATCACGGAAGCTCGCAAATCTGAACAGGCACTGGTTGCCAGCGAGAAAGTTGCCGTAACGGGCCGCCTCGCGGCCAGTATCGCGCACGAAATCCACAATCCCCTGGACTCTGTCGCCACCCTCCACTACCTGCTTAAGACCGAGCTCGATCCTGAAAAACGTGACGAATATCTGACCATGGCGCAGCAGGAGCTCAGCCGCACCCTGCAGATCAGCCGGGCCATGCTCAGCCTTTACCGCGAATCCCAGGTGCCCGTGGAGGTAAATCTGCCGGAATTGATCGACAGCGTTCTGCTGCTCCACGATCGCAGGGTGAAAGACGCAGAAATCCAGGTCGAGCGGCGCTATACAAGCACGGGCATGATTGCCGCCTTCCCCGGGGAGATCCGGCAAGTCATCACCAACGTGTTGTCAAACGCGATCGAAGCAGCAGGTCAGCACGGGAAGATATGCATCACCATCAAAGTTGCTTCGCGCGACAATGAGTTCGGTACCGTCGTCGAGATTGAAGACACAGGCCCCGGCGTTGACCCCGGGATACGAAACAAGCTTTTCCAGGCATTCGTGACCACCAAAGGGGAGAAAGGGACGGGCCTGGGCTTGTGGGTGAGCCAGGGGATCGTGCAAAAGCATGGCGGCACAATGGAGATCAGCAACACTGTCAGCCGCCGCTTGCAGGGAGCTCGCGTCCGCATCTATCTACCTGCAAAGTTCGATGGTGTACTGAGCGCCGGCCCGGCCATCGCTCCAAAATCGTCAGTAGCCGTACCGGGCCCCAAGTTATCAGCCGCGCCGTCTGCCAATGAGCGGCCGGATGGCACCATCACCGGATAGCCATGTGCCAGCGGGATCGCACAGGTCACAGCCTAGATCGAAGCAACAGGCAAAAGCATCAGGTCCTCGACAAGCCCGACTTCTTTCTGTACAAACGGCTCTGCATACCTGACCCCTGCCAGCAGCCCATAATGGCGCGCCAGGGAGAAGGTCCGCTCGCGGATTTCTTCTTCCGGTACGAACAAACTGCCGCCGCCTGCCTGATTGGCATACTGGGAACGGTAGGCCATGAGCGAGGCGAACCGCGTTTCCGCAAACTCTGTGATGTCGACCACGAAGCTCGGCCGGACATCGGCATAGAGGCTGGCGTAGATCACTTTGTAGGGTCGGTGTGCAGGCGAGCCGGTATCCAATTTTGCCAGTCCCGCAAGAAAACAGGCCTCATAGCCGAGAATTGAAGCCGTGTAGTGGTCCGGGTGACGTCCCTGCCAATACGGCAGGATGACCACTCGCGGCCGCAACTGGCGCAGCACGTGGACGATTTTCAACCGGTTCTCATACGTATTCTCAACCCGACCATCCGGGAGGTCGAGCGCATCCCGCCATTCGACCTTCAGAATACCGGCCGCTTCTTCTGCTTCTCGCTTGCGGTCCTCGGCAGTCCCGCGCGTACCACCTTCGCCGCGTGTAAGGTCGAGAATCCCCGTCTTTAGACCGAGGCTGTGCATGCGCAGCAGTGTGCCAGCGCAGGTCTGTTCTACATCGTCACGATGAGCCGCAATAGCAAGAATATCGACGATCGATTGAGCATCTGGCATACGTTTCAGTGCCGCCGTGGTGAGTCAGGCAGCTCTAGAGCAAACTACCTGATGGCATGGTATTTCTGGCTGGATACACGGGCCTTTTCCTGGCGAAAAGGCCGTGTTCATCGTATCTTCGCTCTACACCTTCAGATAATTTGCTCTAGTAATTGGCGTCGTCGCCATCTGTCGGCGCGTCCATGTAGGCCACGTCGTAAGCTGTGCCCTGAACGGTGACGTTACTATTGTCCCGCTCCGTACCATCCGTGTTGTAGATGTGTACCTGCCCGCCCTCGGCGACATACACCTTACTCAATCCTGTGACTGAAGTGATGCCGGTCAGGTCGCCCTTGTAACTGTCGACGCTTACTGCGTTCGTCGACGAGTTGTAGAGGCTCAGGCAGCCGAGCGCGACAGTCGTGTTGCCTGCCTGGCTTTGCGCATACCGTACGCCACCTTCGCAGCCTTGGGCGCCAATCCACAGGGTGTTGTTGTCGCCAAGGATCATCTTCGAATGGTTTCCATCGCTGATACTGTAGGTTCCCTGCACTTTTGCCGTCGCCAGGTTAAGGACGGAAAGGTTCCCGGCAAAGAGCCCTGCAGAGTTGCCACTCGTCTGCAGTTGCTGACCTGCCACATAGAGCAAGGTTCCGTTCTGCAGCGCGTTGGTGGCCCCTCCAGGGGTCGGCGTGACCGATGCCGGCAGCAGGTTGATGGCGGAAGGCCCGGTCACGCCAAGATTCAAGGCGTTTCCTGCCAGTGGGACCGAAACAATGCCGGCTGCCGTTCCGCCGCACTCGGGACCGCAATTGATCACGTAAGCGGTTGAACCGTCGCTTGAGAAAACGGCCTTTACCGGACGATCAAATAACTTGTTGGGATCGCCCACTTGGACTGCGCAGTACACTGGCAGGTTCTGCGGTTCACAATCCTGCACGGTGGCGTTCGGGTAGTTTGCGACCAGCGTCGGCCAGGTTGAAGGGCCTCCGGAAAGCTGGGCCTGCTGAGTCGCGGTCAAGTGCACCATGCTGTAGACCAGGTTGCTGTTCTGCACGAAGCCCAGCGCTACCGTGCCGCTCGAATTGATCGACACCTTGTAGAGGTCCGGCACGCTCATAGAAAATGCGCCGCCTGCAGCAGTTTCATCGAGCAGGGTAAGCGCATGCACCTGCTGGTTTGCCGCGATGTAATAGGTCAGGTTGCGCGCAGCAAAGACGCTGGCCGAAAGACCAGGTAAACCAGTGACCGCGTTCGAAAATTTCTCAGTGCCGTAATTTACCAGTCCTACGCTGCCGTCACCCGCGCCATAGACAACGCCAGTCTGCTGTTCGGCGAGGTTCTGGATGGTCGCTGGGTCTGCACCCGAATACCCGCTGATAAAGAAGGTTGTCGAGTCGCTATTATAGGCATGCCGTATGTCGTAATACGCATCCTCTATCTGCAAAGAGCCCCGGGTCAGCGCACTTGGATTCTGGATCGCTACCATCACCCTGTTGGCTATGCCGCTGGGTGGAAGCGCACGATTGGCGAAGTAGGTATTCTGCCCGCACCCCAGGAAGATCAGACTGCAAACACAAGCGGAAAACAACGCTATGACCGATGACCACAGACTTCTTTTGCTCAAAACCTTTAGACCTCATCCTTCAACGTGCGCGGGAACAGCGGGAAAGCAAAGTATAACAAAGCAGTTTGGTGTTTCCCTATCGGCTGCCTTAGCATGAAGGGCAATCCCTGTTTATCGCTCCCCTATGACTGAAGACGTCTTCGCAGCAAAACCGGCCGCAGCATCAAGCTCGAATGCAGCGATGAAGCCGGAGATCAACCCGCTTGAGGCACTCTTCGCCCAACGTACCGTCCTCTGTGATGGCGCCATGGGGACCGTGCTCTATGCCAAGGGTGTCTTCATCAATCGCTGCTACGACGAATTGAACCTTTCGCAGCCGGAAATGATCCGGAACATTCATGAGGAGTACCTGCAGGCCGGCGCCGAGATTATCGAGACCAATACTTTCGGGGCGAACTTTTACCGACTGCAGCGGCATGGGCTGGAAGGCAAGACCCGCGAGATCAACGAAGCCGGCGCCCGCATTGCCCGCCAGGCGGTCGTGCAACTGGCTGACAAGCAGGCAGGTACAGCGCTGGTCGCCGGTTCAGTTGGACCGCTGGGCATCCGCCTCGAACCCCTGGGCAAGACTTCGCTTGAAGAGGCCCGCCAGGCATTCAAGCAACAAATTGAAGGACTGGTAGCCGGCGGCGTCGATCTCATCATCATCGAAACCATGCAGGCCCTGGATGAAGCTGAGCAGGCCATTGCTGCCGCCCGCGAAGTCGCGCCCAACCTTCCGGTAATGGCAATGGTTACGGTTGACGAAGACGCTGTACTGCTCGACGGATCGTCTCCCGAGACAGCCGCGCTGCGCCTGACCAAAGCCGGGGCGCACGCCATCGGGGCAAATTGCAGCCTGGGGCCCGCGACCATCCTTACCGCGATTGAAGCCATGCGGAGCGTGACGCACCTTCCGCTGGTCGTGATGCCCAACGCCGGCATGCCCCGCGCAGTCGATGGCCGCAATATTTATCTCTGCTCGCCGGAGTACATGGCCAGCTTTGCCAGGCGCTTCGCCAAGGCCGGTGTGCAGTTCATTGGCGGCTGTTGTGGCACCACCCCGAACCATATCCGCGCCATGAAGTCGGCCATCCGTGCCATGGACGCACAGCGAATCGCGCCGCATGCGACGGTCGCGGCAGAGATCATCTCCGAAGTAAAACCTGCTTCGTTGCGCGACCGCTCGCGTCTCGGCACACTTGTTGCGGGGAACAAATTCGTCACCATGGTCGAAATTGTTTCGCCCAAAGGCATCGATTGCTCAAAAGAGCTTGCCGGGGCGCGACTGATGATGGATGCCGGCGTCAATGTCGTCAATATTCCTGACTCGCCGCGTGCTTCCGCCCGCATGAGCGCGCAGAGTCTTTGTATACAAATTCAGCAGCAGACCGGCATCGAAACCCTGCTCCACTACACCTGCCGAGATCGAAACGTCCTCAGCATCCAGTCAGACCTGCTCGGCGCATCATCGATCGGCCTCAAAAATATTCTTTGCCTCACCGGTGATCCGCCGAAGCTGGGCAACTATCCCGATGCCACGGCAGTTTTTGATGTCGACGCGATCGGCCTGGTGAATATTGTCAACCGCCTCAATCATGGCCTTGACATCGGCGGCAATCCGATTGGTGCTTCGACCGGCTTCAGCATCGGTGTGGCCGCGAATCCAGGGGTCCCGGACATCGAGAATGAACTCCGCCGCTTCGCCTACAAAGTGGAAGCAGGCGCAGAATACGCCATCACCCAGCCGGTTTTCGATATGCGCCTGCTGGAAGAATTCCTTAAACGCATCGAGCAATTCCGTATACCGATCATCGCCGGCATTTGGCCGCTCACCAGTCTGCGTAACGCAGAGTTCATGAAGAATGATCTGCGCGTCTCTGTACCGGACGACATCATGACCCGCATGCAGAACACGGCGACCCCGGAGCACGCGCGCGCTGAAGGGATCGCCATAGCACAGGAGATGCTGAGCGAAGCGAAAAGCATGATCCAGGGGGTCCAGGTGAGCGCGCCGTTTGGACGGTACCCGCTTGCCGTGGAGATATTGAGTGTCCTCGGAAGCGCTCTAGAAGCCGCACCGGACCGGGAAGGGACAGAAGTTGGCAACGTTTGAAGAATCATTGAAGAAGCTGGATGAGATTGTTGGTCAACTTGAGAACGGGAACCTGCCCCTCGAACATTCGATCAAGTTATTTGAAGAAGGTGTACGTCTCTCCACCGCCTGCAAGCAGGAACTCGAGACCGCCGAAGGCAAGGTACAGATGCTGATTAAACAGCGCGACGGATCGATGAAGACCGAGCCGTTTCCGACGCAGAAGTAACGGCGCCCTCGACGAACTTCGCGACCTCATTCGTCATGTACTCAGGCCCCCGCACCATGAACTGCGGCTTGCCTTCTAGCAGCTTTGCCGACACTCCCGACCACCTCGGCGCAAGGTGCTTATGGTCTTCCCGCAGCAGGATCGCATCAGCCCGATCAAGAAACAACCGCGCCGACTCCTTGAAATCGGCAGTTCCAGCATCGAGCACGGTCAGATATAAATCCGGCTGAAGAAAACCCATGATGCTGTTCGATTCGATGATCACGTTCTCCGAAGCGGCAATCTCTTTACGGACACGAGGCAGAGCAGCGGCCAGGTTGCCCATCCTCGTCCGCACCCAGAACGATCGTTCCGCACCGGCCTCAAGCAAGCGAGCTGAGTCAGTTGTGCTGTCGTAATGCTTGGAACCGGGATGCTCGAGGGTGACGGCGACCGTATGTTCATCCGTCTGGCAGTCGCACGGAGCGCCATCGGCGGTGCAGAAGCCATGGCCGAATTGCGTGATCTTGAAGGCTGTCCAGCGCAGGTGCGGCAAGCGTGCAATAAGCGCCGCGACCACTGATGTCTTACCGATATTGCGTGTATGTCCACCAATTACCACGACAGCCATGGGTTAATCCCCTGCCTTTTCAGATGCCCGCTTCTGGGATGGACGGGCTGCCAGCTTCGCGAGAGTCGCCAACTCTCGCAGGTGCGTCTTCAGCGGCTTTGCCGGCACCCCCCAGAACATCTGCCCAGGCCCTTTCAGTTTTTTGTGGGGCAGAATGCCGGCGCCCGAACCGACGATCACACCTTCACCGATACTTGCGTGATCGCCCATGCCCACGTGCCCACCGATGACCGCGTTATCGCCGATCGTCGTGCTGCCGGAGATGCCCGTCTGCGCCGCAATGACAACATTCCGCCCGACACGCACGTTGTGGCCGATATGCACCAGGTTATCGATCTTCGTTCCTCGACCAATACGCGTTTCTTCCAATGCCCCGCGATCGATCGTCGTATTTGCACCAATCTCAACGTCGTCTTCGATGACCAGCGTTCCCTGCTGTGGAAACTGCAGGTACTCGCCGGTCGCTGCATCGCGGACGTAGCCGAAGCCATCAGAACCAAGGACCGCTCCGGCATGAATAACAACACGGTCGCCTATGGTCGTCCCCGGGTATATGGTGACGCGCGGATGTAGAATGCCGTCCTCACCGATGGACACATCATTCGCGAGCACACAGCCCGCTGCGATCGACGTCCCCCGCCCGATTGAGGCTTCGCCAATGACGGCACTCGGATGGATTTCAGGCTCTATCGCTTTTCCAAGCAGGCGCGCCACCCGGGCGAATGCAAGCTTCGGCTGCTTCACCCGGAGAAGTGGCGTGGTATGCTCTCCCGCCGGAAGTGTCAACGGAACAAGGATGCCGGCCGCGCCACTTGCCAGCGCCGCATTCAGCAAGCCTGCCTCCTCGATAAACACCAAGGCATCTGCGCCGGCGGTGCGCAGTCCCGCAACACGGGCAACAAACAGCGCACGCTGCTCCGCACTTACCGCCTCACCAAGCTCAATGCCAAGAGCTTTGGCAATGGCCTCTATCGTCATCGTCATCATCTTCAAGTGTATTGAATGTTGCTTAGGGCTCATATCTATAGAGCGTCATCACACAAGGTAGTACGGGCTGGAGGCAGCGTCCGCGATGCCCGTTGGCTAATAGATTGGTGGCTCGCCTGGTGGACGCGTCTTCCAACGCCGGTGGACCCAGAGCCACTGGTCCGGATACCGTCGCACCCACTGCTCGATCGCGGCAGTACATGCCTGTGTCGAAGCCAGGACATCGACTTCGGAATTACCGGTGGCGGGCAGAGTGATCTGCGGACCAAACCGCAGAACGTAGGCGTTTTCAGCCTCCTCCCACAACATGAAGCCGGGCAGTACGGCCGCACCAGTTTTGAGGGCTACGCGCGCGAGACCAGAAGCGGTGCATGCCAGGTGGCCGAAGTAGTCGACGAACACACCCTGCGGCGGGGTCATGTTGGTATCCATCAGGATGCCGACAGTATCACCCTTGCGCATAGCGCCAATCAGTCCCCGCGCAAAGTCGTCCTTATGCAGAACCCGGTTGCCATGTAAACAGCGGATCCGATTCACGTATCGATCAAGGCGCGTATTGTCCAACCGTCGAATGACCATGCTCATGGGGTAACCCATCAGCGAGTGGTAAAAACTCGACAACTCCCACGCACCCAGGTGTCCTGTCACAATCAATACACCGCGGCCGGCGTCGCGGGCCTTCATGTAGTGTTCAAGCCCTTCGCAGCGAAGAAAGTCTGCACTGTTCTGGCGCGTGTACCGCGACATCTGACAGAACTCAGCCAGCTGCCAGCCAAGGTTGCGATAGATCCGTTTGAGCAGGATGGTCCGCTGCCCGGCAGCAAGTGAAGGGTAAGCAAGCTGCAGGTTGCGCTCGCCGGTTCGGCGGAGTCGGTCAAGCAAAAGGTAGGTGGTTCTGCCTATCAGTGATCCAAGCCGGCGCGAAAGGACGCGCGGCAAAATGCCGAAGACCTGCACCAGCACCCATACTGCAATGAACTCCAGCCACTCGATCATTCCGAATGGCTTAGTTTACAGCAGTGGTACAGAAACTCCGACCCATAACGAGAATGGCCAACCGATCCTACGAACCGGTTGGCCATTCTCAGCAGGCGCTGGGTTGGAGAAAGGAAACTACTGCATCTGGCTTCCCATGAAGTACTTTGAGACGGTCCGTACAAAGGGTGTCGCGTCTGGTGGGACGGGAACGCCGCCATGCAGGATCTTGTCAAAGGTCAGATCAGCGCCATCGTAGAAGGTACGCGTATCATCAAGATTCTGATCAACCACCGCGCCGTTCAGGTCGATGCCAGCGAATAGCCCCTTCGCACGCGAGTAGGTGAGCAGTTCGGAATCAAGCTTCCAGTTGGTAGAAGCACCGGCATCGCGGCCCACCGGGCCCGCCGCTGCCGAGGCGCTGCCGCCGATCTTGAACTTGCTTTCCAACAGATCCTGGAACCCTTTCTGGTTCATCGCTACCAGTATCAGATCCGTAGCCTGTCCACCAATCTGGAAACCAAAGCTTCCACCTGCGATACGGATGAACACAGGAGAACTCCAGCCATTTGGAGTCCGGCAGGTGACAACGCCCTGGCCGTAATTGCCGCCCACGATAAACGCAGCCTTCAGCACTTTAGGAAATACCCCAATGCAGGTCGCGCTCTGTGCGATTTTTGATGGAATCCCTTTATCGGGCGTGGCCTCAATCTCCTGTACAACAGCCTGAGCTTTGGCCAGCCGGTCATTCAGGTCGCTCTTCGTGGATGCTGCAAATGCGCTGCCCGTCATCAAACCAAGGCAGACGATCGTGATCAACTTCTTCATATTGGTCTTTCGCTCCAAGTCAGTCATTTCACCCGTAAAGGGCTTAGCGCAGACTACTATGCCCGCATCCATGCTGGTCAGCCAGGGCGCGTCTACGCTATTGCAATGAGATGCCAAGGATTTGATGAGAGCAAAGATTATTTACAGGGGAGCATCAGGAAATATACATCCGGACGAAAAAGATGGGGTCGACCCTCCTCGCAAGCGATTTGGCTGACCCCATTCCCCAGATCTGCGTTGTTTCTAGTAACAGTTCTAAATGGTCATTGGGTACTTACCAATGTCACTTTAGTTGTATTCACTTAAGTAACCGCGATGTTTACCAGGAAGTAAACGCTGGGCGCGCTTAGTGGCTGCCTAGATCATCACTCGTCTTGAAGATAGCCTGGCGCACCGCGTAGACGGATAAAGCGATACGGTTGTCAACGCCGACCTTACGCATCAGCTTAGCTACATGTGCTTTGACCGTTCGCTCTTCGATCCCGAGGGCGGTGGCTATCTCACGATTCGACTGAGCGGCGACTAGAAGCTTCAGTACATCCCGCTCGCGGCCTGTGAGGTGAAATTCAATGGCTGGCGGTGCGCCAGTGACTGCGCGGCCAGCAAATTCGGAAACCACGCGTCGCGGTGCCCAGATCGCACCCTCACGCACCGTGTTGATCGCCTGCTCGATAATTTCTGGTGTCGCCGTTTCGTCCAGGTAGCCTCGCGCCCCCCGACCCACCAGAGACAGCATCTCTTCGTCCGACGCCTCGGGACCCATCAACAAAACGTGCATGTCCGGCCGCAAACCATGCATGGTTTCAAGCGTTGTGGCCAGATCCAGATTGCCATGAAGACCAATGATGCAGACATTTAATTTCAGATCCGCGATCAAACCGGCCAGATCAACCGGGACAAACAGCAGCCGATGGTGCTGTTCGAATGCAGCCGAAAAGCCGAGGACCCTGATAGGATCCGCGTCGAGGAGTGCGACTCTAAGGCGAGTCTGAGATGGTTCTGTACCTGACATTATTCAGACCCGGGAGAAGAAACTACAGTTTTGGCAGAACAATTCCCTGCTGCTTCTGGTACTTGCCTTTACGGTCGGCGTAACTGATCTCGCAGGTTTCGTCGGATTGAAAAAAGAGAATTTGGCAAAGCCCCTCATTGGCGTACACCTTCGCCGGAAGCGGCGTTGTATTTGAAATTTCCAACGTCACAAATCCTTCCCACTCGGGTTCGAACGGGGTCACATTCACAATGATGCCGCAGCGCGCGTAAGTCGATTTACCGACACAAATTGTTAGAACATCCCTTGGAATCCTAAAATACTCGATGGACCGGGCCAGAGCAAAAGAATTTGGCGGCACGATCACTGAAGACGCTTCGACGCTCACAAACGAACGCTCATCGAAGTTCTTGGGGTCAATGATGGCGCTATTGACGTTGGTAAAAATCTTGAACTCGTTCGAGACGCGGAGATCGTAACCGTACGAAGACAATCCGTAGGAAATAACGCCGTCTTTGACCTGCTTTTCACTGAAAGGCTCGATCATGCCATGCTGGGTGGCCTGCTCGCGAATCCAACGGTCGCTCTTAATTGCCATGCTTCTCCTGAGATGTGTTCAAAACAATACACAACCGACGGGATAGTACCCGCTTTACTCACTCATCGAGTGCCCAGCGTAGTGTTCCCGCTTGGAATCTGCATCTTAGCGGGTGCCGGACTGGTTGACAATGCTTTGCAACAGACCTAGCATTCGGCCTAAGGCTGGCACTGTTTTCCATTTTCGCCGCTTCCGGAGCGCCGCGTGATCAAGCAGGATATTGTGCACCATGTAATCGAGCGGACGGGATTGCCCCGTACCAAGGCCGAGCAGGCAGTGGATACAGTTTTCGGCAGCCTGAAGAAAGCTCTTACTGAAGGCGACCGGATCGAACTTCGCGGCTTTGGCGTGTTTACAGTGCGGCCTCGAAAGACAGGCATCGGTCGCAATCCTCGGACAGGCGCCGAGGTTTCCATTGCTCCCGGGAAAGCAGTTCGCTTTAAGCCGGGCAAGGAACTGCACCTCAGCGATGCAAAAGGTTGATTCGATCGCAGACAAAGCGCTTGCACTGTGCACATAAAAATGGCATCCTTACACATCAGAGGTTTAAGCGATGCGCACAAACATTGATATCGAAGATGAGTTGATGGAACAGGCTTTGAGCATCAGCGGCAAATCCACCAAGAAAGATGTCGTTGATGCCGCTTTACGCTTGCTTGTGCAGACTCATGATCAAGCCTCCATCCGCACTTCCCGAGGCAAAGTAGATTTCTGGCCCGAAGTCCTCGAAGACCGTAAGAAGTATGACATCGGGAACTGATTTCTGTGCTGATAGTCGATGCAAGTGTATGGATTGACTATTATCGCGGTGATGATAACGTTCACACAGCCTGGCTGGATCGTCAGATTGATCAACAAAGAATTGGACTTACAGACCGTATTCTTTGTGAAGTGCTGCAGGGGTCCCGAACAGAAGCCCGGTTTACGAAGACCCTTGAAGAACTATCGAATTTTGAGGTTTTTAATACCGGCGGCGAGGAACTTGCAATTTCCAGCGCCAGAAACTACATACATTTGCGGACTTTAGGCAAAACAGTCCGCACAGCTGTCGATTGTCTTATCGCGACGTTCTGCTTGACCCACGGCCACCAGTTACTACACCGGGATCGTGACTTTGAAGCATTCGAACGGCACCTAGGCTTAATCGTTCTCCACCCCTCGCCGAGCTGAATCCAATCGTCACTACATCAGGCTGATCGCGTCGACATCGAAAATCAGGTTTCGCCTTGGTATTCCTAATACATCAGCCTGAGCGCGCGCTGCGCGTAGCGTCCTCGCCAGCGTTTGGCGCTGTCCTGCTTTCAGTAGAAGGTGAAAGCGGTAGGTGCGCTTGATCTTCGAAAGGGGCGCGGCTGCCGGACCCATCACGCGGATGCCATCCAGCTGCGTGTTCTGGAACCAGTGACCGAGCGCCGAAGCCCAGCCGGCAACCTCCTCGAGCTTGGGTCCCTGGATCAGCAGGTTAGCGAGCACCCCGAAGGGCGGATAATGCATATACCGTCGAAACTTAAGCTCCTTCTCAACGAAGGCATGGAAGTCATGCTGCTGGGCGCATGCGACTGCATAATGATCGGGATGATAGCTCTGGACTACCACTTTACCGGGCAGATCACCCCGGCCGGCCCGGCCTGAGACCTGCGTCAGCAATTGAAAGACGCGTTCGGCGGCGCGGAAATCCGGCATGCCGAGTGCGTGGTCACATCCCACCACGCCGACCAGCGTGACGCCGTGAATGTCGTGACCCTTGGCGATCATCTGCGTACCAACCAGCAGGTTGATTTCGCCCGCATGCAACCGGTTTAGCATGCGCTCCATATCGTGGCGGGAACGAACTGTGTCACGATCCATGCGGCCGATGCGGGCATTGGGAAAAATCTCCTGCAGGCGCTCTTCACCCTGCTGAGAACCGGCCCCGAGAAAGTAGAGATGTTCGCTCTGGCATTTGGGACAAAGCTTGGGCACGGTGCGTCGGTATCCGCAATAGTGGCATTCCAGCCGCTCGCCCACCTGTGCATGAAAGTCCTCCGCTTTCGGCTGCCTGTGATGTGTCAGGGAAATAGCGCAGTTCTCGCAATCCAGCTTTTCACCGCACCCTCGACACATGACGACGAAGGAATAGCCGCGACGGTTCAGCAGCACCATCGCCTGTTCGCCGCGTGCCAGGGTCGCTTCTGTCTCTTCAATTAGTTTTCTGGAGAAGATGTGCTCCTGCCCGGTCTCCTGAAACTCACGCCGCATGTCGACCAACTCGACCGCAGGAAGCGGCCGCTGGTTCACACGCTCATGCATCTCAATCAGCGCATACTTCCCTGGCCTTCCGACTGCGGGGGCACGATCACCTACAGTACGGTCGAAGACCCGCTGCGCATTCTGCCAGGATTCGAGAGACGGCGTGGCCGAACCAAGGACAATCGCTATGCCAGCCAGTTTGGCCCGCATCACCGCGACATCGCGGGCATGGTAGCGAGGGTTCTCTTCCTGCTTGTAGGAGGAGTCGTGCTCTTCGTCGACGATGATCAGCCCTAGCTGCTGCATCGGCGCGAAAATCGCAGACCGGGTACCAACGATGACGCGTGCATCTCCTAAGCGGATGCGATGCCACTGCTCCGCGCGTTCGTCTGGCGTAAGGGCTGAGTGCAGCAGCGCCACGCGATCGCCGAAGGCGCCAAAAAGCTGTGCCGCCATGGCCGGCGTCAGACCGATCTCCGGGACTAAAAGCAACGATGATAAGCCGGTATCGAGCGCGTGCTGCATCGCCGCAAGATAGACAGCGGTTTTGCCCGAGCCGGTTACACCGTGCAACAACGCAACGCGAAACTCCTTCGTTTCAAGATGCGCGGTAATCTGCTTTAAAGCCCGCATTTGTGCAGGATTGAGTTCATGCCGCACATGCTTCATGCCGGAAAGATGAAACTCAAGCGGCTTCTCTTCGATAACAACCAACTCACGCCGCACCAGCGTACCGAGTGTCGAAGCAGGGACGTTGAGATGACGAAGTGCAGCTACTGGCAACGTACCGCCCGCCCCGGCAAGTTCCAGCAGAATGCGTTGTTGATTGTCATTCAGTTTCGGGAGTCGCGCATCCGGCACGAGCGTCGCATATCGCTCCATACGCCGCGCATCACGCGTGTCGGCTTCCGTCTCCCGTACCAGCCATTTTTTGCGCAGCATGCCGGTAAGCAGCTCGCGGCTTGCGCCGGTTGCTGATCGCAGCTTACCAACCTTCGCAGCCTGTCCGTCCGCCAGAAAGTTCAGTACCGCGTATTCACTGTCCTGCTCTTCGGGAGACTTGCGGCTGCGCCTGGATGAACCCTGCTCTGCACTTGCAAACAGTACCGCGCGTCCTGTGTCCGTAATACGAAACAGTACCTGCCTGCGTACCTCTGCCATCAGCGGCAACATGGTGCGCAAGACTTCTCCCAATGGCGACAGGTAGTACTGGCTGATCCATCGGCCAAGCTCCAGCAATTCCTGCGAAAGGATTGGTTCGGCATCGAGAATCGCTTCAATCGGCTTGGCAGGAACGGGTGGCGGGTCATTGTGCAAGCGCGTAACAATGCCGATCAGCTTTTCATTTCGGAAAGGTACGATGACCCGAGCGCCGACGCACGGCAGTTGCAGGGGCAGCACGGCGTATGTGAACGCCGCATCCAGCGGGACTGGCACCACGACATCGCAGAAAGCGGGCAAGAGTAGAGTTTACGCGGAAGGCGCCTGACGCGCAGGCAAACCAAGCTCCGCCATGGCAATCTTCAAGTCGGCCCAGGCTTCCTTTTTCTGTCGAGGGTCCCGCAGCAGGAACGCAGGATGATACGTAACGATTAGCTTGGCTCCACGACTGGCGTGAATGCGCCCGCGCAGCAGCCCAAGTGCACTTTTCACGCCTAGCAGGTAGGTCGCCGCCGTCGAACCGAGAGCAACAATCACCTCCGGTCCGACCGCCGCAATCTGCTGCTCCAGAAATGGAATGCAAGTATGCGCTTCGTCGGGTTCAGGAACGCGGTTTTGTGGCGGCCGGCATTTCACGATATTCGCAATGTAGACCTGTTCCCGCTGCAGTCCCATGGCGTTAATCATGTTATTCAGCAATTGGCCGCCACGGCCGACAAACGGCAATCCCTGTGCATCTTCATCAGCTCCAGGGCCCTCACCGACAAACATCAGCCGCGCCCTGGGGTCGCCGTCGCCAAAGACGATCTTGTTGCGGCCGACAGACAGCTTGCATCGGGTACAGTCGCCAATTTCTTCACGGATCTGTGCCAGGGCCGCCCCGCCCTGGCCCTGAATATGCGTATAGTCCTGCGTGGGATTGGCGAGTGGCAGAAGCGGAGCAATTTTGCGTGCTGCGATGGTCATTTCCTCGGTGGTGCTTGGCGAACTCATTGCGCCTGTCGGTACTTCGTGGACTGGCTCAGACATTGCAGCATCGGCGGCGAGAAGAGGAGCCGGCACAGGTCGCTGGTAGAAATCGTAGATGCCGAGAGCCCGGTAGTATTCAAGCTGCGCAGCCATCGCGGCCTGCAGTTCAGGGGTAAGAAGCACCACCGCTACTCCTGCAGAACGCTGCGCGTGGGACCGCTTTCTGAAACAAATGAAACGGGACGCCGCAGAGAAAGGATCTCGCCGAGAATGCGGTCGGCAAGTTCACGCTTGCTCATTTCAGGCAGATCAACGGCGGTCTTCAGCGTCAGGAAAGTGACCGCATTGCGGTCAGAATCGAAGCCGATATCCTGCCGCGAAACGTCGTTCAGGACAATAGCGTCTGCACCCTTGCGCGCCAGCTTCTGTCGCGCATGTTCGAAGGGGTGCTCGGTTTCCGCGGCGAAGCCGATCACCAGCGTGCCCGGCCGTTTGCGCTCCGTCACTTCGCGCAAGATGTCCTGCGTCGGCTCGAGGTGAATCGTAATCGGGCCATCGCGCTTGATCTTCTGTTCAGCTGCAATGACGGGCTTGTAATCAGAGACAGCCGCAGCCTTGATGACGATGGTCGCGTCGGGCAGCCGTTCCATGACGGCGAAACGCATCTGGTCTGACGTAACGACCTGGATCACCTCGCAATTTGTCGGCGGCCGGAGCGAAGTCTTGCCTGTGATCAGGATCACCCGCGCCCCGCGCTTTGAGGCAGCTTCGGCCAGCGCGTAACCCATCTTTCCACTGGATCGATTGCCCAGGAAACGAACAGGATCAATCGCTTCACGCGTACCGCCGGCGGTCACCAGCACCGTCTCACCGGCCAGATCGTGCCTGTGGCTTAATTGTTCGAGCACTGCCTGGACGATGGTCTGCGTATCTGCCAGGCGTCCGCTGCCGACCATGCCGCATGCCAGATAACCTGAATCCGGCGCGAGGATGCGCACACCACGATTTTCCAACAGGGAAAGATTGTGCTGGGTCGCCGGGTGCTCCCACATCCTGACGTTCATTGCCGGGGCAACAATCACCGGAGCAGTCGTCGCAAGGTACATGGCCGAAAGAAAGTCGTCCGCGATGCCATGAGCGAACCTGGCAAGCGTGTTAGCGGTTGCTGGCGCAATCACCAGGGCGTCTGTTTGCGCTTCGGCGATATGCTCGATTGCAGAATCAACCACAGCATCATCCGCTTGTGCGCCCTCAGCCCACAGGCTGGTAATCACTTTGTGCCCGGTCAGAGCGGCAAACGTCAGTGGCTGTATAAATCGCTCAGCCGCGGCGGTCATGACCACGTGAACGTCAAGAGCCTGCTTTTGCAGAGCTCTTACCAGTTCCGCCGCCTTATACGCGGCAATGCCGCCGGAGACACCGACCGTGACCTTCATAGACCGATTCTACCTGTCACTCACCGCAGCCGCCAGTACTGTGAATAAGCGGTCACAGTACCGCGGCATGCGGAGCGAGGTCTAATAGCCGTGTTTTGGTTGATTTTCTTTAAGTCTTATGGGACTGCGCGATCATTTGCTCGTGGCAGCCAGTTTTCCGAGGGCGCTCTTCAGCCCATCCAGCTTTTGCCCGGCTTCACCCAGCTTGCCTGCCGATGTTAGCCGTTGATACTCCGCAAAGTCCCTTCCTGCCTCTTCTATGAGCGCACGGGTATTTGCCGCGGGCGCAGGCAGGCTCGACCCTGCCGATACTGGCGCGGATGCCTGTTGCGCTTCGCTCACGTTTAGGGACGAAGCCTCGCTGCCAAATAGAGACTTCAGCGCTGCTTCAAACGTCGTGCCATAGGCGAGCTTATCTTGGAGTGCAAGCACCACCAAGCGAAGTTCAGGCATGGGACTTTGCTGAGCCTGTAAATAGATTGGCTCGGCGTATAAAAGAGCACGTCCTGTAGGAATGACCAGCAAGCTGCCGCGAAGTACGTGCGAGCCTTGTTGGTTCCACAAAGTCAATTGCCCGGACAGTTGCGCATTCTGATCGATACGCGCCTCGATCTGCTGCGGCCCGTCGATCAGGCGTGTCTTGGGAAAATCATAAACAACCGCGGTGCCGTAATCATCGCCATCGGAGCGTCCTGCAATCCAGCCAATAAGATTATTCCGGTTCGCCGGTGTAAAGGGCAGGATTTCGACAAACTCCTCACCAACTCCTCCCGGCAATTTCATCATCACGAAGTTTGGCTGCATCGGCTGGATCACCTGCTGTCCATCGCCACTTGCGCCGGTCTCTGTTGCGACGGTCCAAAGATCTTCGCGGTTGAAGAATACCTGCGGATTCGTCATGTGATACAAGCCATACACCTGCGATTGCAGGGTGAGTAGATCTTCCGGGTAGCGCACATGCCTGCGCAGATCGGCCGGCATTGCCGACGCATCCTGGAACAGACCTGGAAAAATACCCCTATAGGCGGAGATCATTGGATCCTTGCTATCGAACACGTAGAAGGTTGTTGCACCGTTGTAAGCGTCTATGACGATCTTGACGCTGTTGCGCCGGTAATTGATCGAGGTGTCGCCCACAGCATAGTGAGTCGAGTAAGGAAAGCTGTCGGAGTCAGTGTAAGCATCCATGATCCATGAGAGACGGCCGTCGTTACCGACGACCACATACGGGTCTTGATCAAAGGTGAGGAATGGAGCCAGCCTGGCGATGCGTTCGCGGATATTCCGTCGCATCAGCAGTCTGCTTTGCGCATTCACATCGTCACTGAAGGGGAGTGTGCCCAGGTCGCCGCGATCAAAGGCAATGATGACACGACGCATGAAGTTACCTAGCATGATCCCACCGGTACCTTCGTACGAGGTGAGAGTATTCGTTTGCCCCTGTGGGTAGTCGAACTCCTGCTGCCTGGTCTTGACGTAGACGTCTGTGTCTGTCAGTTCACCAAAGTAGACCTGCGGACGCGTCACCTTGAGGCTCGCGACTGTACTCTGCACCGGCATATTACTGAGTATCAGGTCGGGCAGTCCCTCTGTACTGAAGCCATTGACAGGATTCATCGTCACGCCATAGCCATGGGTGTAGATCAGCTTTTCGTTGATCCAGTTGCGGCTGCTAACTGGCAGCTTCTCGACATTCAGTTCACGCGTTGCAAGCATCACTTCACGCGTGGCTCCGTTGATCGAATATCGATCGATATCGATGCCCGGGAAATCATAGTAGGTGCGGATCTCCTGGATCTGGCGCAGCGTATCCTGCAGTGCATGCCAGTCCCATAGCCGAATGTTTTGCAGGGTAGGCTGATTGTTCGCGGGGTCTGCAGCCCCAACTGTGATCTCGGCAGGAAACTCCTGCGCCGCAAAGCGGTCCAGACCATAGGCCTGACGGGTCATCTCGATGTTATGAGCAATGTAGGGCTCTTCACGTACAAGCTCGTTCGGCTTCACGATAAAAGTCCCTACATACCAGGCGACGACCGTCAGCACCAGGTAACACAAGGCACCCGGCAGGATGGCAGCAACGATGCGCATCCCGCTTGATTGGCGCACTGCGTTGAAAGCGGCTACACCCGCACCGAGCAGCAGAGCCGCACAGACAATCAGCAGACCGTGAATCATGACATGAGCATCGGTATAGTTAATACCGTCAAACAACGTGTGATGTTCAAGCAACAATTGAAAACGTTCGAGATAGATTCGGATTGCAACGACCACGAGCAAGAACGAGATGCCCAGGGAAAGCCCACGCCATGGAGAAGATCCGTACGTGATACGTCGGGTTTCAAGCGTACGTGAGCCACTGGTTAGAAAAAGGAACAGCGCAGCGAACGCACATGTCGCGATTGCCAGCGTTAGCAGCCAGCCACTGATGAGTTGCCAGGCCGGCAAGGTGAACAGGAAGAATCCAAGCGGCCTGGCAAAGACAGGATCGGCAGCCGACGTGATGGCGTGCGGGGCATACCAGAACAAGGCCAGTGTCGGCCACTGACCCGTCATTCCCGTACCCGTTATGAACGCAATGACGAACGAAACGCCAAGGGTGATGTAGCGCAGCGCCGGCTCAATGGCCAACTGGACCGGTCGGCCTGCAATCATAACCGCTTGCGATTTGGGCATATCGGCATGGTGCAAACGCCGAAGGATCAGAAACGCACTGTAAAGAATAAAAAAGGTGGTTCCGCCGAAGAGGATAAGGATCGTTGTCTGCAGCCAGAAGGTTTTCCAGAAAACGGCCCCGTATCCGAGGGACTGGAACCAGAGAAGATCGACCCAGTTGGAGATGGCAACACGTCCGCCGATGAAAAGAACGAACGCAGCGAGTGCGAGTAAAAGGAATCCGCGCCGCCTCTGTCTCCCTTGGTACGGCTTTGATGACTCAATGAACCGCGGCAACTCTTCTTTGAACATGATAGATCCTTCAGGAACAGGCTGAGCTACAGGAACCGCTTAAATGCTATCCGCCAAACACGCGGTGGAGCATCGACGGCGACGACTTCGGCCCTGCGCTTGGCATTCTCTTAGCTATCCTATGCTTACTGACAGAAGCCGGCTTAAGTGTCGTGACTGCCCGCACTGGATTGACGCAATTGAAAACGCGCCGTTTTACTAAGTTACTGTTGGTTTCGGAATAGTTGAAACGTGTCGCGTTACTGGCCGATGAGGTTGGCCAGTAAGTGTAGTGTTGCGGGAGGATTTATGTCTCTAGCGGTTTCTGATGTGCGCGGCGACGATTCAAGCTTCAAGGAGAAAGAGATTACCATTCCCACGCCAACTGCCGATCAAACAATGCTAAAACTGTTGGTCAATGGCAACTCGATGCCGACAATCGCCAGCCAGTTGGGAGTCTCGACTGCACTCGTGGAATCAACACTTCAGCCTCTGGCACAGACCCCAGCCGCAAGTCCTGCAATCTCACACCATCAAAGTGCGGGAACGCTGTCGATTATCGCTTAGCCCCGGCAATGTGCAGTTAGAGCAAATTACCTATGCTATGGTGTTTCTGGCTGGATACATGTTGGCCTTTTCCTGGCGAAAAGGCCCGTGTTCATCGTATCTTCCGTCTATACCTTAAGGTAATTTGCTCGGGCACTCTTCTCGACGGCCCTGAAGAAACACATGGCGAAATCCTTGCTTTCGCCATGCAGCAATAGGTAGGCTAGCTTTCCGGAAAACTGTCACGGCGCATCCGTTGCGCCGCGGCCCTTTAACTTTATCTCTGCAAACCCCCTACCACGTGCCGATCAACGCTTACTCTCCCTCAACCTTAGAAGGTAAGGCGCGCCGAGACCTGGAGCACCCTCGAACTAGGAATCAAACCGCTGAAGCGGGTAGAACTAATTGCCTGCCCGCTCGAACCTTGTAGAGAGTTATTTGGGTTGCCGAACGCTGGATGGTTAAGTACGTCGAATGCATCCGCTCGCAACTGTACGGATGACTCATGAAACGGAACAGCAAAGCTTTTGAATAGCGACATATCAAGCCGGTTGAAGCCAGGGCCTGTCACGGACTGGCGACCCGAAGGGCCAAATGGAATCGTCCCCGCAACAGTCGATGCTATGAGGTTATTTGCAGGATCAGTAACAGTGGAGGCTTGAGGAGGATTGCGGAACGCACATGGATTAAACCATTGCGACAGCGTGCGCGTTTTTGTAGCACAGACAAACTGAGGCTGTGTCGCAGGGTCTGCCGTACCGCCCGCGGCCATTGGATCACTGCCAGTGCGGAAGGGATAACTCGATCCCTGGTTCGTCGATGTAATAAAAATAGGATTGCCCGTTTGCGCCTGGAAGATAAAGCTGGCCTTCCACCCTCCAACAACTTCATCCACGAGGCCGGCATAGTTCAGAAACTGGCGTCCTTTGCCGAACGGAAGATCGACCTGCGGCGACAAGGTGAAGCGATTACGCACATCCTGCGTGCACGCTCCATAGTCGTAGCGGAAGCCGACGGCAATTGGGTTACGGTAACCACCCTGTTCGCTCTGACCGATCGGTCCAAAGGCATCATCCAGGCAATGGGACCAGGTATAGCCTGCCAGGAAGTAGAGGCCATGCGAGTACCGCTTGTCTAGTTTCGCCTGGAATGAGTCATAGCGGCCTACTCCGGAATTCGCTACGTTCGCGACTGAAAAGTCATGGAAAGGCTGCAGATTCTGACCATCTGCACCACGTGGTACAGCTGCGTTGTAAACATTCGGGTTGTAACTCATGCGCAGATGCTGACTCTGGTTGCCCTGGTATCCCACGGTGAACGACATACTGTTCGTAAGAGAGTGTTGCCAGCTCAGGTTATAAGCAGTCGTCAGCGCGGTCTTCGCATTCTGGTCGTTTGAATAAATCGTGCCGACCCCGGCTGCCGCCGCCAAGGCAGAAGCACTGGTTGCAGCCGCGCCAAAGCCCGTCTCAAGCGTCTGGCCATTCGTCGGGCAGGTCACGACGTTATTCACGTTCTGGCAGATATTGGGATTGGGAATGAAACCGGAGTCAACAAAAAATGGAGCATTATTCGCCAGGTTTAATCCAAGTCCAACATTTTCCAAGCCCCCGAAGAAGTACCCGCCACCGGCGCGGAAGACATTGCGCGCATCAGGAGCAAAAGAGATACCGATGCGCGGCGCAAAATTGAAATGCTGCGGATTGACGAGATAATCATTCGACGAATATTTAATCGTAATGTTGTCCGCCGTCAGCGACGCCAGCAGCGCTGGCGGAATGGGATAGTTTTTTTGCGACTGCGGAATCAGATACGTGCCGCTTCCCTGGTTGTTCGGCTTGTAGTTGGCGATCAAGTTTGCCTGCTCATTATGCAGTTCACGCTGTGGTTCCGTGTACTCATAACGAAGACCAAGGTTTACAGTCAGCCGCGAGTTCACCTTCCAATCGTCCTGAACATAGGCAGATTCATACCAGCGTAAATCTGTGAACGGCGTCACGGTATTCAGGTTCGAACTGTTCATGTCGTCGAGCAGAAAATCCGCTGCACCTGAACCAGTCAATACTGTCGGCTGCCCGGGATCTGCGGTGTACGTGCCGCTGTAGCTCTGGCTCCCGATGCCGTTCGGTGGCTGCAGACCGTAGAAACGGATGTGCTGGAAGTTGATGCCAACCTTGACCGAATGCGCTCCGAAGATCTTCGACACGTTGTCAACGATGTTCAGCACATTCTGCTTCTCGGCAGATGGCTCATAGCCAGGCACACCGATGCCGTTGATAGGTATTGTGCTACCGAAGCTTATAGAAGGAAAACCGCCGAGATTTGGACCGCTTGGAATACCACCCAGCCCGTACTGCGCTGCAATGTCTGTCTGACTGTTTTCCTGCAGATAGGAAGCGTTCAGGTAGTTGAAACCAACACGGAATTCATTAGAGATTGTTGGCCCGAAGAAGTGTGTGTAGCCAATGACTCCGCTCTTGCCGTAGTTCGAATTCTGACCGGTGGAACCGAAGCCGCCGCCGTCGAGGATACCAAACGGAGGAGTAAAGTTCTCGGGATTGTTGGAGTAGCTGTAGCGACCGAAGATCTGGTCATGCTCTGATGGATTGAAGTCGACGCGTAGATCGTACTGGGTCGTATTGTTCGAAACCGAGGTCGCTGGAACCGTGTAGTTCTGGTAGACCTGCCCGGGGACACCTTGATTCGGCACAGGGAATAGACCGAGTATCCGTTTCGCGACCGCATTTACCTGACCGGGGCAGATGACATTCTCTACTCCATTGCAGTTGAGATAGCGCTGCGGGGTGCCGGGCGCTTCCGCAGCGCCCGCGGACGGCGTGCTGTTGCCGCCGGGCAGATAGAGCGGAATGGAGCCATTGCCATTGGTCTTGTTTGCATCCAGTTGCTCGGTAAAGTTGCCCGTGCGCTCCAGCGCTGTCGGCACCGTGTTGTTTGGCTGTGCAGAGACAAAGGATGAGATACGCGTAGCCTGCACATCACCGAAAAAGAAAAGCTTGTTGCGCCAGATGGGACCGCCTAGCGTGGCGCCAAACTGGTTCTGATGAAATGCTGTTTTGCCGGTCCTGTCAAAGTAGTCGGCGGCATTCATGCGATCGTTCTCCAGGTACTCCCAAAGCGACCCATGGATCTGGTTGGTGCCCGACTTGATCGATGCGTTTATGGCAGCGCCTGTCGAGTGTCCCAGTTCTGCGTCATAGTCGCTGCTTTGCACCTTGAATTCGGCTAAAGCATCCGGAGGGGGGCGAACTGCATACGTCGCTCCGTTTAAAAAATCCTGCAGGTTTGAGTTATTGTCAACACCATCCAGCACGAAGTCATTTTGCGAAATCCGGCTGCCGTTGGAAGTAAAATCTCCAGCCCCTGCCACTTGTCGAAAGCCCTGATTAGGTGCCGCTACACCGGTCGTGAGTTGCGCGATGAACACATAGTTTCGCCCATCAAGCGGGGTGTCATTAATCACCTGGGCTGAAAATACCTGACCAGTGGATGCGTCTTCGGTCTGGAGCTCCGGCGTAGATGTCACCGTGACAGTATCGCTGACTGCGCCCGGCTTCAGGGAAAGTTTCAGTCCGACATTCTGGCTCACGTTAACGCGGATATTTTCCTGCTTCAACTCTTTGAAACCGGGCGCGCTCACGGTAAGCGTGTACAAACCGATCTTGAGCGGCGAGAAGGTGTAATCACCGTTTGCTGAGCTTGTCCGGGCAAACGAGAGATTGTTGTCCTGATTCACCAGCGTGAGATTGGCGCCTGGGATGGCAGCTCCGGCCCCATCCGTGATGGTACCGGTAATCCCGCCCTGATCAATCTGTGCCAAGGCACTCTGGGTGAGTTGGATACCCACCAGGCAGATAAGACAGATGAACAGTGCACGCAACCGTGGGGAAATACCGGGATGATAGAGCAAACGTTGGCCTCACTTCGACACCAGGGGAAGTTTTCGCCAAGTCGTAGGGCGAATGCCCCAGTTTCCTAAAAACTGCCAAAAAGGTCAAATGGAAAAAGCTTAACGCCACGCCATTACAGCGTATGAACATTTTCATCTTCCCCCTCATCGCTAGAAGCAGGACAGCAATTGATGTTCGTCCAGCTAATGAGACTCGGCGCCATAAGGGACAGGCTTTGATCAGGTTGGCCCTCCGGCTTTCCAACCAGAAACAGGGACCGCTCTGATTGTGAAGGGCAAAACGCCATTGCGAATTGTGAAGAGCAAAACGCCAGTGACAAACTACAGCGAACCAAGGGCGGACGAGCGATACTCTTAACTGAAGATCAACTTCGCCATCTATATCAACCTGCTGAATTGAGGTCAATCAAGCTTGGTTAGTTTCATCCCCATGAGCCCTTGAGAGGTGAGCCCGAAGGTATTTGCAACACGATTGCATAAAGCCATCATGGCGGACACGTGAACTGCCTCAGCGACTTGCTCTTCCTTCCAACCCAACGCGCGTAAACGCTCCACGTCGTCATTAACGATCTGCGAAGATTCTGAATCCACTCTCCCGGCAAAACGAAGTAGCTCCCGTTCCTCAAGGGAGATGCCGGCTTCATCAAGCCGGCAGGTCGCCAGATCATTTGTCGTCTCGCTGCTTACACCCTGTAAGGTGAGGAAGTACCCATGACTGTCGAGGCAATATGGGCAACGGTTCATGCTGGAAACGTAAGTGGCGATCATCTCCTTCTGACGCCTTGAGAGAAAACCATCATGGAAGAGAATGGCAGCTCCCATGTCGACCATCAGGCGGGCCGCGGTGGGATTGGTGCTGAAGCATTTTAAAAGGCCAGGCACATTCCGGCGTCCCATCTTGTCACGAAAGTACTGGTAGACAGCAGCGATCTCGCCTTCCGCTTCGGCTTCATCTGTGATACTGATCCGGGTATGCGAGTCGGCAGCGTGAACGCTATCGGGCAGGCTTGTGAGATCGTCTCGCTGGGAATTCATCGTTCATTCTCTCCAGAGTTGAGGATGTACTTTAGTTGTTCAGAGGCCGACGCACCGATCGTTTTACGACACCTCGAGAGGTACCGGCGAATGGAGAGGGTGGGCGAAGCGCGGTTCTCCCACACTTCTGCGATTGTGCCTTCCTCGGATCACGGCTCATGCGCAGGGGAAAAAGATTGCGCCCCTAACGCGCAGTAGAGCCTAGAAGTAGAATTTGCCTCCGAGTTGAATGGCGCGTCCGGGTTGCGGATCTCCGCTGGGATTGACCGGTTGATCGACGGAGTTAATCGATCCAAAGACTGGCGAGCCGGCGCCGAAGTTGCCATTTGGGTTTGCGAAATTGGTGTGATTGAAGGCGTTATAGGCCTCCAGGCGCAATTGAAAGTAACGCGGGCTCTCGGAGTGACCGACTGGTAGATTCTTGTAAATCTCGAAATTGGAGTAGTTGAATCCGGGACCGTGGAAAAAGTTCCGCTTCACATTCCCAAACGTGCCGATTGGCTCTTGCGAAAACGTGGCAGGATTGAACCAATAATTTCCAGCGTGCCTGGGATTTTCTGTCTTGATGTGGAAGGTCGAAGTATTCGGAACGTCTGGACAGTTCACAAAACTGAACTGATCGCAGTAAAGTGAATTGAAAACACCGGCATCGTAAATGGTGACTGGAAATCCTGTTTGAAGCGCAGTAATTCCTGAAAGGTGCCATCCCGCTAACACTGGACGGGTGTAGGCATTGTCTGAGATTGCATGAGGCACCGGCACTTCATAGTTGTACAGCCCTACAAGTCGCTGACGGGCATCGTAGGCCGAGTCTCCATAGCTAAGGTGCTCAAAGCCGGGAACATAATTGCTTCCATAGCCGTTGGCCACGGAATCCTCCAGGCCGGATGCATTATCAAGTCCGTGACTAAAGGTATAAGCCAGAGAAAAGTAGAGGCCATGAGTAGGTGCCTTCGCCAGCGATACCTGCAGCGAATGGTAACTCGAAGCACCATTGGTGTACATGGCGCCGATGGAAAGATAATCAGGAAGTCCATTCGGGAACACTCCCGGAACTTGGGTACCCGGAACCGTTGCTGTTTGTGTTTTATTACCCGGGAAATAGAGCGATTGCGCATTAGCGAGTTGTACGCATGAGAAGGTGTTGCCGCCGAGGACAATTGGTGCGCCCGTTCCAGTGCCACTCAGGCAGGCATCATGTCCAGCCTGCGTGGTCCGGTTGCCATCACCTGCGCGCATCAATTTCCTGCCGAGCGAGCCGACGTATCCTACTGTGAGCACCATACTGCTCGGCAGCGAGCGCTGCACATTCAGATTGAAGTTATAAGTATACGGGACGTCAAATGCAGAGGTCAGGTTATCCATCTCCAATGGATAAAGAGAGGAGAAGTTCACGTTCTGGCCTGGCTTCGGAGCGGTATAGGGGAAGGGGTTCGCTCCATAGGAAGCGGCTGCGGTTCCTGCGATGTCACTGAACGGATTCGCGAAGCTCGGACTTCCTCCGAGGCCTGCCGCTCCCAGACTGTTCTCAGAAAACGGTGCATCGTTAGAATTTTCCTGCGTACCTTCACTCTGTGGTCGATTCCAATAAACTCCAAAGCCACCGCGAACGACAAGGGCGTGTTGACCGGGGGTTCCGGAAAGTGCACCGAAGGCGTCGCCTGGGGCCCACGAAAAACCGGCACGTGGGGAAACATGCTTCCAGTGGGTCGTCGGTCCGCCATTCCTGTTACATCCTGGATCTCCCGGGTAAAGCAATCCCGGAGGGGCATTCGGAAATACTTTGGACTGCGCGTGATTGGGGAACCAGCAGGTCACGCCCACTCCCCCATATTGCAGGTTTTCAAATGGAGTTTCTACGTCATACCCCATGCCATAAGCCAACATGAGATTCTCCGAGACCCTCCAATGGTCCTGAGCATACGCATAGTATTGGGACGCACGAACATCCACAAAATAGCCGGAGCCCTGATTGTACGTAGCGGGAACACCGAGCAAAAAATCTGCTGCCGAATCACCTGAACTGTAAGTGCCCGAAGGAACGAAGCTAAATGCTCCGCTGTTGTTGGAGTAGTACGGATTGCTGAAGACGAAGCGCTCTACGTTGACGCCAAATTTCAAGTCGTGACGCCCTGCCACCTTGCTGAAATTATCGAAGTAGTCGTAGTTTTCATCCTTGCGAGGCTGTGGCCCGTTCGTACTGAAGCCGAGTGCAAAGTATCCATTCACATTGATAAACGGCAACGTTCCTGCGGCTCCATCCTGGGGAATGATGTTGAAGCCAAAAGAGGAGGGCGCGGCAAGCGTAGCCGCAGCCGGCTCCAACTCCGCAAAGTTATAGCGGAAGTAGCCGGCACGCAATTCATTGATCGTGCTGCTGTTGAAAATGTGTGTCCAGGATGCGTTAAAGATCTTGATATGTGCGGAATTATCTGCCGCAAAGCCCGGCAGATTGGCGCCCGTACCGGTAGCTTCAGTCGAGGGTAGTGGCAAGGTATTTGTACTTGGACTTGAGTCGAAGATTGTCGAAGCCCAGAGTGCATCCTTAGATGTCAATTGATCATCAATCCGAATGATTCCCTGATCGCCGCCCGCAGTGTTCGGAGCATTGAAGTTGTAATAGTTAATACCGCCGCTGGTGAAGTTAGACGGGGGAACATAGGTGTTAAGCAGCCGTGATGAAATAGGATCGAAGTTTGAAACTGGTATCTGTCCGCCGGGGAAGCATTTGTTCCACGGCGTACCCGGCGGGCAGAAGCCTGCCTTCCCCTGCAAACCACCGGGGAAGGGGATCGGATTGCCTGACAAGTGGCCGTCGTTCGAGAAGTCTCCACCTCGCTGGGCTCCGCTGAAAACCTGTGTGAGCTGCGTCTGCGCGGTACGACTTCTAAGACCCTGGTAGGCCACGAAGAAGAATGCCCGGTCTTTGTAGATGGGACCGCCCAGTGTTCCTCCAAAAACATTCTGGTGAAACACGGGGCGCGTCGCTGAGAAGTAGTTGCCATTGTTCAAGAATGTATCGCGATAGAATTCGAATCCATCGCCATGAAAATGGTTCGTACCACTCTTTAATGCTTCATCAACAATGGCACCGGAGTTGCGGCTGAACTGCGGATCAAGGGTACTTGAGATGATATTTATTTCTGCCAGCGCATCAGGATTTACGGTGATGCCCGGCTGGTTTAGGAGAATGTCGTTGATGTCTGTGCCATCCAGAAGATAGGAGTTCTCCTGAGTCTGGCTTCCATTTGTAGAGAAAGTGCCTTCACGATCATTGGATTCAACCACCCCCGGTGCTGTCTTTTGGAGTTGTACTGCATCGCGGCCTAAAGTAGGCAGTTCTTCAAGTTCGGCTGCACCGATCACGTTCTTTAGCTGCGCGTCTCCTCTCTCCACCTGAATTTGTGCAGAATGCACTTGGACGGTCTGAGAGGAAGCGCCGATAAGTAGCCTTGCTTCCACTTCGCGGGAAGAGCTCAAGTCCAGCATGATCCCCGTAGAAACGAACTTCTGGAATCCGTTCTTGACCACGGTGACGCTATATGGTCCACCTATATGGAGATCAGGAAAGACAAAATATCCTTTGCTATCGGTGTCATGGGTACTTGAGACGCCCGTGCTCGTGTTCACCACCGTCACGGCGGCATGGGCAACAACAGCGCCACCAGGATCGTTGACCATGCCGTGAATGGAAGCGGTCGTAGCTTGCGCCTGCGATTGAACTGCACACATCAAGACTGGCAGAGTCAGTAACAGCGAGAATACAAGGGATCGAATATGGAATTTCATCTGGTCTCCAGGAAAAATATGACTAGCTTCCGTTTCGGCATCGGTCGTGAGGCTTGAAGTCTTCGGAAAGCTGTTTTGGTGGAGATGGAAATAAAGAATTGTTGCTGACGATTTTCGTCAGATCGGCTATCACCTGGCCGACACGAACTGGCTAATCGAACAGGCTCAGTAGTGACGGATATTTGTCATGGTTGTAAGTGGGAGCAGATGGATACATGTGCGTTTGAATGCTCTTACTAGGCGCGAACCATCTTCGCGGACAGCCAGAAGACACACATCGGCCATAAGGTTGGATTTCGTCTCAACCTCGGTACAAATGCGTCGCCGTTCTTCTCATGGTGCGGCTCGCCTTCGTCAGCAGCGGCATCGCACAGAACGCAGAAGCAACACTCAAAACAAGCGCGAGTGATTGTCCCCAGTAATTGCTCTTTGACTTAGTGGAGTCGATACGATGATGAAGCGTCGCGAAGATAGACGGCAGTTGAAGATAGATGGCAGTTAGAGCAAGGGCGCATGGAGATGAGCGCAACTTGACCAGTAACGAGAAATACCCGGCCCGCGTCCAGCACTACATCGCTGATAACTCACGGGCCACAGGTAAATACCGCTACTAGCTGAGGCACCTATCCTGGTGCAACTTGGTAAGGCCCTAGACTTCGCTGACCGGGGGCAGGTCTTCAGCACGAATTTCAGGCTTGCGGATGACGTTGGTGGTCTTGGTGTATTGCACCTTGCCGGCTGCGATCTCGTCCTGCGCAACCCGGCAGGCCTTGGTCGAAGAAGAGGTGACCATAGGCAGCGAGCCGCCCTGGAGCTGCCGCGCCCGTTTTGCTGCTACAAGGACGAAGCGATAGTTGCTGTCGAAACCTTCCTGGATATCCATAGCGCGTATAACCCCCTGAAGTTCTGCATAACCTTTGTTAAACCTGCACTGCGGCGAGCTGAAGACCAAACGACAGCAACACCGGCTGTAAACGCTCTGTGGCATTTGACTGCAGGCATTGGTTCGCGACCTGTCTTGCTCGCAATGCCTCAGGATCAGCATACTCTTGTTGTCGGCTCCCACGTTCCGCGACGACGATTGACGCCAGTTCGTCCACCGCCCGGTCCAGTACGTCATTCACAAGGATGTAACGGTAACGCCGGTAGTTTTCTATTTCATGGCGGGCCTGGGCGAGGCGCCGCTGGATAATTTCCTCTGACAAGCTGCCTTCCGCACGACTGCGATTGCGCAGCCTGGTCGCCAGGATCTCAGGATTCGGCGGCATCACGAAGATAGTGACCGCATCGGCCATGGACCGCCGCACCTGCTCAGCTCCCTGCACGTCAATATCGAGCAGCAGGTCGTTGCCGCGCAATTCAGCATCAACCAGCGTGTGCCGGGCCGTGCCATAGTAGTTGCCGAACACCTCGGCCCACTCCAGGAACTCGCTTTCGGCGACCATTTTCTCGAATGCCTCACGCGTAGTGAAGTGGTACTCGCGGCCATCCTGCTCGGAGCCGCGCGGGGCTCGCGTCGTGTACGAAATGGAAAACTCCAGATCGGCTGTCAATGACCGCAACTGGTTCACCAGCGTCGACTTTCCCGAACCTGACGGCGCCGAAATGATGAACAGAATTCCTGCCAACCTAATCCCCTTTTCTTACCAATCTATCGATTACTCGAGGTTCTGCACCTGTTCGCGCGCCTTTTCGATCTCGGACTTCATGCCCAGTCCAAGCACGGTGAGTCTTGAACCTTCATCGGCAATTCCAGCACTCTTGGACAGCAGTGTATTCGCCTCCCGGTTCATT